>NZ_JAQYWW010000369.1:0-9975 GCF_036322525.1 Streptomyces sp. BE20 | reverse complement strand
CTGGCTGGTCGGGTTCGTCGCCCGTGGCACGCACTCCTCCGGCCGCCGTCACCGCTGGTACCGCTGGTGACCGGTAGGAACATCCGCATCCAGGGAGGGGGTGGGACCCGACGCGCGAGCGTCGGGTCCCACCCCCTCCCTCGGATGTGACCCGTGCGTCGCCGGCCGGACGACCGGACTCGGGTGCGGTCGCAGGTCGGAAGGGTTTGGGCGGGTAGCGCCGGACCCGCCTGAATCCGCCGGAGACGCGTGCGAGCGTCACCTTCCCCAGCCAGTACGACCCGGCCGGCACCCAGTTGCTCAGGTTCCCCACGGGCACCCTCGGTGCGCAGTCCTTCCCGACCACGCTGATCGTCGACCGGCAGGGCCGACTGGCGGCCCGTGCTCTCGGCGGCCAGATCGACGACGTCCTCGAATCGATGCTCCAGCCGGCCCTGGCGGAGCAGCAGAGCTGAGCAGGGGAGCGTTGCAAGGCAGGTGCTGATCGTCGCCGCGTCCCGGCGAGGCCGGAACCGGGCCGGATCGGCGTGTGCCTCCGCAGCCTGGTCGGTCGGTGTCGAGGCGTCGTGGTGGCCCTGATGTGCGGGGTGGCGGCCGGGCAGGCTAGTTTGCTCGGGTGAGTCTCCTTGAAGATGTGGCCGAGCGCGACGGCTGGCGATGTTGGGTGTGCGACGAACCGGTCGACCCCGGCGAGTCGGTGAACGACCCGCGAGGGCCCAGTGTCGACAGCCGTACCGCCGACCGGAAGGCCAAGGTCGCCGAGCGGCTTGCGCATCGCGGGTGCAACACCCGCAAGGGCGCGGTCAAGGTGGTCATCGCCTGGCCGGACCGCCTGTACGTGGTCGAGCCGGCGCCCCTGATCACCGTGGCCGGGAGGCTGGAGCGCAAGGGGGGCCGCGAGATGGTGGGCCGCTGCCCGACCAGGCAGGACGCCCAGGCGGCGGCGGACTGGTTGGTGGACCGGTTCTCCCGACTGGTACCGGGGCTGCCGGTGACCGCAGACATCGAGGCGGGTGGCGGCCAGTTCCTCGTCATCCTGGCCACCGGCCGCCGCTGACCGGGGGCAACCAGCGCACAACCGCGGCCCGCAAGGGCCGGGAAGCGACCCTCGGCCGGGAAGGCCGGCCACTCCACCCTGCGGGACTTCGGCACGGACGCGAAGCGGTGGGGGAGGGCGGCCGGTCGGGTTCCGGGGTTGCCGCTCGCAACGGGCGGACGGTTTCTCTCCCGTCTGCCGGGGCCACGCGGACAGGGCCGCCCCGGCCGGGCCGGAGAGGGCTGACCGCCGCCGTTGGAGTTCTGGAACGCGCACATCTGGCCGTGCGGACAGTTGCCCTCCGTAGGGAGCGGGCATGGCTGAGATCTCCGGCATTCACACCCGGCTCTCCAGGGCGTTGCGCGACCGTGCGGAAGCCGGGCGCCGGACTGACCTCACCGGCAATCAGGGATCAAGCCCGACCTGGGCCTCGGGGTCCTCGGTGCGCCGCTGTCAGTGACGGGTGACCGACGAGATCCGGGTGAGGGCGGCCGTCGCCTGCGCCGGGTTGGTACGGAGCCGGCCGGCCGGGTGCTTTCGGACGGCCTCGGCGACGCAGGCGCGGACGGGGCCGTTGCCCAGCCGGTCGCGGACGGGCCGCTCGAAATCGAGGTGTTCGAGTTTCACCGACACGACCGCCCTCAGACCCGCGCCGAGCTCAGAGATCCGGGCACGGAGTCGGCGCGGTGGGGGCTCGGGCTCAGCCTTGCCGGGGCCGCAGCCAGGGGGGCGGCTGCGCCGAGTAGCGGGCGTGTCCGGCGTCGAAGCCGGACAGGTGGTAGACCGCGCCCTCGTACTCCATCTCCGGGGGCGGGGGGTCGAGGACCGGCGGGGCCCAGCGCGGCCGTCCGCCGATCTCGACCCGCGTCTCCAGCCTCGGGCTGCCCCAGAACCGCGTGAACTCCTCGGCCGCATGGGCGTTCCAGCCGCCGCCGAGCTTCGCCAGCAGGGCCGGGCTGTAGATACCCCGGACCCGCAGGTCTTCCAGGAACCGGCGCTGGACGACGACCGCGATGTAACGGCGGTGGTTACCCCGGTGACGGCCGACGACGGTCACGCCCGGGTCCCACGGGTCCCAGCGCGGCGGCGCGACCCAGACCTTGGCACCAGGGGCGAAGTGCCGCAGGCCGGAATGGAGTTCGCCGCCGCCGGTGCCGTGGGCGGTCACCTGCGCCACGTTGCCCACCACGCAGAGGCCCAGAGGGGCGAGCCCCGTCTCGTCGTTCGTCATGATCACCATGGTGTCTGTGAAGTTCCGTTGCCGCACCGGGATTCTGGGCGGGTGCGCGGGCGCCGTCGGGCCGGCAATCCTCGCGAGAGAGGATCAGGCCGGGCGGCTCCGGTCGTGGCCGGGGTGTCGGGCGCCGTCAGGGATGGAGAGCTGACGACACGGCAGACGGCCGGCTCGCCCGCGATGCCGCTCATCTCGACGGCGCTCCGGCCGTGAGGGCGGCGCACCGGTTCAGCCGGGCGGTGTCCTGGGCAGGACGGTGAGCAGGTCGCCGGGCCGGCAGTCGAGTGCATCGCACAGCGCTGTGAGCGTGCTGAACCGGATCGCGCGTGCCCGGCCGTTCTTGAGGACGGAGAGGTTGGCAAGCGTGAGGCCGACCCGGTCCGCCAATTCGGTCAGCGTGAGGCCGCATTCCTCCAGCAGCCTGTCGAGGTGCACCTCGACGCGGTGCTCTTCCTCCGGTGGCATCAGATCACCGTCTCCAGCTCGGCCCGCATCCCGGCGCCACGGCTGACGACCTCGGCGGACGCGAGGAGCCCGAACCCGGCCAGCGTCCACGCGGCCGGGAACTCCCAGACCGTGACGCCCGCCGTGTCGCTCACGCTGAGGGCGAGATCCAGTGCCGCGACGCTCTCCGCCACCCCGGCCAGAGTCCCGCCGACGATGACGAAGACGGCGAGCAGCCGCAACCGCCGCACCGCCTGGGCGGTGAACGGATCACCGCGACGGGCCCGCCGCACGACGAGCAGCAGCATGACCAGCATGCCGAGGGCGACCAGCAGGCTGGGCAGCGCGGTGAGTACCGCCGCGACGATCTGGTGGGCGCTGGGATCGGCGATCTCCACCTCGATGACGGAGTCCGGGGTGATGCTGACGCCCCCGGTCGTCCTGCCGGGGATCACGGTGCTCCCCTCCAGCGCGCCGGCCGGTATCCCGGTGGTCACGGGCAGGTCGCCCAGCAGCGCACGGCCCACGGGTACCGCGATCGCCAGGCCCGTTGCGACCAGACCGAGCGTGAGCACGCCCTGAAGTTCGCCGAGCCAGTCGGGCCTCCGCAGTTTGCCCAGCAAGGACATCCCAACTCCCCCTTATCGATTACCGATATGCCGATAATCGATAAACAGGGCTTCCTTGTCAACCCGCCGCCCGCCGCCCGTCGCCCGCCGCCGTCGCCCGCCGTAGCCCGGTCGGCCTCGACCGGACCGGCCCCTGCTCCATGCCGATTCAAGCCCGGCACGCTCGGGCCGTCGGGAGCCCGCAAGGCATGCCGGGAGTTCGGGAGCCGGCCGGGCCCGATCGTCGACCGACGGTGTGTCGTGTCAGCGGAGCTCGACCGTCGACCCGGAGGGGGCGACGGGGCGCAGGCCCCCTGACCTGGCACTTCAGGATTCCCTCAAGGTTCCTCCCAAGAGCGATCAGGAACGGTGGGTCCTGTTGCCCGGTCGGTCGGGCAACAGGGTTCACTCGACCACTCTTGAGGAGTCGATCATGCAGATCCGTCGTGCAGTCGCCGGTGCCGCCATCGGAGCCGCTCTCGTTCTCGGTGCGGTGCCCGCCGCTCAGGCCCAGACGTCCAGTCCGGGCGCGAGCCTCGCTGCCGCCAGGTGCGCCTCCAACTGGAGCGACATCAACACCTTCAGCGTCACCTGCTCGGGTGCGGCCGGCACGAAGTTCTACGCCGTCGCCGAGTGCGGGAACGGCAGCATCGTCTTCGGCGCGAAGAAGTACGCGAACGGCTCCACCTCGTACGCCTACTGCGCGGGCAAGGGCGGGTTCACGGGCTACGGCTGGTGGGTGGTCTGACGGGTAGGTCGTACAGGGCCCGGCGGACACCGCTGCGCTGAGGCCTGCGACAGGGTCACCCTTCCTGATCACGTGCTCCACCCGGGGCGGGACGCCGGCTGACTTCCCAGGGCGCGTCCCGCCCCCACCTTCCTGCCGGCCGGTTGTCGGCCCGTAGCGTCGATGCTGCGCCCGCCGGGTTCCTGCTGCAGTCCCCGGCGACCTGGCCGTCCTGCTGACTCCTGGTCCGCCTGGGCGGCCTTCGGGGGTTGTGCCGGTCGGGGGCTCTACGGTTCCGTCGTGGGGCCGGCACCGATGCTTCCGGTGCAGGAGCCTCGAATGTCACAACGGCCTGGTTGGATTCCTGCATGACGGATTGGTCGCAACTCAGCCATGCCTACGGCTCTGCGGAAGACATACCCGCCCTGCTGGACGAGATCGAAGCAGATCCGAACGCCGAGCGCTGGAACGACCTCTGGTCGGCCCTCTGCCATCAGGGCAGCGTCTACTCGGCCAGCTTCGCGGCGCTTCCCCGGCTGACGACAATCGCCGTGGGTGCCGACCCGCAGGAGCAGCTGAACGCACTGCACCTCGCAGCCGCGATCGTGGCGGGGACGGGCCAGCTGCACGGGGCCGACGACGTCCGTGTGAAGTATGCGCAGGAGATCGCAACCCTCCTACGCATGGCGAACGAGCACCTTCGGACGTCTCCCGACCGGACCGACTACATCTACCTGCTCGAAGCCCTTATGGCATTCGAAGGTGTCCCGGTCTGGGGTGAGGAGCTTGCGTGGGGACTCGTGAACGGGGAGTACCAAATCTCCTGTCCCGACTGCGAAACCAGCCTGTTCATCGCCATCGGTGACTACGGTTACTTCTCCACGAGCGGCGACTACGCCCTGGACGACCACGTGGAGAAGGCCCCTTTGCGACCCGTGGGCCCTGGCGACCTGCGCGGCATCGGCCAACGGATCCACGCACTCGCTTTCACCGACGGCCAGAACGAGGTCGCCACTGCTGTGACCTACCTCTTCGGAAGCGCGCACTGCACGGACTGCGGGGCAGACTTCGCCGTGGCCGACCAAGTAGGCGATCCCCACTGACCTCCCCGGAGCTGTCGGCGACGAGTGGCAGGCTGCGCCCGTCGGTTGTGGCGCCGGCGGGTGGGGTGTCCTGCGCAGGTGAGGACGCGGTCTGCTCCTGGCCGGCGGGTCGCGAGGTGGCCGGTGGCGGTCGGGTTCAGCTTCGGTGGACAGCGGTGCCGAGTCGAAGACCGGAGCCGACCGGCCCTGCCCAGGAGGGTCCTTGATCGCCCCGAGGCGCCCGAGACATACCCCACGGGGTAAACTCGCGGGCGAGCGACTCTCTGGAGGTATGGGAATGCAGGTCGACGACGAAGCGGTCGGCGCGGTCCTCAATCGCCTTCGTCGGGCCCAGGGCCAGCTCGCCGGCGTCATCGCGATGATCGAGGCAGGGCGTGACTGCAAGGACGTCGTGACGCAGTTGGCAGCCGTCTCCCGTGCCCTCGACCGGGCCGGATTCAAGATCGTGGCCAGCGGCATGCGGCAGTGCATGGCCGTCGCGGACGGCGACGAGCCGCCGATGAGCGAGGCCGAACTGGAAAAGCTCTTCCTGGCACTCGCCTGACGTCCGGCTCGCTCATCGGCGGCGCCGTGCGGCGCGGGGCTGTGTCTTCCCGGTCCGCCTGCGGGCGGACCGGGCCGTCCGGTCGGCGCCCGCCGCCGTGCAGGCGCGGGGCACTTTCGTGTTCGATGTGCGCGAGGCGTCGAGTTCGCTGCGAGGCATGCGTTCGGCGTCGACCGCCCGGCTCGACCGGGTCCTGCCGAAGGTCGCGTTCTCTCGCCGTTGACCGACGCCGACCGTCGTCGGCGGGTGCGCAGCTCGGCGCTCCCGCCGACGACGGTTCCTCCGATGCGCCGGGCGGGCGGCGCCGGCGTGCTGAGCGAGGCCCCCGGGGGTATCCGCCGGGCCGAACCCACATCCACACAGGACGCCGCCGCAACGGCGGCAGCGACAGAGCTGGGCGGACATGGGGCGGGCCGTGGCGGGTGCCCCGGCGTGTGGCCCGCCCCAGCGGCGCCCGTTCGCTCAGCGGCGGCCCAGTAGCTTCGCCAGGAAGCCTCCGGCCTTGCGGGCGCTCCGGTCGCAGGAGCAGCGGTCGGCCTGGCGAACTCCGGCGAGGACCTGGTCGACGTGCATACCGCACCCGGCGTAGCCGGCCTTGCCGCAGATTCGGCACGTGGTACGTCGACACATGGCGGAACTCCTTGTGGATCGGTCGGGGAGGACGTCCCCGCTTCGTCGTCCAATATACCCGCCGGGGTATTTTTCCCGGATGCCCGGGGTTCTGGACGTCCGTAGTCCCGTCCACACTCCCCACCTGGCCGGACGGCCCGGACGGGAGCCGATCCGTTGCACCCGCCCGCCCGGACCGTGCTGCGGAGGCCGTCACCGCCCTCCGGTCGCGCGCCCCGGCAACCGCCACGACCTGGCCAGTGGGGCAGGTCGTCCCTCGACGTGGAGCTCCGAAGGGTCGAACATGCGGGACCCAGGCTCGTCGGGTTGTCCGCCCGGCAAGTCCAAGTCCTTTCCCTAGTGGACGAGTTGCCGGCCCTATCTGAGGCATCAAGCTTTTCCCAAGGTTTGCCTCAAGTCGGTCGACCAGAGTTGCCGACGTGCCCCGAAACGCCGACCGGCCGGGACGGGGCGCCGCAGAACACCGAATCGATCCTTTCGACGAGAGGTCCCTCATGCGCATCCGTCAGACCGTTTCCGTACTCGCCCTCGGTGCCGTGCTCGCCGTCGGCGGCGCCGTCGCTGCGCCCGCCCAGGCGCAGACCGGCCTCAGCGGCTCGATCCCGTCGTACTGCGTCCAGGGGTCGGACTCGAACTACTTCGGGGTGCACTGTGCGACCCAGAAGATCTACAAGGTGAAGGCGTACTGCGACAGCAGCGACGGCCGGCACACCGTCCTGTCCGGCAACGACGCGAGCAACAACGGATGGTCCAAGATCCACTGCAACACCCTGGGCGCCGGTTGGCGCTACCGTGCGGGCAGCGGGACCGTTGTGGTCCGTTGACCAGGGGCGTCGTCCACGCGGCACGGCTCCCGGCCGGGCGCGTCCGGACGAGGTGACGACCAGGCCCTGAGCCGAAGGCCGGCCCGCTCCCGGGCGGGCCGGCCCCGCGGTTCGGTAACGGTCTCGATGCCCTACGTGCGAGTTGACAGGATCGTGCACCCCTGACAGACCTCGCCCACTGCTGGCGGTGACAGGTGAAGTCGCGCAGTCACGAACACGACCCGCCCACCCCTCAGCTCACCGAGAGAACGAGCAGACGGATGGACCTCGGTGCGGGGAAAAGCCCGCGCCCGGATCCGGCCGTACACGTTGCACACCTCCGCCACTCATGGAGATCACATGTTGAAGAAGACTGCCGGTGTCCTCGGAGCCGCGATCATCCTCGGTTCCGCTTACGGCGGCACCGCGTCGGCAGCCCCGGAAACCGTCTCGGCCGCTACTGCCGGGATCAACGCGGTATCGGGCCGCTTCTACCAGGACGGCGTGAACATCCGGAACAGGCCGAACCTCACCGCGACGATCAATGGCCTCGGGTACGTCGGCCACAAGGTCACCGTGTACTGCGGAACCCCTGGTCCCCTGGAGACCTACTGGTGGCGAATCACCGACAACACCACCGGAGTTCCCGGCTACATCGAGCAGAGCTTCGGCGGCCCCAACAGCTCCGTCCCGCGCTGCTGACCTCGCCGCCCGGCCTCCCCGGCGGCGGAATCAGTGGGCGCGAGAACATCGCCGACCTGTCGGTGGTCGAGAACGGGACCTCCACCAAGCTGGTGGTCGCCGCCGACGGCGGACCCTACGAGGCCGCCGCCGACTACGCGGTCGGGCGCTGGACCGGCTGGGCCGCGATCACCGCCAACTCCTTCGGTACCCGGATCACCAAGGTCGCCGCCGCGATGACCGGCAACGTCCTGCACGTGTACGCGCTCGGCGCCAACGGCCGCCTGTACACGGTGGACGGGGACTACGACCGCGGCCCCCGGACCGGCAGCCCGCCGGCCCGGGGGCCGCGTCGTGCCCCGACGCGATCGGCCGGATCGGCGCCCCGGATCCGGAGCACCGTCCTTGAGCGCGACCGGTCGGCGCCACGATCCGCGCGCACCGGAGGCGGGCGGAGAGGTTGGCGCACGCAGATCCTGCGGGCCCCGCGGTGGGGCGAAGCTCGCGACCACATCTGGCGGGGCGAGCGGGGGCGATCGACTTTCTCGCTGGCTTACCCGACGTGTCTACGACCGGGGTCGTGATCCATCGGCGGGTGTCCGGTCGGCGGTGCCCGGCGGCAGCCACCGGGTGATCCGGTCGAACAGTTCCAGCAGTGGCTCGCCGACGTCCCGGCCGAACTCGGTCAGCCCGTAGGTGACCTGAGGCGGCGTGGTCGGTTCGACCGTCCGCCACACCAGGCCGTCCTGGACCAGCGCGCGCAGGGTCTGCGCGAGCATCTTCTCGCTGATGCCCCGGATGCTGTCGCGCAGCTCGTAGAAGCGCAGGTCGTTGCCCTGAAGGGAGATCAGCACCCAGACCCCCCATCGGCTGGTCACGTGGTCGACCGTGTCGCGTGCCGCGCAGTCGGTGTGAAACACCTCATACCGCTTGCCGGTGTCACTGCGCCCTGGCTGCAAGCCTTCCGTCATGTGCGGAGCTTACCTTCGGGTATGTCCTTACCAGCGGTAAGCCCGCCGTCCTAGCGTCAGCACCGCACAGCAGCACGTGCACACGAGCGCAGGACATCGAGCGCAGGACATCGAGCGAGGAGCTGATCATGATCGTGGTGACCGGAGCCACCGGAAACATCGGCCGGCCGCTGACGCGGGCACTGGCCGGGGCGGGAGAACAGGTGACGGCGGTTTCGCGGCACGCGGCGCCCGTGCCGGACGGCGTCCGGCACGTCGTAGCCGATCTGGCCGAGCCGGCCGCTCTGGAGCCCGCGCTCGCCGGGGCGAAGGCGCTGTTCCTGCTGCTGTCGGGCGACCTGCACGGCCCCGGGACAGCCCCGGCCGACGTCGTCGGCCGAGCAGTGGCGGCCGGGGTCCGGCGCATCGTGCTGCTCTCCACACAGGGCGTGTCCACCAGGCCGTTCGGCCCGACCCGGATCGCGATGCGGGCGCTGGAGGACCTGATCCGGGAGTCCGCCCCGGAGTGGGCGATCCTGCGGCCGGGCGGCTTCGCCTCCAACGTGCTGTGGTGGGCCGAGTCCATCCGGACGCGGCGGACCGTCGTGGCCCCGTTCGGCGAGATCGGCGCGCCGGTCGTCGACCCGACGGACATCGCCGACGTCGCGGCGGCCTGCCTGCTGGAGGACCGGCACCTCGGCGGCGTGTACGAGCTGACCGGCCCGGAGGTGATCAGCCCGCGCGGGCAGGCACAGGCCGTCTCCGCCGCGCTGGGCTCGCCCCTGCGGTTCCACGAGCTCACCCGCGACGAGGCCAGGACCGCGATGGCCCGAAGCATGCCGGTGGAACTCGCCGACGACACCCTCGACATCCTCGGCGCCCCGAACGGGGCCGAACTGCGCATCAGCCCGGCCGTCCGGCAGGTGCTCGGCCGTCCCGCGCGTACCTTCACCGACTGGGCCGACCGCCACGTCGCCGCGTTCCGCTGAGGATGGGGTGAGGGGTGCCCCCGGTCCCTCCGGACGTCGCAGGGTGCCGCAGGCAGCCTCCCGCCGGGGCCGGCCGGGTCTAGTTCCAATGCCGTGTAGATAGAGCCGTGGGTGGCCGCGTCAAGTCGCCTGAAATGGGACGGAGCTCCTGCTAGAACCGTGTCGACCAAGATCACTGTTCGGTAGGAGCTCCGTTGGGTGCCCAGTCTGTCATCTCTCGTGAGGT
>NZ_JAQYWW010000368.1:0-308 GCF_036322525.1 Streptomyces sp. BE20 | reverse complement strand
CGTGGTGGGTGTGGTTCCGGTGGCGGGTTCGGTGGTGGAGCGGTTCGAGGGGTGGGTGCGGGAGGCGCCGGGTGCGGTGGCGTTGGTGGTGGGTGGGGAGTCGTTGACGTACGGGGAGTTGGGGGAGCGTTCGGCGCGGTGGGCGTCGGTGCTGGTGGGTCGGGGGGACGGTCCGGGTCGTTGGGTGGGGTTGGCGTTGCCGCGGTCGGTGGACCTGGTGGTGGCGATGGTGGCGGTGTTGCGGTCGGGGGCGGGGTATCTGCCGCTGGATCCGGGTTTCCCGGCGGAGCGGCTGGCGTTCATGGTGG
>NZ_JAQYWW010000367.1:0-314 GCF_036322525.1 Streptomyces sp. BE20 | reverse complement strand
CGCGCTCACCTCGACGAAGGCCCGGAACCCCTCCGCGGCGAGCGTGTCCACCGCCTCGGCGAAGCGCACGGTCTGCCGCAGGTTGCGGTACCAGTACCCGCCGTCCAGCTCAGGACCCTCCAACCACCGGCCCTCCACCGACGACAGGAACGGGATCGCGGCGGGCCGGGGCCACACCGCGGCCAGGAGCTCGGCGAGTTCCTCCTCGATCGACTCGACGTGGGACGTGTGGGAGGCGTAGTCCACCGGGACGCGCCGCACCCGCACACCCTGCTCCTCGAAGCCCGCCACCAGCGTGTCCAGCGCGTCCGGGT
>NZ_JAQYWW010000366.1:0-417 GCF_036322525.1 Streptomyces sp. BE20 | reverse complement strand
GTTCGGGAGGCCGACCTCCAGGAACTGGCGCAGCTCGGCCGCCGTGCCGTCGACGACCTTCGCGGCGGCCTCGTGGACGCTGATGCCCGCGTCCTTGTCCGCCAGGATCCGCCGGACCTCGGCCCGGTCGTCGTCCTCGGCGCGGGCCGTGTGCTGGCCCTCGGCGAGGAACTTGCGGACCGCCTCGGGGCTGCCGGACTTGAGGGCCTTCTCGGCCGCCGCCTTCACGGCAGGGCCGCCGACGGAAAGGAACTGGGCGGCCTTGACGCGGTCGTCGATGATCCGCGCGTTCGGGAGGCCGACCTCCAGGAACTGGCGCAGCTCGGCCGCCGTGCCGTCGACGACCTTCGCGGCGGCCTCGTGGACGCTGATGCCCGCGTCCTTGTCCGCCAGGATCCGCCGGACCTCGGCCCGGTC
>NZ_JAQYWW010000365.1:0-1886 GCF_036322525.1 Streptomyces sp. BE20 | reverse complement strand
CGCGATCCCGTTCCTGTCGACGGTGGAGGGCCGGTGGTTGGAGGGTCCTGAGCTGGACGGCGGGTACTGGTACCGCAACCTGCGGCAGACCGTGCGCTTCGCCGAGGCGGTGGACACGCTCGCCGCGGAGGGGTTCCGGGCCTTCGTCGAGGTGAGCGCGCACCCGGTGCTCGTCCACAGCATCGCGGAGGCGCTGGAGGAGACGGTCCCGGCCCCGACCGTCGCCACGGGGACGCTGCGGCGTGAGGACGGTGCGTGGGACCGCGTCCTGCTCTCGGCCGCGGAGCTGTACGTCCGCGGGGTCGAGGTGGACTGGTCGACGGCGTTCGTCGGCGCCGGTACGCTCCGGCCCTCCGAACTCCCCACGTACGCCTTCCAGCACCAGCGCTTCTGGCTGGAGCCCGTCGCCGGGACCGGCGACGTGACCGCCTTCGGCGTCGCCGCGGCCGGGCACCCGCTGCTCGGCACCCTGGTGGAACTGCCCGACGGGGGCGCGGTGTTCACCGGCCGGCTGTCGACCCGCTCGCACCCGTGGCTGGCCGGCCACGCCGTCTCCGGGAACATCCTGCTGCCCGGTGCGGCCTTCCTCGAACTCGCCCTGCGGGCCGGCGAGCAGACCGGGCTCGGCCGCCTGGAGGAACTCGTCGTGGAGGCCCCCGCGATCCTGCCCGAGCGCGGTGGCGTCCAGATCCGCGTCACGGTCGATCCGGCCGCCGACGACGACCGCAGGGCCGTCCACGTGCACTCGCGTGACGAGGACGGCGAGGGCACCTGGACCCGGCACGCCACCGGCTTCCTGGCGGCCGAGGCCGCACCGGAGTTCGGCTACGAGGCGTGGCCGCCGGCCGGCGCGGAGCCGGTCGCACTGGACGGCTTCTACGAGCGCCTGGCGGAGGCCGGGTACGAGTACGGCGACGCCTTCCGGGGCCTGCGGGTCGCCTGGCGCTCGGGCGAGGAGGTGTTCGCCGAGGTCGCCCTGCCGGAGGAACTGACCGAGTCCGCCGGGCGGTTCGGCCTGCACCCGGCGCTGCTGGACGCGGCGCTGCAGTCCGCCAACCTGGGCGCGGCCCCGGTGGCCCGCCCGGGCGAGGTCCTGCTGCCGTTCGCCTGGAACGACGTGGCCCTGTTCGCGTCGGGGGCCACCGCCCTGCGGGTGCACGCCCGCCGGGAGGGCCCGGACAGCGTGTCCTTCGCGCTCACCGACCCGGTCGGCCGACCGGTCGGCGCCGTCGGGGCGCTGGTCCTGCGGCCGGTGGCGCCCGAGCGGCTGTCCGCCGTCCAGGATCCGGCCGCCGACCACCTGTACCGCCTCGACTGGACGCCGGCCGAACTGCCGCGCGCCGAGGCCGGGGCGGCGGCGGGGGAGGTGCTCGACCTGACCGCTCCCAGCGGGCTGCCGGCGCCGCAGGCGGGCCGGGAGCTCGTCGGGGCCGCGCTCACCCGGATCCAGGAGCACCTGGCCGGCGACTCCGACCGTCCGCTCGCCGTCCTGACCGCGAACGCGGCCGACGACCCGGCGGCCTCCGCCGTGTGGGGCCTGGTGCGCACCGCGCAGCTCGAACACGCGGGCCGCATCGTCCTGGTGGACACCGACGGCTCGGCGGCGCCCGCCGCGCTGGTCGCCGACGCGCTGGCGTCGGGCGAGCCCCAGGTGGCGTGGCGAGACGGCCGCGCGGTGGTGCCGCGCCTGGCGCGGGCCGGTGTGCGGGCGGGTGCGCCGGCCGAGGCCGGAGCGGGCGGTGGCCGGGTGTTGGATCCGGCGGGGACGGTGTTGGTGACGGGTGGGACGGGGACGTTGGGCGGGTTGGTGGCTCGGCGTCTGGTGGAGTCGCACGGGGTGCGTCATCTGTTGTTGGTGAGTCGGCGTGGTGGTGCGGCGCCGGGTG
>NZ_JAQYWW010000364.1:0-639 GCF_036322525.1 Streptomyces sp. BE20 | reverse complement strand
GACGAGGACCACGCTGGCGACCGACTGCAGCACGCTGCCGACGACGTGTCCGACGAGCACCGACGGGCGGTGGATCGCCATCGTGCGGAAGCGGGCGATGATGCCCTCGGTCATGTCGTTGGAGACGGACACCGCCGTCCCCACCGTGGTGCCGCCGATGGTCATCAGCAGGATGCCCGGGACGAGGTACGCGATGTAGGCGGCGCGGTCGGCGCCTCCGCCGAGGCCCGCGCTCATCACGTCGCCGAAGACGTAGACGAAGAGCAGCAGCAGCACGATCGGCGTGAGCAGCAGGTTCAGGGTGAGGGACGGGTAGCGCCGGGCGTGCAGGAGGTTGCGGCGCAGCATGGTCGAGGAGTCGCGGGCGGCGAGGGAGAACGAGCTCATCGGACAGCCTCCTCGGGCTGGTTCGGCGGGGTCGTGCCGCCGGTGAGGGCGAAGAAGACGTCGTCGAGGTCGGGGGTGTGGACGGTGAGTTCGTCGGCTTCGATGCCGGCGGTGTCGAGGTGGTCGAGGAGGGTGCGCAGGTGGCGCTGGCTGCCGTCGCCGGGGATCTGGAGGGTGAGGGCCTCGTCGTCGCGGGTGGTTTCGGGCAGTGCGGAGGTGGCGTTGCGGTAGGCGGTGGGGTCGGTGAAGCGG
>NZ_JAQYWW010000363.1:0-645 GCF_036322525.1 Streptomyces sp. BE20 | reverse complement strand
GACGAGGACCACGCTGGCGACCGACTGCAGCACGCTGCCGACGACGTGTCCGACGAGCACCGACGGGCGGTGGATCGCCATCGTGCGGAAGCGGGCGATGATGCCCTCGGTCATGTCGTTGGAGACGGACACCGCCGTCCCGACCACGGTGCTGCCGATGGTCATCAGCAGGAGGCCCGGGACGAGGTAGGCGATGTACGCGGAGCGGTCCGGGCCGCCGCCGCCTCCGAGGCCCGCGCTCATCGTGTCGCCGAAGATGTAGACGAAGAGCAGCAGCAGCATGATCGGTGTGAGCAGCAGGTTCAGGGTGAGGGACGGGTAGCGCCGGGCGTGCAGGAGGTTGCGGCGCAGCATGGTCGAGGAGTCGCGCAGGGCGAGGGTGAGGGAGCTCATCGGGCGTTCTCCTTGGCCTGGTGGGGGATGTCGGTGCCGCCGGTGAGGGCGAAGAAGACGTCGTCGAGGTCGGGGGTGTGGACGGTGAGTTCGTCGGCTTCGATGCCGGCCGTGTCGAGGTGGTCGAGGAGGGTGCGCAGGTGGCGCTGGCTGCCGTCGCCGGGGATCTGGAGGGTGAGGGCCTCGTCGTCGCGGGTGGTTTCGGGCAGTGCGGAGGTGGCGTTGCGGTAGGCGGTGGGGTCGGTGAAGCGG
>NZ_JAQYWW010000362.1:0-291 GCF_036322525.1 Streptomyces sp. BE20 | reverse complement strand
TGTCGATAATGGACCAGGTGATCAATGCGGTTGCGTTTGGGTGCCCCCGCAACCAGAAACCCAAAACCGTAACCAATCCCAACACCCCCCCAAACGTCAAGCGGCCCACCATGCCCCGTGTAACCCCCCCCACCGGCCAGTCGAGATTTCACAGAAGATTGCCATCAAGGCCTTCCTCGTCCAGGTTCAGCGGGGTCTGCGCGTCGCCAGGGGCTTCGAATGCAGTGTATATATCGGTGGTCGCCGGATCATTAAAATCGTGGGGGGGGGGGGGGGGGGGGGGGGGGGGGG
>NZ_JAQYWW010000361.1:0-276 GCF_036322525.1 Streptomyces sp. BE20 | reverse complement strand
TCGAGCGCACCGTCGCCTGGCTCGGCGGCTTCCGCCGACTCCACCGCCGCTACGAACGCAAGGCCGACCACTTTGCAGCCTTCGCCAGCATCGCAGCCGCCCTCATCTGCCACCGCCGACTCTCCAAATGAGATGACTTCTAACGAGTTGGTGCGTGATAGCGGGTGGGGCAGCAGGGGGCTGGTTGAGGTCTGTGGTTCACGTGCCGGCGGTGCGGTCGGAGACGAGGCCGGCGATGGCGCGGTAGGTGTCGGGCAGGGTCTCTCGGCGGTGTGT
>NZ_JAQYWW010000360.1:0-792 GCF_036322525.1 Streptomyces sp. BE20 | reverse complement strand
GATGTTCGACTTCAACGAACCCAGCCACACCGGCTGCTCCGCCGGACGACCCTGCCCGTACGTGGCCAGCACCGCCTGCGCCTCGATCGGATCACCCAGCGACGTCCCCGTCCCGTGACCCTCCACCGCGTCGACGTCCGCGGCGGTCAGCCGGGCGTCGGCGAGCGCGGCCCGGATCACCCGCTCCTGCGAGGGGCCGTTCGGCGCCGTCAGGCCGTTCGACGCACCGTCCTGGTTGACGGCCGAACCCCGCACCACGGCCAGCACCTCGTGACCCAGCCGCCTCGCGTCCGACAGCCGCTCCAGCAGGAGGACCGCGGCGCCTTCGGCGAGGCCCGTACCGTCGGCGGCGTCGGCGTACGCCTTGCAGCGACTGTCGTGGGCCAGGCCGCGCTGCGTCGCGAAGTCGACGAACACCTCCGGCGTGGCCATGACGGCGACACCGCCGGCCAGCGCCAGCGTGCACTCCCCGTCACGCAGCGCCTGCGCCGCCAGGTGCAGCGCCACCAGCGACGACGAGCAGGCCGTGTCCACCGTCACCGACGGACCCTCCAGCCCGAGGGCGTAGGAGATGCGGCCCGACGCCACCGAACCCGAGTTGCCGATGCCGAAGTAACCCTCCAGCCCCTCCGGGAGGTTGAGCACGTGGTGCGCGTAGTCGTGGTACATCAGACCGGCGTACACGCCGACCGGCTGCCCCTTCAGCGACGTCGGGTCGATGCCCGCCCGCTCCAGCAGTTCCCAGGACGTCTCCAGCAGCAACCGCTGCTGCGGATCCGTCGCCAGCGCCTC
>NZ_JAQYWW010000359.1:0-544 GCF_036322525.1 Streptomyces sp. BE20 | reverse complement strand
TCCCGTAGTACGTGAAGCTGAGGTAGACGGTGAGGATCTGGTCCTTGGTCAGGTCCTCCTCCAGCTTGATCGATATCTTCAGCTACTGGCTCTTGGGACCCATGGTCTTGGGCTGCGCGTCATTGACGGCGGCCTGGTCGTCGCCGTCCAGAGCTCGGACGAGCGTCGTGTAGGGCAAGAGTGTGCCATGCAGGGAAAAGATCGGGGGGGGCCCTGGCATGAAAACGAGGGCGGGGGGGTGGTTGTGGGGGTGGGGGTGGGGGGGGGGGGGGGGCTGGTGTGGGGGGGGGGGGGGGGGGTGGGGCGGGCGGGGGGGGCCGTGGGGCGGGGCGGGGGGGGGGGGGGTTTTTTGGGGGCTTGGTTTTTCTATCCGCGGGGGGGTGATCCGTTGGAGGTGGGGGGGGGGTGTGTGGCGGCCCCCGGGGGTGAACCCCGTTTCCCCCCCGCCCCCCCCCCCCCCCCCCCCCCCGGGCCGCACCCCCCCCCCCCCCCCCCCGAAAGAGCCCCACCCCCCCCCGCCCGCCCCACCCCCCCCCCCCCCCCG
>NZ_JAQYWW010000358.1:0-11841 GCF_036322525.1 Streptomyces sp. BE20 | reverse complement strand
CCCACCCTGCGCCGCGACGAAGGCGACCGACGACGCCTCCTCACCTCCCTCGCCCACGCCTGGACCACCGGCCTCACCGTCGACTGGACCACCGCGATCCCCCGCGGCCGACGCGTCGAACTGCCCACCTACCCGTTCCAGCGGGAGCGGTTCTGGCTCGCCCCGAGCACGACCACGCCCCCGGGGGCGGGCCCGTCCACCGACGGTCTGTGGGACGTCCTGGAGCGCCAGGAGCCGACCGAACTGTCCGCCGAGCTCCAGGTGAGTCCGGCCGCGCTCGGCGAGGTGCTGCCCGCGCTGGCGGGCTGGCGGGCCGAACGGACCGCGACCGCCGAGGCCGACTCCTGGCGCTACCGGATCGGCTGGCAGCCGCTGGGCCTGAAGCCCGCCGAGGCGCCGGCGGGCCGCTGGCTGGCCGTGCTGCCGGAGAGCGACACCGCCTGCCGGGTGGTCGAGGCGCTCGCCGCGGTGGGCCTCGACGTGGTCCCGTTCACCGTGAGCGGACCCGGAACGGGACGCGAGGCGCTGGCGAAGCGGGTGACCGAGGCGCTCGGCGACGGGGAGGCGCCGGCCGGCGTGCTCTCGCTGCTGGCCCACGAGGAGCGCCCGCACCCGGAGTTCGCCGACCTACCGGGCGCGGTCGCGCTGACCCTGGCCCTCGTACAGGCACTGGGCGACGCGGGCGTGGAAGCGCCGCTGTGGTGCCTGGTCAGCGGGACGGCGGTGCTCGGCGCGGGTGAGCGGCCGGGCGGCCCGGTGCAGGGTGCCGTGGCCGGGCTGGCACGCACGGTGGCGCTGGAGCACCCCGAGCGCTGGGGCGGGCTGGTGGACCTACCGCCCGCCGACGGCGCGGGACTGGACGAGCGGGCGGCGCGGCGGCTGTGCGCGGTGCTCGCGGCCGCGCGGGACGAGGAGCAGGTGGCGGTGCGGTCCACCGGCGTGCACGGGCGCCGGCTGCTGGCCGCCCCCGTCCGGACGGCCGGGGACTCCGGGCCGGGCCCGGCGGTGTGGCGGCCGGCCGGGGCGGTGCTGGTGACCGGCGGGACCGGCGCGGTCGGGGCGCACCTGGCGCGCCGGCTGGTGGCGCAGGGTGCCGAACGGGTGGTGCTGCTCAGCCGCCGAGGTGCGGCGGCGCCCGGGGCGGCGGAGCTGCGGGCGGAGCTGGGCCCGGCCGTGGAGCCGGTGGCCTGCGACGTGACGGATCGGCAGCAGCTCGCCGCGGCCGTCGCCGCGTACCGGCCGGACGCGGTGGTGCATGCCGCCGGGGCACTGGACGACGGGGTCCTGGACGCGCTGACGCCCGAGCGGATGGCGTTCTCGCTGCGCGCCAAGCTGACCGCGGCCCTGCTGCTGGAGGAGCTGACGGCCGACCTGGAGCTGTCCGCCTTCGTGGTGTTCAGCTCGGTGATGGGCGTGGTCGGCAACGCCGGTCAGGGCAACTACGCGACGGCCAACGCCGCTCTGGACGCGCTGGTCGCGCGGCGCCGGGCCGCCGGCCTGCCGGGAACCGCGATCGCCTGGGGTGCCTGGGGCACCGAGGGGGCCGACCGGGGCACCGGCGGCGCGGGCGCCGGAATGCTGGCCGACGAGGTGGCCCGGCGGCTGGGCGACCGCGGTCTGCCGACCATGGCACCGCGCAGCGCGATCACCGCGGTGGCCCGCGCGCTGGGCGAGGACGACGAGCTGGTGGTGGTCGCGGACGTGGACTGGCGGCGGCTGGCCGAGTCGTCCGGTCTGCGTTCGGCGCTGCTGGGACGGCTGCCGGTGCCCGCCACCGCGGCGCCGGCCGAGGAACGGCCCGCGGCGGCGGAGCGGCCCGGCGAGCTGGCCGGCCGGCTGGCCCCGCTGGCCCCGGCCGAGCGGATGCACCTGCTGACCGACCTGGTGCGTGCCAACGCCGCGGCCGTGCTGCGGCACGCCGACAGCGGCGCCGTGCTGCCCGCGCGGGCGTTCGCGGAGCTCGGCTTCGACTCGCTGACCGCCGTCGAGCTGCGCAACCGGCTGGGTACGGCGACCGGTCTGCGGCTGCCCGCGACCGTGCTCTTCGACCACCCGACACCGCACGCGGTGGCGGTGCGGCTGCTGGCCGAGCTGGGCCTGGCGCGGGAGTCGGCCGAGCCGGGCCCCGCCGGTGCGCCCGGGGGCGGCGCGGCCGCCGGGCCGGACGGCGGCGAGCCGCTGGCCGTGGTCGGCATGGCCTGCCGCTTCCCGGGCGGGGTGGGCTCGCCGCAGGAGCTGTGGGAGCTGCTGGCCGAGGGCCGGGACGCCGTCGGTGACTGGCCGGCCGACCGCGGGTGGGACGTCGAGCGGCTGTTCGACCCGGACCCGGACCGACCCGGCACCACGTACAGCCGCAGCGGCGCGTTCCTGGCGGACGCCGGCGGCTTCGACGCCGAGTTCTTCGGGGTGAGCCCGCGCGAGGCGCTGGCCATGGACCCGCAGCAGCGCCTGCTGCTGGAGACCGCCTGGCAGGCGGTCGAGGACTCCGGGCAGGACCCGTCGGCGCTGCGCGGCGGCCGGGTCGGCGTCTTCGTCGGCACCAACGGTCAGGACTACGTGGACGCGCTGGCGGCCGCCGAGGGGATCTCCGAGGGCCACCTGCTGACCGGCAACACGGCCAGTGTGCTCTCCGGCCGGATCTCCTACGCCCTGGGGCTGGAGGGTCCGGCGCTGACCGTGGACACCGCCTGCTCGTCCTCGCTGGTCGCCCTCCACCTGGCGGCCCAGTCGCTGCGGCGCGGGGAGTGCGAGCTGGCGCTGGCCGGCGGGGTCACGGTGATGAGCACGCCCAAGCTGTTCGTGGAGTTCAGCCGTCAGCGCGGGCTGGCCCCGGACGGGCGGTGCAAGGCCTTCTCGGCGGACGCGGACGGCACCGGCTGGGGCGAGGGCGTGGGCGTGCTGGTGCTGGAGCGGCTCTCCGACGCCGTGGCCCGCGGCCACCGGGTGCTGGCCGTGGTCCGGGGCTCGGCGGTCAACCAGGACGGCGCGAGCAACGGCCTGACCGCGCCCAACGGCCCCTCCCAGCAGCGGGTCATCCAGGCCGCGCTGGCAGACGCGGGGCTGACCGCCGACCAGGTCGACGCGGTCGAGGCGCACGGCACCGGCACCCGGCTCGGCGACCCGATCGAGGCCCAGGCGCTGCAGGCCGTGTACGGGCGCGGCCGGGCCGCGGACCGGCCGCTGCTGCTCGGTTCCGTCAAGTCCAACCTCGGCCACACCCAGGCCGCCGCCGGGGTCGCCGGGGTGATCAAGACGGTCCTGGCGATGCGGCACGGCCTGCTGCCCCGGAGCCTGCACATCGCGGAGCCCAACCCGCACGTGGACTGGTCCTCGGGCACGGTACGGCTGCTGGCCGAGGCCGTCGCCTGGCCGGACACCGGCCGGCCGCGACGCGCGGGCGTCTCCTCGTTCGGGATCAGCGGCACCAACGCCCATGTGATCGTGGAGCAGGCGCCCGACGCCCCCGTGCGGGCGCCGCTGCCCGCGCGCCGTGCGCCCCTGCTGCTGTCGGCCCGGGGCCCGGCCGCCCTGCGGGCCCGGGCCGAGCAGCTGGCCGGCCGCCTGGACGGGCGGGAGGAGGTCGACCTCGCGGAGCTGGGCCGGGCCCTCGCGGTGAGCCGGGCCGGTCTGGAGCACCGGGCCGCCGTGCACGGCGCGGACCGGGCGGCGCTGCGCGAGGGCCTGCGGGCGCTGGCCGACGGCGCCCGCTCGGCGGCGGTGACCACCGGCGTGGTGCGGGCGGACGGGCGGACGGCGTTCCTCCTGCCGGGCCAGGGCAGCCAGCGGGCCGGGGCCGGGGCCGGGCTGTACCGTGCCGAGCCGGTCTTCGCCGACGCGCTGGACGAGGTGCTGGCGGCGCTGGATCCGCACCTGGACCGGCCGCTGCGCGAGGTGATGTTCGCCGCGCCGGGCAGTGCGGAGGCCGCGCTGCTGGACCGCACCCGCTACACCCAGCCGGCCCTGTTCGCCCTGCAGACGGCGCTGCTGCGCCTGCTGGACCACCACGGTGTGCGGCCCGACCTGCTGCTGGGGCACTCGATCGGCGAGCTGTCCGCCGCGCACGCGGCCGGGGTGCTGGACCTGGCGGACGCGAGCGCGCTGGTGGCCGCGCGCGGCCGGCTGATGGACGAGCTGCCCGAGGGCGGCGCGATGGTGGCCGTCGAGGCGACCGAGGAGGAGCTCGCGGCGGTGCCGGCCGCGTCGGGGGTCGACCTGGCCGCGGTGAACGGACCGCGCTCCTGCGTGCTCTCCGGTGACCGCGCGGCGGTGCTGGCCGTGGCGGAGGAGTTCCGGGCGCGCGGGCGGCGGACCAAGCGGCTGGCGGTGGGCACCGCCTTCCACTCCGCGCGGCTGGAGCCGATGCTGGCGGCCTTCCGGGAGGTCGCGGCGGGCCTGGCGTACCGGCCGCCGACGCTGCCGGTGATCTCCGACCTCACCGGTGAGCCGGCCGGCGCCGAGCAGCTGTGCTCCCCCGACTACTGGGTGCGGCACGCGCGCGGCACCGTCCGGTTCCTGGACGGCGTGCGGCGGCTCCGGGCCGAGGGTGCCGACCGCTTCGTGGAGCTGGGCGCCGGCGGGGTGCTCTCCGCGCTGGTGCAGGAGTGCCTGCCGGACACCCCCGAGGGCGCGGCGGTGGCGCTGCTGCGCGAGGGGCGGCCGGAGGACGAGTCGGTGACGGCCGCCCTGGCCCGGCTGTACGTGCACGGCACGGCGGTGGACTGGAGTCCCGGCGGCACCGGCGGCGGCCGGGTCGAGCTGCCCGGCTATCCGTTCCAGCACCGCCGGTTCTGGCCGGCGCCCGCCGTCACCGCACCGGCCACCGGGCGGCTGCGCTACCGGATCGACTGGCAGCCGCTGGAGCCGGGGCCCGCGGCCCGGCTCACCGGCCGCTGGCTGCTGGTGCTGCCCGAGGGCGCCGACGCGGACGGCCCGGCCGACGGCGCCGCGCGGGCGCTGGCCGCCCGCGGCGCCGAGGTCGAGCTGCTGCGGACGGCGGACGGTACGGACCGCGCCGCGCTGGCCCGCCGGCTGCCCGCCGCCGTCGACGGAGTCCTGGCCCTGCCCGGCACGGACATCGAACTGCTCGTCCTGGTCCAGGCGTTGGGCGACGCCGGGGTGAGCGCGCCGCTGTGGTGCGCGACCCTGGGCGCGGTGGAGGCCGGCGGGCAGCCGGTCGGGCGGCCCGAGCGGGCCCGGCTCTGGGGCCTGGGCCGGGTCGCCGCGCTGGAGCACCCCGAGCGCTGGGGCGGTCTGGTGGACCTCCCCGCCGAGCCGGACGACGCGGCCTGGGAGGGGCTGTGCGCGGCACTGGCCGGAGCGGGCGGTGACGACCAGCTCGCGGTCCGCCCGTCCGGTCTGCTGGGCCGCCGGCTGCGCCGCTCCCCGGTCCCGGCCGCCGCCACTCCCGCCGCCACCCCGGCCGCCACCCCGGCCGCCACCGCCCCGTCGGCGGGTTTCGCGGCCCTGCGCGGCACGGTGCTGATCACCGGCGGGACCGGCGGCCTGGGCGCCCAACTGGCCCGGCGGCTGGCCCGAACCGGCACCCGGCGCCTGGTGCTGACGAGCCGGCGCGGACCGTCCGCCCCGGGTGCGGAGCGGCTGGCCGCCGAACTGACCGCGCTCGGCGCCGAGGTCACGGTGGCGGCCTGCGACGTGGCGGACCGCGCTGCGCTGGCCGCCCTGCTGGACGGGCTCGGCGAGGAGCGGGTCGACGCGGTGGTGCACGCCGCCGGGCTGACGTCCGACACGCCGCTGGCCCGCTGCACGCCGGAGGGCTGGGCCGCCGAGTGCGCCGCGAAGGCGGCGGGCGCGGCCAACCTGGACGCCCTCCTGGAGGGCCACCGGATCGAGGCGTTCGTCCTGTTCTCCTCGGTGTCGGCGGCCTGGGGCAGCGCCGGGCAGGGGGCGTACGCCGCCGCCAACGCCCAGCTGGACGCGCTGGCCGAGCACCGGCGCTCGCGCGGGCTGCCCGCCACCTCGGTGGCCTGGGGACCGTGGGCGGGGACGGGGATGGCCGAGGGCCCCACCGGCGAGCGGCTGCGCGCGCTGGGGCTGCGCCCGATGGCGCCCGCGACCGCGCTGGACGCGCTGGAGCAGGCCCTGGAGCTGGACGAGACGCACCTCGTGGTGGCCGACCTGGACTGGACCCGCTTCGCGGCGCTCTTCGAGTCGGCCCGGCGCAGCCCGCTGCTGGCCGAACTGACCGCCGCCCGGGCGGCGTCCGCCGACGACGGCCGGGGCGACGACCGGGGCGAGGACCGGGGCGACGGTGAACCGCGGGAGGCTCCGGACGCGCAGTCGTCCCCCGGCGCCCTGCTCCGGGCCGGGCTGGCACCGCTGGGCCCCGAGGCCCGGCAGCGGCTTCTGGTGGACCTGGTGCGCAGCGAGTCGGCGGCCGTTCTCGGGTACGCCGACACGGCCCGGGTGGAGCCCGAACGACCGTTCCGCGAGGTCGGTTTCGACTCGCTGACCGCCGTCGAACTGCGCAACCGGCTGGTCACCGCGTGCGGCCTGGAGCTGGCCGTCACCACCGTCTTCGACCACCCGACCGCCACCGCGCTGGCCGAGCACCTGCTGTCGCTGCTGGTCGGCCGGACGGACGGGCCGGACGGCGGCGCGGGCGCCGCGACCGGTGGTCCGCTGCCGGTGGGCGAGCCGCTGGCCGTGGTGGGGATGGCCTGCCGGTTCCCCGGCGGGGTGCGCTCCCCGGAGGACCTGTGGCGGCTGGTCGCCGACGGCACGGACGCAGTGGGCGGGCTGCCCACCGACCGCGGCTGGCCGCTGGACTCGCTGTACAGCGGCGACCCGGAGGCGCCCGGCACCTTCTACGCCACCGCGGGCGGATTCCTGCACGACGCGGGCGAGTTCGACGCCGAGTTCTTCGGCATCTCGCCGCGCGAGGCCCTGGCCATGGACCCGCAGCAGCGGCTGCTGATGGAGACCGCCTGGGAGGCCGTGGAGCGGGCCGGCCTGGACCCGGCCGGGCTGCGGGGCAGTAGCGGCGGGGTCTTCCTCGGCGTGGCCGCGCAGGGCTACGGCGCCGGGCCGCAGGATCCGGCCGCCGACGTCGAGGGCCACCTGCTCAGCGGCACGGTGACCAGTGTGGCCTCCGGCCGGATCGCCTACACGCTGGGCCTGGAGGGCCCGGCCGTGACGGTGGAGACCGCCTGCTCCTCCTCGCTGGTGGCGCTGCACCTGGCCGGGCAGTCGCTGCGGGCCCGGGAGTGCTCGTTCGCGCTGGTCGGCGGGGCGGCGGTGATGGCGAGCCCGGACGCGTTCGTGGAGTTCAGCCGCCAGCGCGGGCTGGCCGCCGACGGGCGGTGCCGCTCGTTCTCCGACGAGGCCGGCGGCACCGGCTGGTCGGAGGGGGTGGGCGTGCTGCTGGTCGAGACGCTGACCGAGGCCCGGCGCCTGGGGCACCCGGTGCTGGCCGTGGTCCGCGGCACGGCGGTCAACCAGGACGGTGCCAGCAACGGCCTCACGGCTCCGAACGGGCTGGCCCAGCAGCGGGTGATCCGTCAGGCGCTGGCGAACTCCGGGCTGTCGGCCGCCGAGGTGGACGCGGTGGAGGCGCACGGCACCGGCACCACGCTGGGCGACCCGATCGAGGCCGGCGCGCTGCTGGCGACCTACGGGCGGGAGCGGCCCGGGGACCGGCCGCTGTGGCTGGGTTCGCTGAAGTCCAACATCGGCCACACCCAGGCCGCCTCGGGCGTCGCCGGAGTGATCAAGAGCGTGCTGGCGCTGCGTCACGCCGTCCTGCCCAGGACCCTGCACGCGGAGCGGCCCTCGACCCGGGTGGACTGGTCGGCGGGCGCGGTCGAACTGCTGACCGAGGCGCGCCCGTGGGAGACCGAGGACGGACGCCCGCGCCGGATCGCCGTCTCGTCGTTCGGGATGAGCGGCACCAACGCGCACGCCGTCCTGGAGCAGGCCCCCGAGCCCGCACCGGCCGGGGCCGGCGACGCGAGCGGCGCGACCGGCAGCACCGGCACGGGCGGCGCAGGCGACGCGGACGGCACCACCGACGCGACCGGCGCGGGCGGGCTGCCCTGGCTGCTCTCGGCCCGCGACGCGGCCGGGCTGCGCCGACAGGCCAGCCGGCTGCTGGCCGCCGTCGACGCCGACCCCGGGCTCACCGCGACCGAGGCCGCCCGCACCCTGGCCACCGGCCGCACCGCGCTGCCCCAGCGGGCCGCCCTGGTCGGCGCGGACCGCGACGCGCTGCGTGCCGAACTGTCCGCGCTGGCCGGGGGACTGCCCTCGGGCGGGGTGTTCGAGGGGCGGTCCGGCGCGCCGGGCACGGTCTTCGTCTTCCCCGGCCAGGGTTCGCAGTGGGCCGGCATGGCCGTCGAACTCCTCGACACCGCACCCGTCTTCGCCGAGCGGATGGCGCAGTGCGAGAAGGCCCTCGCCCCGCACGTCGACTGGTCGCTGACCGGGCTGCTGCGCGACGGCGACCCGCTGGACCGGGTCGAGGTGGTACAGCCGGCGCTCTGGGCGGTGATGGTCTCGCTGGCCGCGCTGTGGCGTTCCCACGGCGTCGAGCCGGCCGCCGTGGTCGGCCACAGCCAGGGCGAGATAGCCGCCGCCGTCGTCGCCGGCGCGCTGAGCCTGGAGGACGGCGCCAAGGTGGTCGCGCTGCGCAGCCGGGCACTGCGCCGACTGGACGGCGCGGGCGGGATGGTCTCCGTGTCGGCCGCGCGGGACCGGGTCACCGAGCTGCTCGAACCGTACGGGCCGGAGCTCGCCGTGGCCGCGGTCAACGGCCCGCAGGCGGTGGTGGTGGCCGGCGTGCCGGAGCGGCTCGTCGCGCTGCTGGCCGACTGCGAGCGCGCCGGGGTGCGGGCCCGGCGGATCCCGGTGGCGTACGCGGCGCACTCCCCGCAGGTCGCCGAGGTGCGCGAGGAACTGCTGGCACACCTCGCCGAGGTGCGGCCCCGGCCCGCCGAGGTCCCGCTCTTCTCGACGGTCACCGGCGAGCGGATCGACGGCGCGCTCCTGGACGCCGCGTACTGGTACCGCAATCTGCGCGAGCCGGTCGTCTTCGACACCGCGACCTCGGCGCTGCTCGCGGCCGGTTACGAGCTGTTCGTCGAGGTGAGCCCGCACCCGGTACTGGTCGCGGCGGTCGACGGCTCGGCGCAGGCCGCCGGCCGGCCGGCCACCGCCGTCCCGACCCTGCGGCGCGGCGAGGGCGGACCCGACCGCCTGCTGCGGGCGCTGGCCGAGGCCTGGGCGGCGGGCGCGCCGGTCGACTGGCGGGCCGAGCGGCCCCTGCGGCCGGACCGGCTGCCCACCTACGCCTTCGCCCGCGAGCGCTACTGGCTGCCCACCCCCGGGCGCGGCGGCTGGGCGGCCCTGGCCGGCGGCACGGCGGCGGGCTCCGCCCCGGTGGGTGACCCGGTGGCGGCCGGCGGGACGGACGGCGCGACGGACCCGGCCGGCGACCTGGCCCTTCGGCTGGCTCCGCTGGACCGGGCGGAGCGGCACCGGGTGCTGGTCGAGCTGGTCGGCGCCCACGCGGCCGCCGCCCTCGGGCACGCCTCGGCGGCGGCCGTCCGGCCCGACCGGCCCTTCGCCGAACTGGGCTTCGACTCGATGCTCGCGGTGCGCTTCCGCAACCGGCTGAGCGCGGTCACCGGCGTGCCGCTGCCACCGACGGCGGTCTTCGACCACCCGAGCCCGGCCGCACTGGCCGAGCTCCTGGAGAGCGTTCTCCGCCCGCCGTCGCGCGGCCCGGCCGAGGCCGAACTCGACCTGCTGGAAAAGGCCCTGGCCTCGCTCGACCCGGCCGGGCCGGACGGCCGCGAGATCGGCTCCCGGCTGCGCGAGCTGCTGCGCGGCTGGGGCGAACGGGCCGGCCGGGGCCCGGCCGAGGCCGAGCCGCCGGTGACCCTGGCGGCGGCGACCGCCGACGAACTCTTCGACCTGCTCGACAACGACTTCGGAATGGCCTGAGGGAGAGCTGGAACTGATGCCGGACAACGAGAAGCTTCTCGACTACCTCAGGCGAGCCACTGCCGACCTGGGCGACGCGCGGCGTGAACTGCGGGCCGCCGAGGACGCCCGGCACGAGCCGATCGCCATCGTCGCGATGGGCTGCCGCTACCCGGGCGGGGTGGACTCGCCCGAGCGGCTGTGGGAGCTGGTCGAGCGCGGTGAGGACGCCATCGGCGACTGGCCGGACAACCGCGGCTGGGACGTCGAGGGGCTGTACCACCCGGACCCGGACCACACCGGCACCTCGTACACCCGCAGCGGCGGATTCCTCCACCAGGCCGACGAGTTCGACGCCGGCTTCTTCGGGATATCGCCGCGCGAGGCGCTGGCCATGGACCCGCAGCAGCGGCTGCTGCTGGAGACCTGCTGGGAGACCGTCGAGCGCGCCGGTCTCGACCCGGCCGGGCTGCGCGGCAGCCGGACCGGCGTCTTCGTCGGCGCGATCGGCAACGGCTACGGGGTGGGCGCCCGGGGGCTGCCCGAGGTCGAGGGGCTGCTGGACACCGGGACGGCGAGCAGTGTGCTCTCCGGGCGGGTCTCGTACACGCTGGGCCTGGAGGGTCCGGCGATCACCATGGACACCGCCTGCTCCTCCTCGCTGGTCGCCCTGCACCTGGCGGTGCGCTCGCTGCGCTCGGGCGAGTGCGAGCTGGCGCTGACCGGTGGCGTGTCGGTGCTCGCCGCCCCGGACGCGTTCGTGGCGTTCAGCCGGCAGCGGGCGCTGTCCGCCGACGGCCGCTGCAAGGCGTTCGCGGGCGCGGCCGACGGCACCGGCTGGTCCGAGGGTGTCGGCGTGCTGCTGCTGGAGCGGCTCTCCGACGCCGTGGCCCGCGGCCACCGGGTGCTCGCCGTCATCCGGGGCACCGCGGTCAACCAGGACGGCGCCAGCAACGGCCTGACCGCGCCCAACGGCCCCTCGCAGCAGCGGGTGATCGCCGACGCGCTGGCGGACGCGCGGCTGTCGGCCGCCGACGTGGACGCGGTGGAGGCGCACGGCACCGGCACCACGCTGGGCGACCCGATCGAGGCCCAGGCCCTGCTGGCCGCCTACGGACAGCAGCGGCCGGACGGACGGCCGCTGTGGCTGGGCTCGCTGAAGTCCAACATCGGCCACAGCTCGGCCGCCGCCGGGGTCGGCGGCGTGATCAAGATGGTGCAGGCGATGCGGCACGGTGTGCTGCCGAAGACCCTGCACGTGGACGAGCCCACCCCGTTCGTCGACTGGTCGGTGGGCGCGGTCGAGCTGCTGACCGAGGCCCGCCCCTGGGAGACCGAGGGCGAGCGGCCGCGCCGCGCCGGGGTCTCCGGTTTCGGGGTGGGCGGCACCAACGCGCACGCGATCGTCGAGCAGGCGCCGGACGCCGGGGACCTGCCGGACGCCGCGGGCCCGGACGCGACCGACGCGGACCCCACCGGCCCGGTCCCGGCCGGCCCGCTGCCCTGGGTGCTGTCGGCGCGCGACCCGCAGGCGCTCCGCGCCCAGGCCGCCCGGCTGGCCGCCTCCCTGGCCGACGGGCCCGCGCACGACCCGGCGGAGATCGGCCGGGCGCTGGCCACCACCCGCACCGCCTTCGAGCACCGCGCGGTGCTGGTCGCCGAGGACGCCGCGGGCTTCGCGGCCGCGCTGGAGGCGCTGGCCGCCGACCGGACGGCGCCGAACGTGGTGCTGGGCACCGCCGGCCCGGCGGGGAAGACCGCCTTCGTCTTCCCGGGGCAGGGCTCGCAGTGGGCCGGCATGGCCGTCGAACTCCTCGACACCGCACCCGTCTTCGCCGAGAAGATGAACCAGTGCGAACAGGCCCTCGCCCCCCACGTCGACTGGTCCCTCACCCAACTCCT
>NZ_JAQYWW010000357.1:0-331 GCF_036322525.1 Streptomyces sp. BE20 | reverse complement strand
CTGTAAACCCCCGCACGCTGCGGGTAGCCGTGCTCCGTGAGGAACGCGCCCCCGAGACCGCCGGAACATCCCCGCAGGCGCGGGGAGCAGCACCCGGGCCCGACTCTCCCGAGAGCGGCAGCGGGAACATCCCCGCAGGCGCGGGGAGCAGGGCACCAGGACGCCCCGCCCGTGCTCCCCGAGCGGAACAGCCCCGCCGGCGCGGGGCGCAGCCAGCGGTGCCTGCGCGACCACGGCCCGCAGCGGGAACAGCCCCGCAGGCGCGGGGAGCAGCGCTCCAGGACGTCCGTCCCGTGCTGGCAACCGGGAACAGCCCCGCAGGCGCGGGGAG
>NZ_JAQYWW010000356.1:0-328 GCF_036322525.1 Streptomyces sp. BE20 | reverse complement strand
CGGGGATCACCCCCGCGGACGCGGGGAGCAGCTCTACGACGTCACCCGCCTCGCGTGCAACCAGGGATCACCCCCGCGGACGCGGGGAGCAGTGGCTGAGCCCGCGTCAAGGCACTGGACTGCCGGGATCACCCCCGCTGACGCGGGGAGCAGCAGACGTTACACATGGCTTCGGCGATCACTCAGGGATCACCCCCGCGGACGCGGGGAGCAGCCGCCGAACGCGTTGATCACGACCCGCTGACCGGGATCTCCCCCGCGGACGCGGGGTGCAGGCCGGGTCCGAACCGCGGGCCCTCGGCTACGGGGGATCACCCCCGCGGACGCG
>NZ_JAQYWW010000355.1:0-342 GCF_036322525.1 Streptomyces sp. BE20 | reverse complement strand
TACCCCCCCCCCCCCCCCCCACCCCCCCAACCCAACCAAAAAAACAACTCCAAACAAAAACAAACCCCCACAAAAAAAAAACACAACCCACCACAAAAAAAACAAAACAAAAAAAAAAAAAAAAAAAAAAAAAAAAAAAAAAAAAAAAAAAAACCACAACCAAAACAAAAAAAAAAAAAAAACAAAAAAAAACAAAAAATATAAATAAATAGAAAACCCCCCACACCACGCAACCAAACCCACACCCATATCAACAAATTAATAAACCCCACCACCCCCCACAGCTTCCACATACCACAAAATAAAACACAACACAGACATTGATGGGCGGTATTCCTAACC
>NZ_JAQYWW010000354.1:0-323 GCF_036322525.1 Streptomyces sp. BE20 | reverse complement strand
GGGGGGGGCCCCCCCCCCCCCCCCCCACCCCCACACCCCAAACACACCCCCCCGAAAAAACCACCCCCCCCCCACCCCCCCCCCCAAAAAACACCACACCCCCCCACCAACCCCCACCCCCCCCCCCCCAACCCACACCAACCCCCCCCCCCCCCCCCCCCCCCCCCCCCCCCACAACGCCCCCGCCCCCCCCCCCCCCCCCCGACCCCCCCCCCCCGGGCCCCCCCCCCGGCCCCACCGCCCGCCGGTACCCCCACCGCCACCACCAGGCAGCCCCCCACCCGCCCCCCCCGCAGAACCCCCCCCCCCAACAAACGCAGCGC
>NZ_JAQYWW010000353.1:0-279 GCF_036322525.1 Streptomyces sp. BE20 | reverse complement strand
GGGCCCCCCAACACCCCACCCCCACCAAAAAAAAAAAACACAAACCCACCAACCCACCCAAAAACAACCCCAACACAAAACCCCCCCCACCACCCCCCCCCCCCCCCCCACCCCCCCCCCCCCACCATTTTCAAGCACAAGACGGCAAACTAGATTTCACAAAAAGAGGTGGGGGGGGGGTGGGGGGGGGGGGGGGGGTGGGGGGGGGGGGGGGGGGGGGGGGGGGGGGGGGGGGGGGGGGGGGGGGGGGGGGGGGGGGGGGGGGGGGGGGGGGGGGGG
>NZ_JAQYWW010000352.1:0-395 GCF_036322525.1 Streptomyces sp. BE20 | reverse complement strand
ATGACCGTTGCCGAGGCCGCGCGGCGGGTGAAGGTGTCCGAGCAGTCGATCGGGAACTGGAAGCGGCAGTTCCTGGAGTCCGGCCGGGCCGGACTTGCGTCCGGGAAGTCCGGCCCCAGCAGCCGGGAACAGCAACTCGAAACTCAGGTCGCCGACTTGACCCAGGCGCTGGGTGAGGCCGCGGTCGAGCTGCGGGTGTGGAAGAAGTCCGCGGAGGGCCGGCCGGGCCCTTCGAGGACCTCGAGGTGATCCGCGTCGAGGCGGGCATGCCGACCGCGAGGTTCTGCCGCCTGATCGGCGTGCCCGAGCGGACCTGGCGCCGTCACCGGGCCCGCGCCCGCCGCGGCGCACAGGCCAAGGGGCCGTGGCCGCGTCCGGCCCGGGAAGGGGTTCGT
>NZ_JAQYWW010000351.1:0-335 GCF_036322525.1 Streptomyces sp. BE20 | reverse complement strand
GGTTCACCGAACGTGCTCGGCGCGATCCGTCCGGTCACTCCGTCGACCAGGTTTCCGGCGAACGGCCGGCTCGGGTCGTCGGCGAAATGTGCGGTTTCGGCCGACGCCCAGCCCTCCCGGGCCTGAGGCACCGGGCGCTGCGGGCCCCCGTGTGCCGCGGGCAAGCGCCCGGCCGGCGTGTTTACCGCCCGCGCGGTAGCGCGCGGCGGTGCGGGGGGCCGGGGTGGTCGGGGTCTCGCTGGACTTCTCGCTGCTGACCGAGCGTGAGGACGAGGAGCTGGGCGAGGCGATCGACGCGGGCACCGTGATCTTCGCCGGTGTCGTCCCCTTCACTG
>NZ_JAQYWW010000350.1:0-263 GCF_036322525.1 Streptomyces sp. BE20 | reverse complement strand
GTGTCCCGCGTCAAGTAACTGGCAGGTTTTGGGGTTCGGGAAAGTTGGGGACGAGCGGGTCGGCCTGGCCGGTGTGCACGTCGTGGGGCCGGTTCCAGGCGAGTGCCTCGTGAGGGCGGACGGTGTTGTACTCGAGCCGGTAGTCCTCGGCATGGCGGACCAGGTCGAGGGCGTCGGGTATCTCCTCCAAGAACAGCTTCTCGTACTTCAGCGAGCCGAAGCCCCGCTCGCGTGAGCCGTTCTGGCCCGGGGTACGGACCCTG
>NZ_JAQYWW010000349.1:0-6996 GCF_036322525.1 Streptomyces sp. BE20 | reverse complement strand
TCTCACCGGCCAGGATCGACAGCACGATCCGGACCTTCTCCTCCGGCGGCAACGCCGGCGGCCTCACCATGATCGATCAGACTCCTTCACAGGGCAGGACCCGCAAGAAACAAGCCCTGCCACAAAGTCTGACGCGCGACACTCTCCGGTCAGGGCGGGTGCCGTCGCTGCGCCGATCGGAAGGCGGCCGAGGGCCGCAGAACGGATCCGGAAGTGGCCGCCTCCGCGATGAGGGCAGCCGGCCTGGAGCCGTTGGATCCGTACAGCACGTCCATGACGCCGTGGCGCTGCCGCTGTCTGACCTGCGGCCGCGAGGTCACACCCACCCTCATGAAGATCCGCACCGGCGGTGGCTGCCGATTCTGCGCCAGCCACGGCTTCGACCTCACCGCCCCGGCCCGCGTCTACATCGTTCACCACCCCCAGTACAACGCGGTCAAGATCGGCATCGGCGGCACCGCAGGCCGCAACGAGCGGGTCAACCACCATCGCAGGGCTGGCTGGGCCCTCACCCGGGACTGGCACTTCCTCACCGGCGCCGAAGCCCACGCCGTCGAGCAGGCCGTCCTCCAGGAACTGCGGAAAGCCGGCCACGGCCCCTACCTGAACGTGGACGTCATGCCGAACGGCTGGACCGAGACCTTCGACGCCGACCTCGTCACCCCGACCGTCCTCGCCACGACCGTCGAGGCCCGGATCGCCGCTCTCGCCGACACGGCGACTCCCGTTCCCGCCCGGCGCGTCCTCCGCCCGCAACGTGCGAACGCCCTGACCGCCTCTTCGACGGCCGGCACACGCCCGGAGCCCGAGCCGCGGGAGGTCGCCAGTGACCAGCTTGCGCTCTTCCACTGATCCCGTGGGCGCTGGCCACTCCCGTTGCTGTTCCGGTTGCCGAGCTCCGCCTCGTGCAACGGCCTGCCGGTGCCGGTCGTGGTGGAGCTGCCTGTTCAGGAGGCGGCGCGGTGGCGGCGGCCTGCGTGTTCGAGGGCGTGTTGGAGTTGGTCGCGGGTCATGGTGGAGCGGCCCTGGACGTCGAGGTCGGTGGCGCGTTCGTAGAGCTCGGCCTTGGTGAGTGCGGACAGCTGCCGCTTGCCGGTGGCGCTGGCGCGCTTCGCTGGGCTCTTTCGGACGGACGTCTTCGTGGCGGTGGTGCTCCTCTTGCCGCCCGTGGCCTTCGGGGTCCGGGCGGCGGTGGCCGGGGCCTTCCGGCCTGCGGATGACCGCGTCGTCTTCTCGACGGGTTCGCCCTTGCGGGCGCCTTCGAGGCTGCGGCGCAGGGCGTCCATGAGGTCGACGACGTTGGTGGCCTCCGGGGCGGGGCCGGCGGAGACGGCGATCTCGCGGCCGGCGAGCTTGTCCTCGACGAGCTTCTTCACCTGCTCCTCGTAGGTGTCGTGCCAGTCCTCGGGCTTCCAGTCGATGGCGAGCATGCCGATCAGCTGCTCGGCGGTCCTCACCTCCTGGGCGGAGAGCTTGGTCTTCTCCGGCAGGTCGCCCACCTCGGTGCGGGCGTCGCGGACCTCGTCGGCGAAGTGCATCGTGCGTTGACGCGCTTGTTGCGCACGCGGTCGGAGGTGCCGCGCTGCAGCTGGTGGAAGCGCACGTCGTGGCTGGAGGTCGCGGTGTAGAGGGCGACTGGGACGGTGACCAGGCCAAAGGTGAGCACGCCGGTCCACATGGGTCGGGCCACGGAGGCCTCCCTTCTCGCAGCGCGCCGGCCGACAGCCGGCGACGGTTCACCGCCAGCGTCGCCGCCGGGGCGTTGTCGCGCACGCGGTGGTGGGCCGACGGGCACCGCCTCAGTGTTGGGGCCCGAGTCCGGAGGCGGCGGTCGCGCCCGCGGCACGGCCGGCTCGTCGCCTGAGCTGCCGGGGCGCCGCGGTCAGTCCTGCTTGGGCCGGTCGCTGCCGCCCTCCAGCTCCCGTACCCGGGCGGCCGCGCCCCGGACCGCCTCGCTGGTGCGCTCCGCCTCATTGCCGGCAAGGCGTTCCGCCTCTTGGGCGGCCCGCACCCGTTCGTCGGCCCGGTCGACGTCCTCCTGCGCTTGGGCGTCGTGCCGATGGGCCTTGTCCAGTGCGGCCCGGGCGCGCTCGGCTTCCGCCGCCGCCTCCCGCTGCTCGGCCTCGGCCTCCTCGAGCGCGCGCCCGGCGGCCTCGGCCCGGCCGGCCGCATCGGCCCGGGCCTGCTCCGCCCTGGTCAGCGCCTCCTCGGCCCGCTCCACCTCACGCAGGTGCTCCCGCTCGGCTGCCGCCTCGGCCGCGGCCGAGGCCGAGGCCTTCGCTCCGGCCGCCGCCTTGCTCGACGGCACCTCCCCGGCTCTCGGCGTCGACCGCGACCTGCGTGCCGACAGGGACGATGCCGCCTCCGTGCCGGGCGACCGGCTGGGTGCTGCCGTAGCCTCGCCTTCCGGCGCGCCGGGCCAGGCCACGGGCTGAAGGGCGGTGGTCAGCCGGCCTGCGGCGAGGGCGTCGGCGGCGTCGGGGTCGGCGAGTGCGGCGCTCAGCGTGCCGTCCAGGTCGGCGACGGCGCCGGTGCCGAGCGGGTGCCCGGCGGCCGCCGCGTCCTGGACCGCCCGCGTGGTCAGGGCCCGCACCAGTCGGCGGCGCTGCTCGACGAGCTCGCGCAGCCGCTCGCCCGCGAGGTGCTCCTGGGCGTCGCGCAGCGCCCGGCCGAGGTCCAATAGCTCGCCGACCAGGTCCGGGTGCCGGCGGGCGAGGAGGTTGGCGGCCCACGCGGCATGGGTGGGGCGGTGCAGCGCGCGGATCCGCTTGGCGAGCCGCGGGTCGGTCTTCTTCAGTCGGTCGGCGTGGTCGTCGCGGGCGGCGGTGAAGTCCGCCGGGTCGAGCGTGTAGAGCTCGTCGGCGATCCGGTCGAAGTCGGGAGCGGTCATCGTCCCGGACTCTACGGCCGGTGGTCCGGCGGACGGCGGTGTCGTTCACCTGCTTCGCTCTGGTCGGAACGGATGCGATGGTGGCCGGTGCGGTGCCGATTCCGGTGTCGGCGTGGCGCTGCACCGGTGCGGTGCGGCTGCCGGGCGGGATCCCGGTGGGGGAAATATTCTGATTTATATATTTTTAGTTTAGTTTCTGCACTCTGTTTCGGGTGATCAGTGGGGGCGCTCGATGTTGACGGCGCCGAGTTCTTCGGTGGTCAACATGCGGGGCGGCACCTTGTCGGTCGTGCCCGGCGCCTGGTCAGGGGTGTGCGAGAGGGTACTGGAAGGCGGATCCGCACGTTGAGCAAGGAAGTTTGAGTTTCGTTTACCCGACGGGCTCGAAATGGTTGGCCTGGATGGACTTAAACAGTCCGCCCTGGTATTGCACGCAGGCGTTCGCCAACCGAATCTGACCGTTTCTGATCAGTTCGTTCGAATACGCATTCTTCGGCGTGGTTTAAGCGGATGAGCCGTTAACGCGCTCGGGTGATCGCACTGTAGTGTCCCGAATACGGAGAGCCCCGGCGGGCCTGAGAAACCGATTGCCGGGGCTCTGTCGCAATAACCGTTGATCAAGGAGCTGAAGATGACCCCTGACCGGATGCGGAACCGGTCCTCTGAGGTGAGGACCGTTCGTGGCACCGAACCTAACATGCCTCTCCCGCCGACCGGGGAAACCCGGAGCGGCAGTGACCTCGGGGTACGAGTGAGTGGTGGTCTGCTCGTCGCGGTTCCGGGCGTCCTGGCCCTGTTGTGGCAGGGTGCGGCCTCGGGTCTGACGGTCTGGGCCGTGAGCGTGCTTGCCAACCGTTCCCACATCGTCTACCAGCGCCGTCGTCGCTGAGCGATCGTCTCCCGGTTGCCCGGCCGCCGGTTTCGCGCGGCCGGGCAACCGGCTCCACCCACGTGCCAACAGATCGGTGTCGTGGAGCAATTCGTACGTGCCGTACTGGATTGTCGGGTCTGCGTAACGATAACGAGAACCATGGCTCTCACCCGTTCGCGCGAACCTGCCGGGCATTCGAGGACCGGAAATGAATCCGCCCCTTCTGACCTGCGAGCAGTGCAAGCAGGATTTCGAACGCAAGAGCAACCGCGGCCGCTCCCCGCGCTTCTGCACCCCGAGGTGCCGGGTGCTCGCGAACCGCAAGCGCGCCGCCGACCCCGTCCCGCCGTCGGCGCCGCTCTACGACACGGCCGTGGCCAGGCTCACGCATGACCTCGCCGAACGCTCCAAGCGGCTGAGCAACGTCGTGGGCCGCTCCTCCGACCCCCGCATCAGCGACCTCGCCGAACTGGAGCACGCCGCGGCGGTCGCCAAGGCATTGGAGGACGTCCTCAGCGGCGTGGTCCTGAAGGCCAGGACGCGGGGCGTGCGCTGGTCGGACATCGCCAGGACCACCGGCGTGAGCACGGAGACGGCGCGCACGCGCTGGGACGAAGGGAAGGGGGCACGGCTTCTCCAGCGATGGCGCGAGCAGGCGGGCCGTCGGCCCCGGCGGTCCACGAGCCGCAGGGTCGCCGACTCCCGGCGGCCCAAAGCCTCGGCGGTGTTCGCCGCCCGGGACCTCCAGGCCAGGCTCGCCAGCGCGCTCTCCCAGGCACAGCGCTCGTCGGGCAAGACCATGCGGCAGATCGCCACCGAGTCGAGGGTCTCTGCCTCCTACGTCTCCCGGATGCTCTCGGGGACGCGACTTCCGAGCTGGGAGGTGGTGACCCGCTTCGCGGCGGCCTGCGACGTCGAGGCGGAGCAGTTCAGGATCCTGTGGGAGGAGGCCAGGGGGCAGCACGACTCCGGGCCCTTCTTCGCCGGCCGGCCCCACGCGAACAGCTTCGCCCGCGCCCGGCTCACCGCCGCCCTGCAAGGCCTCCACATGGCGGCCCACCGGCCCGACGCCTGCTTCGTCTCCGAGCGCACCGAGGGTCGGCTTACGCCCGAACAGGTGGCCGGGATCATCAGTGGCGCGCAGTGCGGCTCGTGGCGCGACATCGCCATCGTGGTCACCGCCCTGGAGGGAAAGCCCGCCAGGATCAAGGGACTGTGGGAGTGCGTCCAGCTCGCGCAGAACCCCCGGTGGACCCCGGAGAACCCGCTGCCGGCCCAGTGGTGCGGTCCTCAGCAGCCCAGCAGCGGGCTCCCGGCGGAGAGCTTCTGAGCCGACCCGAAGCTCCGGCGGGGGCCAGTGGGCCCATCGGCCTCCTGGGCGCCACGCCGGAGCGCCTCCGACCCTCGACCACCCGGTCACTCCACGCGCTCCAGGGGAGAAGCATGTCCACAGCACGACGCGCCCTCGAGCTCCACGCGCTCCACGAACTGCACCGGGAGCGCTACCTCCAGTACGCAGCCCTCCTGCTCTCCCCTGCCGAGGCCCCGCTCGCGGTCAACCAGGCCTTCGCGGACCTCGCCGACCTCTGGCAGGAGGTCCTCGCCACCGAGAGCCCCGCCGCCCATGCCTGGCAGGCCGTACGCAGCCGGGTCCGCGCCCTGGCCGGTCCGCACCCGCTCCCACCGGTCGCCCACCTCACCGCTCAACAGCAGGACGTCTTCCTCCTCCGCGTGGTCCTGGACCTGCCGGAGGACGCCGTCGCGCAGGTGACCGGCACCGCTGCCGCCGCAGTCCGGGTCCAGGTCCGGTCCCTGGCCATGCGCCCGGGCGGCGGAGCTGACGTTTGATCACGTCCATCTTTTATCGAACACTTGTTCCATGACTGCTGCTGTCCCCTTCTCCCGTCCCGCGCACCCGGCCCCGATGCCGGGTGACGCCGAGCGGGCTCCCCGGGAGCTGATGACCCTGCCGGGGGCGTCGAGGGATGTGCGCAGGTGGCGGCTGGTGGAGGTCCGGCTCGGCGGCGGGTGGCGGCCTGGGATGCTCACGGTCTGGCGGCGCCCGCCCGGCAGCGCGATGTGGGTGGTGCACGTGCGCTGGGCCGCCGACGGCACCGTCGATCAGGGGTGGGGGTGGTTCCTGTTCGATCCCGAGCAGATCCGCCCGCTGCCCGAACCCGCCGGACCGCCGCCGACCACCGTGCCGTACTTCGGCCAGTGGCAGGACGCCGTCGTCGTACCCGCCGAGCTGGCCGGCACGCCGGACCCGGACGGGGGCGACCGGTGCTGGCGCCTGGCCTGGCTGCGCGCGGCAGGCGAGTGGCGTTCGGCACTGGTGACGGCCCGGCGTCGGCCGGGCCCGGGACTGCCCTGGATCGCGCACGCCCGTTGGGGCGAGGACAGGGCCGCGGCCTGGGTGATCGCCGACCCCGCCGCCCTGCAGCCCCTTCCCGCGGCCGGGTACCCCGTTACGCCGGCCAGGCCCGCGGACGACGGCCCTGTCCCCGGCGCCGACGCGGCGACCGGTGGGGCCTGCACGTGACGACGCCGGCCGCCGTGGACCGGCGCGATGCCGACCGCCGGGAGCGCCTCGCCGGCCTGCTCGAGGCGACGTCCCCCGCCACGCGGGCCCGTGAGGCCGAGGCCACGGTCCTGCCGGTCCTCGCCCCGCTCGCCGGGCTGCTGCCGCACGGCGGCCTCGCCAAGGGCACCATCACCGAGGCCGCCGACACGAGCCTGCTGCTCGCGCTCGCCGTCGGCCCCGCCACCGCCGACCCATACGCCTGGACGGCAGCGGTCGGCCTCCCGGAACTCGGCCTGGCCGCAGCCGCCGGCTACGGCCTCGACCTACGCCGCCTCCTGGTCGCCGACCACCCTGGCGAGCACGCAGCCGAGGTGATCACCGCGCTCGCCGCCGCCTGCCCCGTCGTCCTCGCGGCCGCCCCGGTCGGCTTGGGCCCGCGGGCCCTTGATCGCCTCGCCGCCCATCTGCGCCGCACCGGCACGATCCTGCTCACCCCCGACCCCTGGCCCGGCGCCCAGCTGCGCCTGCAGGTCACCGGGAGCCGGTGGTCCGGGCTCGGCGACGGCTGGTGGTGTGAGTGGGTGGGGTGGTGTCAGCGGGTTGGGTGGCAGCCCGGCTGGTGAGTGCAAGGGCTCGTTGAGCTTGGTTTCTGCCTGATGATATCGCGGGCCTTGGCTGTCACGGGGTGACCAAACCGCTGCCGTAGTACGC
>NZ_JAQYWW010000348.1:0-19330 GCF_036322525.1 Streptomyces sp. BE20 | reverse complement strand
GAACAGGAGCAGAGCCAGCAGCAGGACGATGAGAAGCGGAACCATGAGTCGACCTCCGTAGTCAGTGTCGGAGGACCGGCTGCCCCGCCGAACAGCTCATATTCCTGGGAATCTTTCCGCCCGACGAGGGCAGACGACCCCACGTCAGCACCGAACCACCACGTCGAGGAGATCACGATGAGCACCGACGACAAGATCGAGAACACCGGCGAGAAGGCCAAGGGCGCGATCAAGGAAGGCGTCGGCAAGCTGACCGGCAACAAGCGCCTGGAGAACGAGGGCAGGACCGACCAGGCCAAGAGCGACGCCAAGCAGGCCGGCGAGCACCTGAAGGACGCCTTCAAGCACTGAACGTCCCACGAGACACATCGTGGTGGCGGGCCCCGACCAGACCCAAGGCCGGGGCCCGCCACCACGTCCGCGGTCCGGACGGGTCTCCGGGCCGGGTCGCCGGGTACAGTCGCCTAGCCGTTCAGCCCCGCCGTTCGACCCGCGCCGAACCGGGCGCGGCTACCTCCAACCGTTTCCTTCTCGTTCGGGCCAGAGGATGTCATGATCAGTACACAGGAACCGCCCGAACCGGATTCGAGGGCCCTCGGAGCCCCGGGCCTGCCGTCCGCCGAGGAGCCTACGGCGCGGATACGCCGGCGCCTGGAGCGCCTGATCGGGATCGCGGCGACCGAGGGCAACGCACTGACGCCGTTGCGCAACGGGGACGAGATCTTCGCCGCCATGCTGGCCGGGATCCGCCGTGCCCGGCACACGGTGGACATGATGACGTTCGTGTACTGGAAGGGCGACATCGCCCGCGACTTCGCCCAGGCGCTCGCCGAGCGGGCCCGGGCCGGCGTGCGGGTGCGGCTGCTGCTGGACGGCTTCGGCAGCCGGCTGATCGAGGCGGATCAGCTCGGCGCGATGGAGCGGGCCGGCGTACAGGTGGCCTGGTTCCGCAAGCCGCTGTACCTCTCGCCGCTCAAGCAGAACCACCGCTGCCACCGCAAGGTCCTCGTCGTCGACGAGGAGAGCGCGTTCACCGGCGGGGTGGGAATCGCCGAGGAGTGGTGCGGCAACGCGCGCAACGAGCACGAGTGGCGCGACACGCACGTGGAGGTCCGCGGGCCTGCCGTGGACGGTCTCGCTGCGGCGTTCGCACAGAACTGGGCGGAGTGCCATGACGAGCTCTTCGACGAGCGGGACCGGTTCATCGACCACCGCCCGCAGGGCGACGCGATCGTGCAGGTCGTACGCGGCTCGGCCAGCTTCGGCTGGCAGGACATGCAGACCCTGATGCGGGTCATGCTGGAATCCGCCGAGGAACGCTTCCGACTCTGCACCGCGTACTTCTCCCCCGACACCTACTTCATCGAGCTGCTCTGCGCCACTGCCCGCCGCGGAGTGGAGGTGGAGATCCTGCTGCCGGGACCGTTCACCGACAAGCGGGTCTGCCAGCTGGCCGGCCAGCACCACTACGAGGCCCTGACCGCCTGCGGCGTGAAGATCTACCAGTACCAGCCGACGATGATGCACGCCAAGGTCATCACCGTCGACCGTGTGGCCTCGCTGATCGGGTCGACCAACTTCAACCGCCGCTCCCTCGACCACGACGAGGAGGTCATGCTCGCCGTCCTCGACGCGCGGTTCACCGCGCTCCTCGACCAGCACTTCGAGGAGGACGTCGCGCTGAGCGAGCCGATCAGCGCCGGCCGGTGGAAGAGGCGGCCCGTCCTGCAGCGGGCCCGCGAACTGGCCGTCCAACCCATCCGCCGGTTCCTCTGACCCCCGCGCACGCCCGGCCCGGTCCCGTTCCAGCCGTCCGTTCCAACCGCCCGTTCCACGGCACTTCGGACGGCGCCGGTGTCCGCCGGACCTCGTCCGGGGTGCATGTCCGCTGCCTCGGGGCCGGAACGTCCGGGACGCCGTCGCGGCCGGCGACCGACCGGGTCGGCCTGTCCAACTACCCGAGGGGGCAGGGTGGTTCCCCGTCGGACAGGGCGTCGCTACCCCCGGGCCACCCGGTTCGGGCCGGGCCAACTGCCGAGGGACGCGCGCAGCGAGCAGTGGTGACACTGCAGAACCGCGACCGACTCCCGGGAACGGATCACTGCGAGGGCCTTCGCGCACCAGCCCGCCGACAGGGCGGACGCGGCGAGAGCGGCAGCCGCGGCGTTCGGGTTTCCCCGGAGAAGGAGTTCGACGCCCATGACCGCGAGGACCACTGCGGCCAGGAACCGGACAACACCCCTGCCCCGGGCGACCGGCCTGCGGTTCTCCCGGAACACGCTGACGTCCGCCGCCTCCTCACAACGCGGGCAGGTCGTTCCGTGCATGCCGGCAGAGCCGGCCGGAGTGGCGCCGGCGCCCGTCGCCGTCATGCGAACACCATAGGCCAGCCGGCTTCGTTCGAGCAGGTCTCGTAGTCGTGGAAGGTCACGTGCTCGCACTGCTCGCCGGTGGCCTGCTCGTACGCCTCCTCGTGGATGCAGAGGACGGCCTCGGCGTGCAGGTCGGTGAAGGGGGCGAAACGCTCGGGGTGGCCGAGGACGCTCTCGTAGGTGCGGCGGCCGGCGGCGACGACGGCGGCACGCGAGTAGAGGAAGCCGTCGTCGGACTGGGGGAAGGGGGAACCGCCCGGCTCGGTCATGCCGAGGACCGGGAGGGTGCCGAACTCCGCGCGGTCGAGGGTGAAGAGCGCCTCCGCGATGCGCTCGCCGAAGCCGAGGATCTGCTCGACCGGCTCCTCGGCAAGGACGGCGGCGAGGTCCTCGCAGGCGTCGTCCAGGTCGGCGCAGTTCACGCGGCCGCCCTCGGCCACCCCGAGCCGTTCGACGAGCTGCCAGAAGCGGTCCCAGGACATGGCGGGCCGGTACTGCTCGGAGACGGGGTTCACGGGGCGCGCTTCGCTCTCGGTCGGGCTGTCGGGCTGTCGGGGTGTTCCGGCACAGATCCTGCCACGTCGGTCCGACAGGCCGGGGCACGGTGACCGGAGCCCGGCCTTGACGCCCCGGCGTTCCTCGGCCGCACGACGTCCTCGAACTCGCCCGGACCGGCCGAGGAGACGAGCTCACCTGCTACCGGACCGAACACCGGGAAGAACATCACTCACAGATTCGAGTGTGTGCCGGTCCCGAGTCGTAGCGGTCGAGGAATTCGTGCGCCGGAAGGTCGAGTGCATGCAGCACGGAGAACACTTCCGTACCTGCGCCCACCTCCTCGTCGCCGTCGCAGATCCGGTAGACCTGCACCATGTCGAGGACTTCGAAGCCGCCCTCCCCTGCGTACTCGGCCGATTCCCGCTCGGCCAGTTCGACCGCCTCGTCGAGCGACCGCGCCCGGAACAGCACGACACGTTCCTCGTAGGGCCGGTTCTCCGAAGTCGGCCATCGATAGAAGGTTCTGGCGCCGTACCAGGCCTTCGGCTCATACGTCATTGCCGGGCCGCCGCATCCCTTCTCACACCAGACCACGATCACCGCAGAGGAAGATCTGCTTTCGCATCGGACCCTAGACCAATCGAGACGCCGTGTCGCCGGGAATCTCCGTCGGTCCGGCCCCGCCTCCGACGGAGGCCACCGCACTTCACGTGTGCGCGATCACGAGGAGGACTCTCCGCCTTCCGCACCGACGGGTTCGCGGCTCCGGCCCCCCGTGGACCGCGGACGTACGCGACCTCGCAGCCCGTGCGGCTGCGACGGAGCGGGACCACTCCACCGGCCTGCCACCTAGGTTGCGGATTCAAACCCACTACCGCTAGCGTTCCGCCCCGTGGACATAGTTGGAATATCAAACCCAGTAGGCGCACCGACCGACCGGGACCGGCCCCACCGCCGAGCCGCGTTCCTGGTGGTCGCCGCCGCGGTCTTCGTCTCGAACCTCGACCTGTTCATCGTCAACGTCGCCGTCCCGGCGATGCAGCAGCACTTCCACGGCAGCAGCCTGGCCACCCTGTCCTGGGTGCTGAACGGCTACGCCATCGTCTTCGCCGCACTGCTGGTCCCCGCCGGACGGCTGGCGGACCGCATCGGCCACCGGACGGTGTTCCTCGCCGGACTGACCGTCTTCACCATCGCCTCCGCGCTCTGCGCACTCGCCCCGTCCGTCGGTTGGCTCGACGCCGCCCGGGTGGTCCAGGCGGCGGGCGCGGCCGCGCTGATGCCGACCTCACTGGCGCTGCTGCTGGATGCCACTCCCCCGGCCGAACGCCCCGGCGCCGTCCGGGCCTGGGCCTCGATCGGCGGGATCGCCGCCGGACTCGGACCGGTCCTCGGCGGACTGCTGGTCGAGACCGACTGGCGCTGGATATTCCTCGCCAACGTCCCGGTCGGCATCGCCGCCATCGCCGTGGGGGCCCGCGTACTGCCCGGGCTGCGCGGCAAGGAGGACGGACCACTGCCTGACCTGTTCGGCGCCGGACTGCTCACCGCCGCCATCGCCACCCTCGCCGTGGCCCTGGTCAAGGGCGACGAATGGAGCTGGGGCTCACCCCGAGTCCTGGGCAGCCTGCTCGCAGCCGCCCTGCTGACCGGCTGGTTCCTGCGCCGCTCGGCGCACCACCGCGCCCCCATCATCGAACTGCCCCTGCTGCGCGTGCCCAGCTTCGCCGCCGCCAACACCGCAGCGCTGCTGTTCACCCTCGCCTTCGCCGGCATGCTGCTCACCTCGGTCCTGTGGTGCCAGCAGGTCTGGGAGTACTCGGCGCTGCGCACCGGCCTCGCCATCGCCCCCGGACCGCTGCTGGTACCGCCGGTCGCACTGGGCAGCGCCGCGCTGGTACGCAGGCTCGGCCCCGGACGGCTGGCCGCGCTCGGCACACTGCTCTTCGCCGCAGGCATCGGCTGGTGGACCACCACCATCGGAGTCCGGCCCGGCTACACCACCGAACTGCTGCCCGGACTGCTGCTCACCGGCCTGGGCGTGGGGCTGACCCTGCCCACCCTCGTCGGCTCCGCCGCGGCGGCGCTGCCGCCCACCCGCTTCGCCACCGGCTCGGCGATCACCACGATGGCCCGGCAGATCGGCGCGGTGGTGGGCGTAGCGCTGACGGTCAGCCTGATCGGTACCCCCGACGGGCCACAGGCCGCGCTGGACGGCTTCCGACGCGGCTGGGCGGCCGTGATCGTGGCAGCACTGCTCGCCTGCGCGGCCGCCCTGGTACTCGCCGCCGCCCAACGCCGGGCCGCAGAGAAGTAGCCCCGCCCCGGGCGATACAGCTTTCTCCCGCCCGGGGTCGACCGCCTGGGACGACCGTAGGGAGATCAGGGATCTCCGACGCTGCTCCACGCGCCGAACGAGCCGTCCGTCCGCTGCCGGTTGTGGTGGAGACGGCCGTCCGGGCCGAGCACCACCAGGTCCGTGAGGCCGTCGCGGTCGATGCCCGCGGCCGGCACGCCGATGACGAAGCCGCCGAGGTCGGTCCAGTCTCCGAACCGGCCGTCGGTGCCCTGGCGGTTGACGCTGAGCCCGCCGTTCCTGTTGCGCACGGCCACCACCGTTCGCGGCTCGGTCGTGGCGCCCGGGGACACGACGGCCGGTTCACCGGTGCCGCCGTGATCGGGTCCGTTGCCGACCGGCCCGGCCCCGGGCGTCCACCGACCGTCCGGTGCGGCCTGGACGAGGCTCATCGTGTAGGAGTACGCGTTCCGCCCGGGCACCGGGTCGGTACCCGAGACCTGCCGGTAGTACAGCGCCAGTCGACCTCCGGACGTCGTGGCCGCGCTGATGCCGCCGACCGGGGCGATGTCGGGGAAGTCGCGGTCGAGGACCAGGGCACCGTCGGGCTCGGGCTGGGACCAGTGCAGCACCCTCGGGCGCGAGGCGGCTTTCACGGTGACGGCGAACACCTCGATCCGCCCGTCGTGGGTGGTCACGGCCGTGGGTGCGCCCTGCACTCCGGTCCCCCCGAGCTCGGCCCAGTTGCTCCATGCCCCGTTCGGTGCGGTCTGTCCCTTGGTGCTGATGCCGCCGCTCCGGTTGCGGACGAACATCTGCAGCCGTCCGTCGCCGTCGGCGGTCACGACGGGCACGCTCACCTGGAGGGCACGGTTGGCGAGCTTGGAGGTCTGCGGGCCCGCGACGACGTCGGGGCTGCCGTGGCTGTGCCAGACCCACCCGCCGGCGGGACCCTGCACACAGGAGACGATCTCGCCGGTGTCCGAGCGCTGGCCGAACACCTCCAGCCCGCCGTCCTGGCGGCGGGCCACCGTCACACCGGCCGCCAGCGGCCCCCCGGGGCCGCCGTCCACGACCGGGCCCTGCCACGTCTTGTCCGCGTCCTCGGCCCACTCGTGGAGCGAGCCGCTCTCCACCGCGAAGGCGTGCAGCGCGCCCGTGCGGTCGGCGGCCACCGCCTGGGTGGAGCGCGGGTAGCGCAGGTACTGTCTGGATTGCCAACTCGCGTACGGGCTCACGGCGAAGGCCGCCCCGGTGGGGATGTTGGCGTCCCGCTCGGTGTAGGTACGGAAGGTGGCCTGCTTGGTGGCGGTCTCCGTGAAAGGGAGGACGGCCGGGGAGGACCAGGTGTTGTAGTCGCGGTAGTGCTCGACCACCACCCCCCTGCGTCCGGTCGCCGTGTAGGCCGCGACGGCCGCGTCCGCGAACCACGCGGCGGAGATGTGGTCCGGGTGGTCGTGCTCCGCGTGGTGGTTCCAGAGCATCGGGTCCGGCGCCGGATCCTGCACCCGCACCAGCGTGGGGTCCTGGTCGACCAGCACGGCCCCCAGGACGTCGATGAGCCGCGCACCGTTGTAGACCTGCGGCCACAGGGTGGCGGGCCCGTCCATGTCCAGCGTCGTCGTCTCGGCGGGCTCGGCGCTGTCCCGACTCTCCCACAACCGGCGCAGGGCGTTCCCGCCCAGGTAGGCCGAATCCGCGTACTCGGGGAGGCTGAGGAAGACGAGCTGCAACGACCGGTCGGCCCGCAGGGTGAAGCGCTCGGCGACCGGACCGCCCGGCACGGGCCGGTAGTCCTCCCGGTCCCAGCAGGCCACCCCCGGATCGTCGGCGCAGCCGCCGGCCCCGGTTCCGGCCGCCTCGCCCGCCATCCGGGCATAGGCGAGCCGGATGCCGTCCTGCCGGTGGGCGGCATACGCCGCCCCGGCCCCGGCGGCGCCGCCGGTGATGTAGACGGTGGTCACCTCGAAGCCGGCCCGGATGCTGCTGGACAGGTCCGGATTCATGAAGAGCAGGTCGTCGTCCTGATGCGCGACGATCTGGACGACCGTCGCCGGCCGACCGTCGGGGCGCGCGGTCGGCGGCCCTGACGCGCCGTCCGATGCGGAGGACGGTGCGGGCGGGACCGTCCACGTCTGCGACACCGCGACGACCAGGGCCACCGCAGCCGTCGTTACCCGCCCCACCCTGTACCCCGTTCCCCGCAAACGCCGGATGCGTCCGCCCTCGGGGCGTTGACCGGGGGAATTATCGCATTGTCGTCAGGCGCGAAAGCAGCCGGCCGCCGGTACCGGGTCCGCCCGGGTCCGCCCCCCATCCGGAATGCCGGGCCGCCTCGGCGCCCGAAGGTCTCCCCGCCGGGGCGGGTACGAGGTCACACGGATGCTGGTGCGGTTCGGTGTGCGGGCTGCCCCGATCTGTCTGTTGCGGGGGCCGGTTCGGACACCTCGAAAGGCGAGGGAACGGGGAAGTAGTCCTGGAGGAAGCCCGTGACGGCCGCGTCCTGTTCCTGCGGCGACAGAAGGTCCCGGGTGCCGTCCGCGAGGCAGAAGTAGTCCGCCCAGCGTTCCTCCTGCACCTGTGCGAGCCCGGCGAGGTCCTCGGTGCTGTCGGTGACGAAGTAGCCGTCGTAGAGGTGTCCTTCCACGGCGCGGGCGGTCGCGTGGGCGTAGTGGACGGCCAGGGTGACCGGGGCGAGGTCGGTGGCCGCCCGGAACGCCGAGCGGACGGTGTCGTGCAGCTCGGCCGCGAACCGCTCCGCGCTCTCTGCCAGCACACTGCGCAGCAGCGGGTGCGGGGCGTGCTTGAGGGTGCGCGGGTAGGTCTTGCCCACGGCGGTGGCCAGGGTCGTCCGGGTGTTCTTCTGGGCGGCGGCGTAGACGGAGTCGTCCGGTGCGGCTTCGCCGGGCGGGATGATCCGGTTGTCCGGGAAGTACCTCGGCATGCCGTTGCCGAGGAAGAAGTCCTCCGGGACCAGGGCGCGGCCGAGGAAGACGTCGTCGTTGATGTAGAGGAAGTGCTCGGCGAGCTCGGGGATGAGGTGCAGCCGGGTTTCGATGGCGTGGGAGTTGAACACCCCGTCGGCGCCGGTGCCGGCGAACAGTTCGCGGTGCGACACGACGGTCAGGTTTGGTCGGCCGGTGTCCAGCCAGTGCGGGACCTGGTCGTCGGTGACCAGGAAGATGCGGCGGATCCACGGCGCGTGGGAGGCGAGCGCGCGCAGGCAGTACCTGAGTTCGTCGCGGTTGCGGAAGCGCTGGTCGGCGTCGCCCGCGATGCCGCTGGCGGCCACGCCGTCCTCCGGTGCGATGGGCGCGGCGGTGTGGGCCAGTCGGGCTCGTGCGGCGGCCCGGCGTTCCTGCCAGGCGGGGTCGGAGTCGTCCACCCAGGTGATCACGGCGTCGACCGGGAAGTCGACCTGGTCGGGCAGGGCGGTGGCGAAGACGTCGAGCAGTGGATAGGTCCGCCCGGCCACCGTGGCGGTGGCGGTGGCCGCGAGGGAGGGCACCCACCAGCCGAACGGGGTCTCGCCGATCGAGGCGATCGCGCCCGGCGAGGGGGCAGCGGAGTCCCAGAACTCGACGTCGCAGCCGATCTCGGGACCGTACAGCAGGGAGCCGACGGCTGCGGGCCGGTAGACCCGTACGCCCTTCACCCGGTCCGGGGGCGACTGCTCCTCGGCGTCCGTGTCCGTGTCCTGTCGGCCGTCCTCGTCGGCACCGGCGGAGGACGCGGTGTGGGCGGAGCCGTCCCGGGTGTCCACAGTTGCCCGGGGCGGGGCCGGAGGCACCTCGAACGCGGTGAGGGCGCCGGGCAGTTGCTCGGCCAGGACGGTGCCCAGCGTACGGCCGTGTTCCAGCAGGTCGGCGTAGACCGCCTGGCCTGCGAACGCCGCGGCCAGGGCGCGAACCGCCGCCGCCCGGTCACCCGGCGCGATCGCCAGTCGGTGGCGCAGACGCCGGCCGGGCACCAGACCGTACGCGACGCCGGCCTCCTCCAGCGCATCGGCCACCTCGGCCAGGTTGCCGTTGCGGCGAGCGTCGGGCAACAGGTCCCTGTGCGACTCGACGACGTTGTCCCGGTACCGGGTGACGCCGGCGAGCGAGCCGAGCAACTCCTCCTCACGCTCACGCCGTGCCCACACCATCAGATCCGGTGCCGTCAGCACGGCCGGTTCCCGGGGTTCTGCGGCTTCGGCGGCCGCCTCGTCCGGAATCTGCGATTCCTCCCGCTGCACGGCCTCGCCTGCGGCGCCCTCCGCCTGCCGCGGATCCGCTGCTCCGGACTCGAACTGTGCGGTGGCGAGCGGGCAGGGAGGAGCAATGGTCAGCAGCGCGCGAACCGCTGAGGAGATGGATATTTGACGGATCGACATGCAAACTCTTTTCCCGGGAATCCCGCTGTCAGCTGCAGGATCAAAAAGGGATGCAGCATCAGGAATTCCTTCCTGCTCCGCATCGCAATGAGAGTGTCGGGAGTGGTTCGCACATGCCACACGACCATGAAGACAGCTCCTCCCCGGACTTTCTGGGCACGGGTGAAGCCAACGTGAAGGGATCGTACACGCCTGCACATCGATTACCTAGTCGAGTTGGCAAGGATCTGACAACCACTCGGCGCCGATTCCGGCAGTGCAGGTGAATGCGATTAATATGTCCGATATGGATTTGCTTTTCAGAGTTCATGATTGAGTGTCCAACTCGCAGCAATCTTGGGTAATCATGCGGATTGGCCGTGGATCACCCCTTTGGCCGTTGTCGCCCGCAGGGGGTAGGGGCCGCCGCAGGGCGGAGCGCGGCAGGACGGGCGGCGCCGACGGCCGGGACACCGGACGCGGACGGCCACGCCCGCTCGACGCCGATCATCCCCGGCAGACCCCGGCAGACCCCGACAGACTCCGGCAGACGCGGCAGACCCGTCCGGACGACCGTGATCACGATCCGCAGCCGCCGTTCGGTGCACCGCACTTCAGGGCCCCGGTCACCACGGGCCGACACCACGGGCCGAGGACGCCGCCGTCGGGACTGCGGCGCCGAGGTCACGCCGAGTGAACCGTGTCACGCCGGGTGGATGAGGCGGCTCTCGTAGGCGAAGACCACGGCCTGTATCCGGTCGCGGAGTTCGAGCTTGTGCAGGATGCGCCCCAGGTGGGACTTCACGGTCGCCTCCGCGAGGTAGAGGGTGGCCGCGATCTCGGTGTTGGACAGGCCGCGGCCCACCTGGACGAGCACCTCGCGTTCACGGGCGCTGAGCCGGTCCAGCCGCTCGTCGCACTCGGTGCTGCCGCCGTCGGGCAGGTGTGGGCGGAGGCTCTCCAGCAGGCGTCGGGTGATCCGCGGGGAGACCACCGCGTCGCCTGCGGCGATGCTGCGTATCGCGGTGAGGAACTCCTCGGGCCTGGTGTTCTTCAGCAGGAAGCCCGAGGCTCCCGCGTTGAGTCCGGCGAAGGCGTACTCGTCCAGGTCGAAGGTGGTGAGGATCAGCACCCTGGTCTGCGGGGAGACCTCGATGACCTGTCGGGTCGCCTCGATCCCGTCGGTCCCTGGCATCCGGACGTCCATGAGGACGACGTCGGGGCGCAGTTCCCGGGCGAGGCGTACGGCCTGGAGGCCGTCCGCGGCTTCGCCGACCGGTGCCATGTCGGGCTGGGCCTCCAGGACCGTGCCGAAGGCCATCCGGAGCAGCGCCTCGTCGTCGGCGATCAGGATGCGGATCGTCATGCGGACGCCGCTCCGCCGCTGTCGAGGAGGAGACGGGTGTGGACTCCCCAGCCGCCGCCCGGGAGCGGTCCGGCCCGCAGCTTCCCCCCGTAGGCGGTCGCACGCTCGCGCATGCCGGGGATGCCGTGGCCGGAGGGTGTCGCGGCGCGGGGCGGCCGGCCGGGACCGCTGTCCGTGACGTCCACGGTGACGGTCTCGGCCGAGCACTGTATCCGGACCGTCGCGTGGGTGCCGGTGGGGGTGTGTTTGAGGGCGTTGGTCAAGGCTTCCTGTACCAGGCGGTAGACGGTGAGTTGGGCGGTGGCGGGGATGTGGGTGTGGCCGCCCCGGACTTCGAGGCGGGTCGGCAGCCCGGCTGTGCACATCTGGTCCGCGAGGGTCTCCAGTTGGGCGATGCCCGGCAGCGGGTGGCGCTCCGCGTCCGGTTCGTCGGTCCGCAGGAGGCCCAGCGAGCGCCGCATGTCGGTCAGGGCCTGGCGGCCCGTCTCGGAGACCTGGAGCATCGCGGTGGTGGTCTTGTCGGGTGCCCGGTGCTGCGCGTAGACGGCGGCGTCGGTGAGCGCGACCATGACGGACAGGTTGTGGGTGACGATGTCGTGCATCTCCCGGGTGATGCGGGTCCGTTCCTCGGCCACGGCCAGCCGGGCCTGCTGTTCCTGTTCCTGCTCCAGGCGTGCGGCCCGCTCTTCCAGAGCCGCGAGGAAGGCGCGCGAGGTCCGCACGTTCACCCCGAGGACGGCGGCGGCGACGGCCATCGCGGTGAGCGCGACGAAGGGGGTGAGGAACGCGCCTTCCGAGGCCCAGCGCAGGCAGGCCAGGAGGGCGCCTGCCTCCACGACGGCAGCGGCGACGAGCGTGCCGCGCCGGCCCGTGTGCGCGGCCGCCGTGTAGAGGGCCACCAGCAGGGCGATGTCGGCGGGCAGTTGGACGTCCACCAGCAGTTGGACGAAGGCTGCCGCGGTCACGGCGCCGAACACGGTGAGCGGGGCCCGGCGTCGCCACACCAGGGGCAGCGCGAGGGCGGCGGTGAGGGCCAGGTCGGTCGGCAGTTCTTGCGGCGCACGGGTGGTGACGACGTTGAGGAGGAGGAGCGTCGGCAGCAGCGCGTCCCATGCCGTGGGCGGCAGCCGGGAGCCCCAGCGCCTGGCTGCCGTCACCGGTCGCTCCGCTCGCGCGGAGGTCGGGCCGGTGTCCCCGGGGGCCGGGAGCCTGCCCGCGCCCGTCGCACCAGCACCCGGTCCCGTACACGGTCCCGCACCTGGTCCCGGTCGCGGGTGTGGTCCCGGTCCCGGTGGCGTACCCGGTGGGCCTTGCCGGGTTCCGCAGCCACCTCGGTCATCACACGTCCCTGTCGATTCGGCATCAAGGGCGGCCCCGGCCGGGGCCGCCGGCGCGCACCACCGGATCGGGACGGGTCACGGGGACCGTGCGCCTCGCGCTGCCCGGCACGTACCGCAGCCCTGCCAGCGTAGGCCGCCGGCCCCACGGAGCACATGAGTCCACCGTCGGAGGGAGCCGTGGCGACGTACGACCCCAGGAGGAGTCCCGTTACCTCCCGGGGTCGCAAAGCGGCCACCCGTCCGGCGTGCTCGACTGCTGCTCCGGTGGCACGCGGACCCGCCGCGGATTGCGACCCCGGTCGCACACGGCGGCGACCCGGGAGCGATGTGGCGACGCATGCCCGGCGCCGAGTATGGCCGGGTGAACGAGATCATCCCGGGACTGAACATGTCCCTTCCGGAAGTCCTTGCCGTACTGAGCGCCGTCGTCCTGGTGGTGGCGCGCTGGATACCCCCCGCCGCCCGCCCACGCGTCACGATCGCGGCGGGCGCGCTCCTCCTGCTGTCCGCGACGGTCGTGAGTGCGACGGGGATCCGCTGGCAGGTAGTGCCGGTCCTGGCGGGCGCCGCCCTCGCGCTGCCCTTCGCCGTCTCCCCCCTGCTACGACGCCGAACCGCCAGGCCGGCGTGGCGGGCCCGCTGGTGGCTGGCGTTGCCGGGATCGGCGGTCTGCATCGGTCTGATCTCCTGCGGCCCGGTGGCCGCCTGGGCCTTCCCCGTACCCGTGTTCCCCGAACCGTCCGGCGACTTCGCGGTCGGCACCCGCGTGGTGCAGTGGACCGACCCGCGCCGCCCCGAGACCTTCACCGCCGATCCGGACGACCTGCGCACCGTCGTGGTCCAGCTCTGGTACCCCGCCCGGAAGAGCCCCGCAGGGACGCAGCGCGCCCAGTACCTCGGACGCACGGAACAGGAGGCGCGCACCGTCTCCGACGCCCTCGCCCACGGGGTCGGCCTACCGGGATTCCTGATCGACGGCGTTCCGCGTGCCCGCACCCATGCGGTCGTCGACGCCCCGGTCGAGGGTACGGGGGGACGGTTCCCCGTCGTGCTGTTCTCTCCCGGGTCGGGCGGCGTACGCACCCAGAACACCGCCTGGGCGGAGGAACTGGCCAGCCACGGCTATGTGGTCGCCGCCCTCGACCACCCGTACGACTCCTCCGCCGTCGTCCTCGCCGACGGCCGGACGATCACCACCGAGATCTCCTCCAGCGGCGACCGGGACAAGGACGAGGAGCTGGCCGCCGACTGGACGGCGGTCCGGGCCGCCGACCTCGGCTTCGTCCTCACCCGGTTGGAGGGTCTGGAGCGGGGTGAGACCGCCGACCCGCTGAACGGACGTCTGGACACCGGCCGGGCCGCGGTGACCGGCCACTCCATGGGTGGCGCCGCCGCCCTGCAGGCGGCCCGGAACGATCGCCGGTTCGACGCCGTCGTCGATCTCGACGGCTACCCCCACGGCCCCACCTCCCCCTCGCTCACCCAGCCGGCGCTCGCACTCACCCAGGCCGTCACCCCCGGAACCGACTCGCGCTACCTCCCCCGCCTCACCGAGGCCCTCGGGTCCGCCACCGCGACGAGCTACCGGCTCACCGTCCCCGGCGCCGCGCACCTCACGTTCATGGACGGCCCCCTGTACCTGCCGCCCGTGCCCGCGATCGTCGGCTCCCTGGGCCGCACCGAGAGCCCGCGCATCGTCGCCGCAGCCACCCTCGCCTTCCTCGACACCGTCCTGAAGGAGAAGCCCGGCGACCTGGCGGGCGTCCTGCCGGCCTACGGCGACCTCACCGTCCACCGCCCCGTCCAGCGGCCCTGATCAGCCGTCGCCGGACACGTACGGCCTCCGGGCGAGAACGGAACGGGCCCGCGGCAACACGCCGGGCCCGTTCCCGTTCGTTCGTTCCCCCGTTCCCGCCAGACCCCTTGGTCACCCTCGGGAATCACGACGAGCGCGCCGGGCAGAGCGGCACCACCCGGGTCGGGGGACACAGGTACCCCTGGTGGCACCGCGTACCGGCCCGGCTCCTGGGAACGGAGCCGGGCCGACGGTTCGGAGCGGGGCGGTTCGGGGCGGGCCGGCCCGGGGGCGCGGCGGTTCGGGGCGCTTGAGGTCGGGGCGGTCCGGGGGTCAGGACACGAGCTTGATGACCGCCTCGGCCGCGGCCTTGCCCGCCGCGGACACGATCGCCTTCACGAGGTCGCCGAGAGCTCCCGTGACGCCGGCCGCGAGGGTGTCCGTCGCATCCAGGTCGGCCTTGAAGGTGCCGTTGAGGATGCCGTCCCACTTCTCGGTGATCTGCGGGTTGTTGCCCACGAACGTGAAGTCGTCGTTGCGGTCCGGCGTGCCGAAGGGGAGGCCGGCGACGGTTCCCTCGGTGTGGCCGGAGTGCTGGAAGGTGAACACGGTCCCGTCCGGCGTCATCACGGCGGCGCTGATCGTGTAGTCGATGTTGTCGAAGCCGCTGTCGTGCGCGTGCGTGCTGAACGAGAAGAAGCCGTCCTGGCGCATCACGACGTGCGCCGAACCTCCGATCGCGATGTCGGTGGTGACGTCCTGGTCGAAGTTCCTGCTCGACGTGTCGTACCAGAAGTGGTCCCGGACGGAGGCGTCGCCACCGACGAACCAGAGCTCCATGCTCCCGGGGATCCGGGAGACGGCCGCGATGCCGCTGGTGACGGAGGCACTTCCGGGCGGGGCCAGCTCGAACCCCTGCCAGGCACTTCCCTCGTACCAGAACCGGTCCTGCACCGAGCCGTTGGGCCCGACGAACCAGACCTCCATACTGCCGGGAATCCGCGAGACCGCAGCGACACCGGTGTGGGTGGAGGCACTACCGGCGGGAGCCAGCTCGAACCCCTGCCACGTGCCGCCCTCGTACCAGAACCGGTCCTGCACCGAACCGTTCCCGCCGACGAAGAAAACCTCCATACTGCCGGGAATCCGCGAGACCGCAGCGACGCCGCCGGTGACGGAGGCACTGCCCGGAGGGGAGAGCTCGAACCCCTGCCACGCGCCGCCCTCGTACCAGAACCGGTCCTGCACCGAACCGTTCCCGCCGACGAAGAAAACCTCCATGCTCCCGGGAATCCGCGAGACCGCAGCGATCCCCCCGATGGTCGACGCGGTTCCGGGGGCCGAGAGTTCGAACCCCTGCCAGGCACTTCCCTCGTACCAGTACCGGTCCTGCACGGAGCCGTTGGCCCCGACGAAGAAGACCTCCATACTGCCGGGGATGCGCGAGACGGCCGCGACACCGCCGGTGACGGAGGCACTGCCGGGCGGGGCCAACTCGAACCCCTGCCACGTGCCGTCCTCGTACCAGAACCGGTCCTGCACCGAACCGTTCCCGCCGACGAAGAAGACCTCCATGCTCCCGGGGATGCGCGAGACGGCCGCGATGCCGCCGTTGGCGGAGGCGCTGCCGGGCGGCGCGAGCTGGTAGCGCCGCCACGGCGACCCGTCGTACCAGTACGCCCCCTGGACCGAGCCGTCCGAGGCGACCCACCAAACCTCCATGCTTCCGTCGATCCGGGAGACCGCGGCGACCCGGCTCGACAGCGACGAACCGCCGGCCGACGCAAGCACGAACTGGTTCCAACTCATCTGGGACCTCCGGTGGTTCTGTGTCGAACACACGAGCCGGGAAGGGACCCGGCCCGATGAGCGGGGAGCGCCGGGCCGGATCCCCGGACCGATCGCTCAACGCGTGCTCCTACGTTAGGAATTCACCGCGGCACCCACATGAGGCCGTGGTCCCGCGTATGTCCCGGGACCGGTGCACCAGTCGCGCACGCTCCGCCGTGGGACCGGCCCTCCGAACGGGACGTCACCCGCACGCCCCGCTCACGGAATCGGGGAACTCCGCCCATGGCGGAGCACCCGGTGAGACCCCGTGCGGCCGGAACGGCGGGGCGCGGCGGCAGAAGTCGGGCAAGCGGGAACGGCCGGCAGACGGGCGGCCCCGCCGCCTCCCGTGCTTCGGGCAGCTCGCCGACTCGGCCTCCGGTACCGGGCGGTGTTCGGTGAAACGCCCACGACCTGGTGCTTCCCGGCTCCACACGCGTGGCGGCTGATTGGATCGGCGCTACCTGCATCCACCCGCTTCGCCCAGGAGACGACATGCGCACCCACCTCACCCGCGGCACGTTCACGCTCACGTTCCTCGCCGCGGTTGCACTCCCTGCCGTCGGCTCGGCGAGCGCCGCGCCGGAGCCCGCCTACACCTGCCAGGCGGTCCTGGTCGACGACATCAACCGCGTGGCCGGGTCGGGCTGCACGGGCGGTCCGAGCGGCTACGAAGGCGCGGGAAGCATCATGGACAAGGAATCCGACACCGTCTGGCAGTGCGCGCTCCTCGGCTCGGCCGACGATCCGGACCTGCCGGGGAAGCTGACCGTCGTCGGAGTCCTCGGCTGCGAGCGACAGGGCGGTGACCCCCTGGTCGAGTGATGTCCCACGCTTCGGCACCCGGTGCCACCGAGGGGCCGGTCAGCCCGACTCACCGCGGGCCGCCCCGGGCCCGGGTGTCCCCGGCCAGGGCCCCGGCGCCGCCCGCACGGCAGGACTAGAGACCGCCCCGGACAGCCAGGAAGTGCAGCACGGTGAAGACCAGATAGGCCGTCAGGGAGATCCGGTTGACGAGCAGGTCCGGGTGGCCGAGCGGGCCGGGGCGGGATTCCCGGGGGCGGAGTTCCGGGTGACGGGTGGCATGGCCGACACCGGCGGCGAGGGCGGCGGCGTCGAACCCCTGGACGCCGAACCAGGAGGCGACCCGGCCGCCGAACTCCAGGGCACCGGCGTCGCGGACGGTGACGGACAGCCGGCCGCCCTCGGCCGTGGCCGCGGTGATCTCCTCCCAGCCCGCCCGGCGACGGGCGAGGCCGGCGGACACCGTCACGCCGTCACGGTCGACGGCGGCCTGCCAGCCGAGCCGGGAGACGACACCGACCAGTGCGATGCCGCCGATGAGCAGGGGCTGCAGCAGCCCGCTCCACCAGCCGGGCTCGGCGCGCAGCACGCCCAGGACGGCCAGCAGTACCGCGGCAGCCGGTCCGCACAACAGGCGCAGCGGACGCGGCATCTCCCACACCCCGGCGGCCATCGGCACGGTCGGGGTTTCGGCAGGGGCCCCCGGGTCGGCGGGGGCGGCGGGGTCCCCGGCAGCGACGGGGCCGGCCGGCCGGACTTCGGGGGCGCAGACGACGGCCGTCCACGTGCCGGTCGTACCCGGGTTCCCGGTTCCCGGGTCGTCCTCCGGGGGCAGGACCAGCAACTGGGCGTAGGGGCCGTCCGGTCCCTGGTAGAGCAGAGCGGGCAGGGGCGGGCCGGCGACCGGGCCGTACGCCTCCTCGCCATCGGTCTCGTCCTCGTCGTCCTCGTCCTCGTCGTCGTCGGCTACGTCCTCCCCGCCCCAACGGCCGTCCGCCCAGGTGTGCTGCTCGCGCAGCGTCAGCTCCCAGCGCGGGCCGCCGAAGAACGGCCCGGCCTTCGGGCCGCCGTCGAACTGGAACAGGACGCGCACAGCGGGCGCGCCGGGGCGTTCGGTCAGTGAGTGCCGGACCCGGACCGCCTTGGCGGCGGAGGCCAGCAGGATCACGCCGGTCCCGCCGACCCCGGCGGCCGTCACGAGCAGGCTCGGGTCGAACAGCGGAGCCGTCACCGCCGGGCCGAGCAGCACCAGGCCCACCACCCGGCGCCCGACCGGCCGGACGGGGTGCTCGGCGAACGGGGAGGGCTGGCCCGCGGCCGTCCAGGGGTACGGCACCTCGGGGCCCATGAGGTCGGTGAGCTGCTGCCGGGCCCGCTGACGGCCGAGGGCGGCGGTGATCAGCAGGGCCGCCAGGGCCGTCTGTGCGAGCGTCAGCGCCCACCGGGTCAACTCGTCGGGGACGCCCGGGACGTACCAGCCCACCGGAATCAGGGCGAGCGCCGTCAGCGGCAGCCCCCTGGGGCGGGCCAGCAGCGCCAGCGCCTGGGCCACCAGGGCCGCGAGCACCACGTCCTCCGACTCGTACCAGCGCGGGGCACCGGCCACGTCGAGGCCGTCGGCCCGGGCGGCGACCAGCACGAACAGGGCCACCGGCAGCAGGACCAGCCAGCGGCTGTCCCAGCGGTGGGCCGCACGGGCGGCGTGCCAGCGCTCCGCGGCCTCGGCGGTGAGCGGCGCGGCCGTAGGCAGTGGGGGTGCGGGCTGGAACATGCGTCCGATGCTGTCACCCGACCCGGCCGGCCATGAACCCGGGGCACCCGGGCGAGCCTGCCTCGGACCCCGGGCGGTCGCGCGCGGTGCGATCAGCTGTCCGATCACGCATACGTGGCCTCGCGGTTGCACCTCGTGAACGCCACTGCCTAGGCTCACCGGGCACCGCACCACCTGCACCCACGGAACGAGGAACCCGCCATGACCACCGCCGCCGACGCCCTGCTGGACCGCAAGATCGACGTCTGCTTCGGGCAGGCCGACCTCGACAGGGACGGGGTGATCGACGCGACGGACATCCTGGGGCTCGCGTCGCGGGTGATCGACGCCTCGGGGGCGGCGTTCGACGCACCGGAGGCGACGGCGATGCTGGCCGCGGCCCAGGGCTGGTGGCGGGCCCTGGTGGCGGACCTCGACACCAACAGGGACCGGAAGATCCAGCGGCACGAGTACCGGGCCGGGATGCGGTTGCTGGCCCAGGCACCGGGCGCGTTCGACGACGTACTGGCTCCGGCGGCGCACGCGGTGTTCCGGCTGATGGACCGGGACCGGGACGGGCGGATCTCGGCAGCGGAGTTCTGGGACTTCCAGCGCGCCTTCGGCTCCACCGAGCCGGCCGCACGGTTCGCGTTCGAGAAGCTGGACACCGACCGGGACGGAGTGCTGTCGGAAGCCGAGGTGCTGTCGGCCTTCCGCGGCTTCTACACCTCCACCGACCCGCACCACGTCGGCAACTTCCTCTTCGGCGACGCGCTGAACTAGACCCAATGCCGTGTAGATAGAGCTTGCGGATTCCTGTCACGGGTCTGGTGTGGTCAGGATGTCGATGCTGATGGTGGCTTTGTAGCTGGTCCGGTCGATGGTGCCTTTGGCGTTGTACTTGGAGATCGCGCGTTTGACGACG
>NZ_JAQYWW010000347.1:0-498 GCF_036322525.1 Streptomyces sp. BE20 | reverse complement strand
GGGGGGGGTGGTGGGGGGGGGGGGGGGGGGGGGTGGGGGGGGGGGGTTGGTTGTGTGGGGTTGTTGTGTTGGTGGTGTGGGTGGGGTGGTTTGTGGTGGGTTGGGTGGGGGTGGGGGGTGTGGTCATGGCGCGTTCTTCGAGGGCGGGGTGGGGATCGGGTAGTGGGGGCATTGCGGTGATCGTCCGGGCTCCGGTGCGCGAGGCGGGCGGAGGCCGGTTGCGGCCCGAGGGGGGCCCGCCCGAACAGACCCACCCGGGGTAGGGGTGGGGGGTAAGACATGTGGAGGGTGGGGGGGGGGGGGGGGGGGGGTGGGGGGGGGGGGTGGGGGGGGGTTTGGACCCCGTGGGTGTTGCGTGTGCGTTTGTTGTTTTTTTTTTGGGGTTTTTTTGTTTGTTGGGGGTGGTGGGGGGGGGGGGGGGGGTGGGGGGGGGGGGTTGGGGTGTTTTGTGTTGGGGGTGGGGGGGGGGGGGGGGGTTGGGGGTGGGGGGGGGGGCCG
>NZ_JAQYWW010000346.1:0-9997 GCF_036322525.1 Streptomyces sp. BE20 | reverse complement strand
GCGGGCCTGCTCGGCCCAGAAGCCGAGGCGGTCCTCGGAGGCCTGAGCGTATGCGGCCGCGGTGACGTTGGCGGCTGCGGCGAGCTCTGCCGGCGGGGCGAAGCGCCGTTCCTCCTTGAGCAGGTTGGCCAGGCTCTCGTTACTCATCATGAACTCCAGATATCTGATCATTCGGGGCGGCCGTGCCTCCCCTGTGCTTGTTGCCCGGTGCTTGTCGTCGTCACCCGGCCGCCACGGCCCGGGCCGCGTCGGACGTCCTCGTGCGGCGGACTCTGGCCGGCGGCCTTCGCCCGGTCCCGCGAGTTCCTCGGAGGCTCGGGACCGGGCGAAGGCCGTTTCGGTGTTCGGTGGACGGTTGTGGGCGGTCGCTCTCGGCAGGTCGTTCGGGGCGGCTGTTCGGAGCCGGGGTCAGTGGGCGCCGAGTCCGGTGAGGGAGCGGACTTCGAGTTCGGCGTACTTCGCGGGGTCGGCCTTGTCCCGGGAGAGCATGGTGCCGATCCAGCCGGCGAGGAAGCCGATCGGGATGGAGACCAGGCCGGGGTTCTCCAGGGGGAACCAGTGGAAGTCGGAGTGCGGGAGCAGGGAGGTGGGCTTGCCGGAGACGACGGTGGAGAAGGCCACCAGCAGGACGGAGCTGATCAGGCCGGCGTAGACCGAGCTGACCGCGCCGACGGTGTTGAAGCGCTTCCAGAACAGTGAGTAGAGCAGGGTGGGCAGGTTGGCGGAGGCAGCGACCGCGAAGGCTAGGGCGACCAGGGCGGCGGTGTTGAGTTTGTCGGCGAAGAGTGACAGGACGATGGCGACGGCGCCGATCGCGACGGCGGCCAGTTTGGCGGAGCGGACTTCCTCCTTCTCGCTGGCCTTGCCGCGGCGGATGACGTTGGCCCAGAGGTCGTGGGCGAAGGAGGCGGAGGAGGCAAGGGTCAGTCCGGCGACCACGGCGAGGATGGTGGCGAACGCGACGGCGGAGATGACGGCGAGCAGGACCGCGCCGCCGGTGGTGCCGGCTCCGCCGCCGAGGTGCTCGGCGAGCAGTGGGGCGGCGGTGTTGCCGGCGGCGTTGGAGGCCTTGATGGTCTTCGGGCCGAGCAGGGCGGCGGCTCCGAAGCCCAGGACGAGGGTCATCAGGTAGAAGCCGCCGATGATGCCGATCGCCCAGAGGACGGACTTGCGGGCGATCTTGGCGGTGGGCACGGTGTAGAAACGGACCAGGATGTGGGGCAGGCCGGCGGTGCCGAGGACCAGGGCGAGGCCGAGGCTGAGGAAGTCGAGTTTGCTGGTCCCGGTGGCGCCGTATTTGAGGCCGGGTTCGAGGAAGGCGGAGCCCTTGCCACCGGCGTCGGCGGCGGCGCCGAGCATGCTGGAGAGGTTGAAGCCGTACTTGGCCAGGACCAGGACGGTCATGAGGCCGGCGCCGGCGATGAGCAGGACGGCCTTGACGATCTGGACCCAGGTGGTGCCCTTCATGCCGCCGATGACCACGTAGATCACCATCAGTGCGCCGACGGCGACGATCGTCCAGCGCTTGGCGCCGGTGCCGCTGACGCCGAGGAGCAGGGCGACCAGGGAGCCCGCGCCGACCATCTGGGCGAGCAGGTAGAAGATCGACACCACGATGGTGGAGATGCCGGCGGCGGTGCGGACGGGCCGCTGGCGCATCCGGAAGGCCAGCACGTCGGCCATGGTGAAGCGGCCGGAGTTGCGCAGTGGTTCGGCGATCAGCAGGAGGGCGACCAGCCAGGCGACGAGGAAGCCGACGGAGTAGAGGAAGCCGTCGTAGCCGTAGAGGGCGATGGCGCCGGCGATGCCGAGGAAGGAGGCGGCGGACATGTAGTCGCCGGAGATGGCCAGGCCGTTCTGGAAGCCGGTGAATCCGCGCCCGCCGGCGTAGTAGTCGGAGGCGTCCTTGGTCTGGCGTCCGGCCCAGACGGTGATGCCGAGGGTGGCGAGGACGAACAGGCCGAAGAGGGTCATGGTCAGGCCGCGGTGCTCGGTGGCGGCGCCGGTGGCCAGCAGGGTGGTGGTCATGAGGCTGCCCTCCGGGGGTTGGGGAGCGTCGCGGTGGTGCGGCCTTCGCGGATGGCGGTGGCGCGCGGGTCGAGGCGGCGTCCGGCGTAGCGGGCGTACAGGGCCGCGATGGTGAAGGTGCTGACGAACTGGAGCAGCCCGAGTGCGAGGGCGACGTTGATGTGTCCGAACAGCTTGATCGCCATGAAGTCGGGGGCGTAGTTGGAGAGCAGGACGTACAGCAGGTACCAGAGCAGGAAGCCTGCGGTCACCGGGAACGCGAAGCCCCGGAAGGAACTGCGCAGCTGGCGGAACTCCTCGCTCTGTTCGAGGTGTTCCAGACGATCGGGTACAGCCGGACGGGCGGTCGGCGGAGTTTCCACGCGGTGCCTCCTGAGGTCAGCGGGTGTGGTGCGGGACGGGCTGCCGGCGCTGGACCCTCGACGCGTCGGCACCACGGGGGCCTGCTCGTCGGTTGTCGCCGTGGTCGTCTCCGGCACCGGGGTTCGCCCCCTGCGGCGCATCCCAACGCACCCGGGCGTGCACGGGTAGGCATCGCATCAGGACGTGCGGCGAGCGGTCGCATTGTGCGGCCAGCGGCGCGCCGAACGGTTGACCGGAATTCGGCCGCTGCCCTCCCACCGCCGCGGACATCGGGGTCACGCCGTCGGCGGTGACAGCGGGAATCGGCCCATCGGCGGTAAAGTGGGGGAGGTGCGCCGTCGGCGCAGACCGGGTCGCTCACGGCCCGCCTGCGGCGGCCTCGGCCGCGGCATTCCGTCGCCTCGTGCGTCCGGTCCGGTTCGCAATCCCGGTCATACCTGTCGGGTGGTCTTGGCCGGTCGGCCCGGTTCGCGGGATCGGACGCGGTAGCGCATCACCCGAACGGACGGGACCGGGTCGTGACCACAGAGAGCATCCTGCTTCGGGTGTGGTAGTCCCGTTGGGCGTGTGTCGGATTCCGGCAGGTGATCGCCGGAGCAGGGCAGGTGATCGAATGGATCCGGTGCAACATCATCGCGGCGGGGTGCAGGGCACCGGGCCGGTGTCCGAGGCCGCGCAGTCGGCCCTGCCGCACGACGTGGTGATGCGCTCGTTGCGATCCATGGGTGACGCGTTCCTGGCCTGCGACAGCCAGGGGAAGGTCACGTACGTCAACGGCGAGGCGGAGACGCTGCTGGGCCCCGCACCGCGACTGCTCGGGAGCACGTTGTGGCAGACGGTGCCGGAGGCTGTCGCGCCGGGCCTGCGGGATCTCTTCCGGCGGGCGATGGCGGGCACCACGCCGGTCGAGGACGAAGGGCGTCTGGAGACGACCGGCCGCTGGTACCGCTTCCGGCTTCTGCCCGTGGCCGAGGGACTTCTGGCCTTTCTCACCGACGTCACCGACCGCCGGACGTACCACGGGTACGACGCGGTCGGACACTCCGCTCGCGTCGCCCAGCTGACCGGCGCCCTCGCGCGCGCCATCACCTCCGACGAGGTGGTCGGCACCGTCGTCGAGCACGTGCTGCCACCGTTCGACGCCACTGGTCTGATCATCCAGGCCGTGGAGGAGGGCGGTCTGAGGTCGGTCGGTTGTGCCGGCTACCCGCCCGTCTTCACCGAACTGGTCCGCAAGGCCCCGGTGACGGAGATGGCGGAGGGCACTCCGGTCCGTGACGTCCTCTCCGCTCCCTACACGCTGATGTTCTTCCCCTCCCCGGAGGAGCTGATCAGCGCCTACCCGGCGACGGCCGACTTCGTGGCCATCGGGGGGAAGAACTCCTGGGCCTTCCTGCCGCTGGTGGTCTCCGGGCGTGTCATCGGATTCTGCTGCATCAGCTGGAGCCGGCGGCGCAGCCTGAACGAGAACGAGCGCACCCTGCTCGGTGCGCTGAGCGCGCTGATCGCCCAGGCACTGGAGCGGGCGCGTCTCTATGACGCCGAGTACACCCGAGCCCAGGAACTCCAGCGGGGCATGCTTCCCCATGCGCTGCCCTCCGTGCCGGCCGTCACCGCGGCCGCCCGTTTCGTGCCCACCAGTGGCGACATCGGCGGTGACTGGTACGACGTGATCCCCCTCACCTCGGGTCGAGTCGCGCTGGCCATCGGCGACGTGATGGGTCACGGGCTGTCCGAGGCGGTCACCATGGGCAGGCTGCGCACGGCCGTGCACACCCTCGCGGTCCTCGACCTGCCTCCCGACGAACTCGTCGTGCACCTGAACAACATCGTCAGCGGCCTGGGCGACGACTTCTGCGCGACGTTCCTCTACGCGGTCTACGACCCCGTCTCGGGCACCTGTACCTTCGCGAACGCCGGCCACCCCCCACCCGCCATCGTTCAGCCCGACGGCACCGTGAGCTTCCCGGAGCTGACCATCAACCCGCCGCTCGGCGCGGGCACGCCTCCGTTCGACACCACCGAACTCGTCCTGCCCCCGGACAGCCTCGTCGTGATGTACACGGACGGGCTGGTCGAGTCCCGTGCGCGTGACATCGGCCGGGGAATCGCCGACCTCACGGACATCCTCGACGAAGCCACCGGTACAGCCGGGTGGCCGCCGCCCGGCGCCGACCACGGCGAGGTCGCCGAGAGCCTCGACCAGCTGTGCGACACCATCGTCGCGGGCCTGTTGTCGTCCCGGCAGACGTGCGACGATGCCGCCCTGCTCATCACCCGCGTCCACCGCATCCCGAACCGGAACGTCGCCTCGTGGCTGCTGCCGGACACAGCCATGGCGGCAGCGCAGGCCAGGGAGCACGCCCGCAGCCAGCTCGCCGCCTGGAACCTGGACGAGCTGGTCATGACCACCGAGCTCGTCGTCAGCGAGCTGGTGGGCAACGTGGTCCGGCATGCCAAGGGCCCGGTCCGGCTCCGGTTGCTGCGCAGTGACGTGCTCATCTGCGAGGTGTCGGACGGAAGCCTGACCACGCCGCACATCCGGCGTGCCTCCGCCACGGACGAGGGCGGGCGTGGTCTCCAGCTGATCGAGGCTCTCTCCCACCGGTGGGGCACGCGGCACGCGGCCACCGGGAAGTGCATCTGGACGGAACAGCTCCTCCCGGCGGGGTGACAGGACCCGGGGGCGTCGTCCGCGGCGTGCCGTCGGGATCCGACCTCACAGGCCGTCCTGGCGGCCGGCGTAGACGAACTCGCAGCTGCGGGGCCATCGGTGCGATGTGCCGGGTGGGGATCCGCCGAAGCCCGCGGCGGTGTCGGCGCCGAGCGGCGCCGACGCGCATGCGGCCTGCGGCCCTGCCTCACCCCCGCCAGGAGCGGCGGTCAGTGCACCGCTCTCCCCGGGAGACGAGGCTCCTCCGGCGGGGGCCTGGGCCGGTCGTACGCCGCGGACGGGTCCCCGTCCGCAGGTGGTGGTGCCGACGTCACGGCCGTGGTGCCTTCGGCCGTGACGGCGGGTGCGGTCCTCGGGTCGACCGGAGGGGACGGGGAGGTTGGCCCGGCCGTCGCCGACCCCCGTGCGAGGAGCGCGGCGGGGTCTTCGGTATCGGGCGTGGACCGGACGAGTGCCGTCCTCGCGAGTCGAAGGCGCCGGTTGGTGTCGCGCATCTCCTCGTAGCGGTGTCGGCATCGCGCGCAGTCGTCGAGGTGTCGGATCAGGAGTTTGGACTTTCTTCGCGCGGGGTGGCGGACGAGTGCTGTGAGTTGGTCGGTGCAGGCGAGGCACTCGGGGGAGTCGGCCCCCTGCAGGTGTGCTGTCAGGTAGGCGCGGCACAGGCCTTCGCGTGCGCGCGACACCAGCGAGGAGGCTCCGCTGGTGCTCAGCCCGAGGAGACGGGCGACCTCGTCCGTCGGTCGCTGTTCGAGTATTGAGTGCTGCAGCGCTGCGCGCCAGTGCGGGGGCAGTGCACGGAACGCGGCGGCGATCAGATCGTGTTCGAGGGCCGATGAGTGGATCTGATCGGGTGACGGGGCCGTGGTGTTCCGGTCGGCCAACAGGTCGACGTCGGCGGAGGGAAGGCTGCGGCGGTTGGCGCGCGCCCACGCCGCGGCGGTGTTGCGGACCACGGCCAGAAGGTAGGGGCGCCAGTTGTCGGAGGGGCCGCCGCCCGCCCGGACGGCGGCGAGAGTAGCGGTGAAGGCCTCGCTGGCGAGGTCCTCGGCGCTGTCCGCGATACTGCCGAAGGAACGGGCGTAGGCGAGTGTGGCCCGGTGGTGGCGCGCGTAGAGCACCGCCGCGACACCGTCCTCCCCCGACCGAAGGCGTTCCGTCAGCTCTCCGTCCTCGGACTCCCCTTCCGGGCAGGCACCGAGCTCCTCGGCGGCCCCGCCGCCGGTACGGAGAACCGGCGGCGGGGCGGACCCGTCGGGATCCGGGGACGAGAGGTCGAACATGGTGATCCTTTGGCCTTTGCGGTGATCTGACCAGCCGGGGAGCTCCGGTGCGGGCCGGCGGTACGGCGGGCTGACCGCCGGGCGTGGGCGGCGCCCGCCTCTCCGGGGTGCGGGTTGGATCCGCGTAACTGTCGTGAGCACGCGGTTCGGCTTCGCCGTTCGCGACGCCGGGCGGCATGTGCCGGCCCCCCGCGGGCGGGTCGGCGGCGGTACGGCGGGCCTTGCGGGTGGGGAGACGGGGCGGGGTGGCCGGGGGCTTCGCCGCCGGGGCCGACGGCCGCGGCACGGGCCGGCATCGGAGGTTGGCCCGCTGAAGTGGGAGCACCGATCCGTGTGGCCCGTGTCGGGAGGCATGGTGGTGTCGCGGTGGGCAGTGGGCAGGCCGGCTGCCACGCCCGGTGAGCGGGTGCCCGGTGCTGCGGTGGCCGGCCGTGTTCGGCGGGATGCGGGGGTTCCCCGGCCTTGCCGGGGTGGTCGTCATCCGGCGGGGAAGTCGAAGGTGTATCCCTGGGCTTTGAGCCAGGGCAGTAGTTGGTGCAGGGCCGCGATGGTCTCGGTGCGGTCGCCGCCGCCGTCGTGCATTAGTACCACGCCGCCGGGGCGCAGTTCGCGTTGGACGTTCGCGACGATGGCGGCGACGCCGGGTTTGGTCCAGTCGAGACTGTCGACCGTCCAGGTGAGTGAGCGCATACCGGCGGTGGCGGCGACCTGTTCGTTGGCGGGGGTGAAGCCGCCGCCGGGGGCGCGGAACCAGGGGACCTGGGTGCCCGGTCCGCCGGCTTGGACGATCATGTCCTTGGCGGGTCCGATCTCCTGGACCTGCTGGTCGTGGGTGAGTGCGGCGAACGGCTGGAGGTGGTGGACGGTGTGGTCGCACAGGCGGTGGCCGGCGGCGAGGATGCGTCTGACCATCGCCGGGTTCGCGGTGGCCTGGGGGCCGATCTGGCAGAACGTCGCCTTGACGCCGTACTTGGCGAGGACGTCGAGGACGTCGGCGGTGGCGGGGCCGGGGCCGTCGTCGAAGGTGAGCGCGACCGTCCGGCCGCCGTGCGCGGTGGATCGGACCAGGGCGGCCGATTTCGCCGGCGAGCCCGAAGGCGGGACGGCCGCGGGCGTCGCCTTCGCGGAGGCGGGTCCGGCGGACCCGGTGGGGCGGGGGCTGGGTGCGGGCGAGCGGGGCGTCCCGGGAGCCGTGGGTGTGCCGCTCGCCGGTGTGGTGCCGGGTGCGTTCGGCTCCATGGACAAGCCGAGCACGCCGCCCTGCGCGGCGCCGCACCCGGTGACCGCGGTGACGAGCAGGGCGGCGCAGGCCGTGCGCAGGCCACTGCGCCGGGCACCGGCCGCCGAGGGACGCAGCGAACGGGCCCGCCGCGCAGGGCCCGACCTCTTGCCGCGGTCGGCGCCGCCGCGCACCGGCTCACCGGTGTCGGAAGAGGCGCCGGAGCAGGTGCCTGAGCAGGCGTCGGCGGTCTGGAGGAGCGTGAGGTCGGTGGTGGCGCTCGGCGCCGTCCCGCGCGTCAGGTCGGACATGGTTTCCCCTTTGGGAGCGTGACCGGGTGCCGGGCGGCCCGGGGATCCGGGCAACGTCCGGCACCACGCCGGTCGACATCGGATGGGCCGGGTGGATCTCCTGGCCGGCGTGCCGTGCGAACGAAGCGGCCTCAGAGGCAACGGAGTTCGCCGACATGTACCAGTGGGGGAAGAGTGCGCGGGCCCCGGCCGGACCCGCCCTGTCACGGGCCTGTGACACTGTCGCGACCGTCCCGCCACGGACACCTCGTCCCACGAACCGGCCCAACCGTCGAAGGACCCATGCGCGGGGCAGCGCTTGAGGCCAGGGCGTCACCGACCACCAGGTCGTCCGAAGCCTCACCCGCCACTTCGAACCCGCCACGCTTCTCCGGGCCACGGGCTGGGGCGCACGCGCTCCGCGGCCCTCCTTTTGCACGGTGACCAGGTTCGCCCGGGACTGCTCAGGGTTGGTTCGGGTGAGGCGCAGCTCGATGAAAGTGGCGGAGGGTGGCAGGCGGGAGCTGTCTCGGGTCTGCGGGGGAGCAGGCCGGAGACAGCCGGGGCCCCGGGTTCACGGAAGGTTTGGCCGGTCGGGTCCCGGGGGCGGTCGCAGGTGACGCGCTGTGGCGTGGGGGTGTCCGTCGACGGAGCGCTTGATGGCGGTTCGAGCTTGTCTTGCGGCGGAGGCACTCCTGGGAGGACGAGGCGCGGCCGGGTCGTGTCCTGGCTACTGCGCGCCGTACATCGCTGCGGGTGGTGCGGGGTGGGGCCGGGGGTTTCGAGGAGGCGGCCGGTGAGGATGTCGGTGAAGACGAGGCGGTCGTCGACCCAGCGGGCGCCTTCGGCGAGTTCGTGGGTGCCGCAGGCGTGGACGGTGATGCGGGGGGCGGTGTGGTGCACGGGGGGTTCTCGGGGTCAGCGCAGGGTGGTGCCGGCGGGGGTGTCGAGGAGGGTGAGGTCGGTGCGGGTGGGCAGGCCTTCCCAGTCGCCGCGGGTGGCGACGGCGAACGCGGCGGTGGCGGTGGCGCGGTGCAGGCGTTGTTCGGCGGTGAGGGCGTCCAGGACACCGGAGAGGTAGCCGGCGACGAAGGCGTCCCCGGCGCCGATGACGTCCATCACGGGCACCGACCGGGCCGGGGCGTGGTGGGTTCCGTCGCGGCCGGTGGTGACGCTTGCGCCGTCGCCGCCGCGGGTGATGACCACCTCGCGGGTGCCCTCGGCGAGGAGGGCGGCAACGGCGTGGTCCTCGTCCTGGGTGGGGTCGTGGGCGACGAGGTGGAGTTCGTCGGCGGAGGCGATGAGGATGTCGGCGTGGCGGGCCAGGAGCAGCAGGGTTTCGCGGGCCTGCTGGTGGGTCCACAGGCGGGCGCGGTGGTTGACGTCGAGACAGACGGTGACACCCAGCTCACGGGCCCGGACGATCGCCGCCAGGACGGTGCGGGCGGCGCCCTGACCCAGCGCCGGGGTGATCCCGGTGAGGTGGAGGATGCGGGTGCCGGCGGCAAGGGCGGGCCGGACGTCGTCGGGGTGGAGGGCGGATCCGGCGGAATGCCGGCGGTAGTAGTGGACGGTGGCGAGGTCGCCGATGCCGTCCTCGCGCACCAGCAGGCCCGTGGGGCGCCCCTGGGTGTCGGTGCGGGCGTGGGTGGTGTCGACGCCTTCGGCGCGCAGGGTGCGCAGGACGAGCGCGCCGAACGGGTCGTCGCCGACCCTGCCGACCCAGGAGGCATGGTGGCCGAGGCGGGCGAGGCCGATGGCGACGTTGGCCTCGGCTCCGGCGACGGACAGTTCCATGGGCGGGGCGAGCCTGATCGGGCCGGTGGCGCGCAGTGCGGCCATCGCCTCCCCGACGGTCACCACCTCGGGGACGGCGTTCATGCGGTCACCGCCTGGGTGAGGGCGGTGCGCCACTGTGCGGCTCGGGTGCGCAGTGCGGCCTGGTCGCCGCCGTCGGCGGCGTCGCCGAGCAGGGGCGAGCCGGCTCCGACGGCGACTGCTGCGGCGGTGAGGTAGGCGAGGGCGGCGGTGGCGTCGATGCCGCCGACGGGCACGAACGGCACGTCCGGGAACGGGGCGCGTAGCGCGTTCAGGTAGGCGGGGCCGCCGAACAGGGCGGGGAAGAGCTTGACGGCGAGGGCGC
>NZ_JAQYWW010000345.1:0-201 GCF_036322525.1 Streptomyces sp. BE20 | reverse complement strand
CGCCCGGTCGTGCCGGGCGGAGCCGTCGGGGAGCGGTTGTCAGGCGGTGCCGAACTCACTGGACCGGACGGCGTCGACGAACGCGGCGAAGGCGTCGGCCTCGAAGACGAGCGCGGGGCCTTGGGGGTCTTTGGAGTCGCGGACCGGGACGGCGCCGGAGAATCCTGCGGCGACTTCAACGCAGTTCCCGCCGTTCTGGCT
>NZ_JAQYWW010000344.1:0-29494 GCF_036322525.1 Streptomyces sp. BE20 | reverse complement strand
TCACCGAGGTGGCCGCGCTCGTCGACCGGAGAGTGGTCTGACGCGGAAGCGGCGGAGCCGCGGGTTTCCGGCACGGGCGTCTGCCCATCCAGGTCGACCGGGGGATCGTCGAGGTGTTCCGGCGCGGCAACGTCATCGGGCGGCACCGCTACCCGCCGGCCCGGGTGACGGTGTACGCCGAGGAGCGGCGAGGTGGCCGGACCCGGCTACCTGACGTGCACGAGGTAGCTGACACGCCCCGGCGGTGGCCAGGGCCGGGGTCATCTCCCGCGCCTGGCCGCCCAGATGACGGCGGCGGCCAGGATGAGCGCCGCACGGGTGTGGTTCGGGCCGGCTGCCGTTCGGTTGCGGCCTGGCCCATCCGTCGGGGTGGCGAGGCGCAGGGTGAGGTCGTTGTCGGCGAGGTTGCGCAGGATGTTGCGGCTCTGCTGGAGGGTGCCGGGGGCGGCGATGATGAGTTCGAGGGCGGTGCGGGCGGCCTGTTGTTCGGAGAGGGTCTCGCGGGCGAGTCCGAAGATGATGGCGCGCAGGTTGTCGGCGAAGACGTCGGTGATGCACAGTTCGGGACAGAGGTGGCGGATCGATCCTTCGAGGTTGGCGAAGGACTTGCCGAGGAGGGCGATGACGGGGCTGGAACGGATGCCGCGGCGGGTGGCGTGGACGAGGACGGCGGTGAGGGTGACGCCGAAGTCGAGGTCCTGAAGTGATGCGGAGGTGACCTTGGGGATGAGCGCGCTCATGTCGGTGCGGAACCCGGGAAGGTCGGCCCAGGGGGTGGGATTGCCCATCTCGGCCCAGGTCCGTGCCAGGCCGGGGCCGTCGCCTGCGGCGACGCTGAGCAGCACGAGGACGATGCTGCGGCTGATGGTTGCGTCGATGCGGCCGACCATGCCCCAGTCGATCAGGTGGGCGGGGTGGCCGGGGGCGACGAACAGGTTGCCGGGGTGGGGGTCGGCGTGGAAGTAGCGGTCGAGGAAGTAGCCGCGGTACATGAAGGCCATCAGGTCCCGGGCGATGCCGGTGCGCTCGTCGGTGGTGAACGCGGTGGGCTCGGCCTCGCGGACGGACGTGCCGGGTGCCAGGGACTGCGCGAGGACGCACCGGGTGGGGGTGAGGAGTACCCGGGGGACGGTGAGGTGTTCGAACTCGGCGGTCAGGTGCAGGCCGTGGCGCATGTTGGCGGCTTCCCGCCGGAAGTCGGTCTCGTCCTGCATGGCGTCGAAGAGCACCCCGAGCATGGCGGGGACGTCGATCATCGTGGTGAAGCGCGGTGCGGCGCGGGCCGCCAGGCGCGCGGCCTTGCGCAGGACGGCCATGTCCTGGGCCATGACCTGGGCGACACCGGGGCGTTGGATCTTCACCGCGGCCGGGGTGCCGTCGGCCAGGTCGGCGCGGTAGACCTGGGCCAGCGATGCGGCGCCCAGGGGCGTCCTGGTGTCGATGTCGCGGAACAGGCGTGGCCAGCGCGGCCCGTACTCGGCGGCCAGGACGGGCTCGAAGACGTGGAAGGGGAGCGGGGTGACCTGGTCGTGGAGCAGGCGGAACTCCTCGATCATCGCCTCGGGCACGAAGTCGGGGCGGGTGGAGAGGATCTGGCCGACCTTGATGTAGAAGGGGCCCAGCGACTGCAGTGCCTCCCGCACCGCCCGCGCCCGCCCGTTCTCCTCCCCGGGGTCCTCGCCGTCCTTGCGCCGGGGGCGCCGGATCTCGTTGGTGAGCAGGCGACCCAGGACCCCCGAGACGTAGAGCGCGCGAGCGGACACACAGCCTCCAGAGACAGGGCGGCCACGCACGGACCGGTACCGGGGGAACACCGCGCAGCGCAAAGGGGGGCGGGCGGGCCGGGCCGGTTCTGCCCGACTGCCGAACCGTGATTCACCCGCCTCTCGTCCGGGGTTCGACGTTGTTCGGCCAGTCGAGAGGTCCGGCACGGCCGATCAGGGACACCAGCCCTGCCGTCCCTGGAAGGACTCCCGCCACCGGCGCGGACGCGAGCGCGGACAGAAGGACCTGGATCAGCACCTGGTAGGTGCGCTCGCCACCGCTCGCACCGTCCCAGACCCGGAACCGGCACCCGCTTCGCACCTCGTCGGCCAGCTCCGCCAAGGAGACCCGCCGGCCGGTGAGCGAGTCCGCCAAGAACCCACCCTCCGCCCAGATCAGGCAGCGCTGCGCGTCCGCGCCCGTCGACCGACCGGACACGGCGCCGTCGTGGTCCCCGTCTTGGCACACCGGGCTCAGTCACGTACCGGCGAGGTCCCGGCCAGACGGGCGAACTCTTCCCGCAGCGCGCCCAGCTCCGCCCGCAGGCCCACCAGCTGCACCGCCACGCTCGCGGGACGATCGGAGATGTCGCCGGCGGGTCCGCCACCCGTGTCCTCCTGCAACAGTTCGATGACCGTGTCCCGGAGGTTTCCTTCCAGCACCGCCGCGCGATCGATGAGTTCGTCGACGATCTCCTTGGCGTCGTCGACGAAGGAATGCAGAGACCGGATGATGCCGCGTCGCGGCCGGGGCTTACTCATAGGGGTCTACCTCTCCGCTGGGGTCCGAACATGCGAGAAAGCCTGATCGTCTACGATCCTTTGGGTGTGTGATTGAAAGATCGGACAAAGAGCGTCTATCCCCTTGAGTGCACACCAGCCCGCACCTCGGCGGCAACCCCACCCGAGGGGGCTTGGGAGGCAATGAGTCCCGCGCGCCCGCGCCGATGGGGCCGTGCACACGCCTGCTCCACCGGGCGAGACTGCTTCCCGCCCCACAGGGGTTCGTGAGGTGGCGCGAAGGCGGCGAGCGGTGTCACCCGACCGCCCGCACCGCAGGGCGATATGGGGGCCGCCCCTGATGGTGGTGGTCGCCGTCGGCTCCGCCGGTCTCCGGCAGTGGCTCCGCCGGGGCGGTCCAGGGGTGGCCGCCCCGCCAGGTGTTCCACGCGACCTCGACCCGCGGCGTCACGGGCGCAGGGCGCGAGGGGATGGGCGGGGGCGCGGACCCGAGCGGGCCGTGCTCCGATGTGAGGGTCGCGCGCCGTTCCGTGACAGCCCTTCATCTGTTTGTATAGGAACAGAAGTCGTCCGCTTGTCTGAGCGGTCGGCGAAAACCGGAAGCGCCCGGCCCGACCATCGTCGGGTCGAACCGGTGCCGCGACGCCCGGGGCCCGCCCCAGCGATCGGCCAAGTCCGCACCCACGCGTCTCGCGGCGCCGTGCGGACCGACCGACACCCAGTCCGGGGCACAGCGCCGCAACGGGTGTGCCCACCGGACATGGGCGCTGACGCCCGCTCCGGTGCGGGCACCGACGCAAGACCCGCACAGCCACCGCGGCACCGGAGGGCCCTGCTCATCACGCAGGTGCGACGCGGACAGCCTCACCGAGGCGAGACCACCTCCACAACGACGAATGAGGTGCGTTGTGACCCCATCGGACCCGTCACCGCGAACAGTGCAGGCGACAGCGCCGAGCCTTCCCTACCCCGACGGCTGGTTCGCCTTGGCCGCCAGTCACGAGCTGAAACCGGGCAAGGTCGTCACCCGCCGCCTGATGGGCGAGGACGTCGTGCTCTACCGCACCGTCAGCGGCGCACTGCGTGCGGTACGGCCGTACTGCCCTCACCTCGGGGCCCATCTGGGCCACGGGGCGACCGTGCAGGGGGACAACCTGCGCTGCCCCTTCCACCACTTCCAGTTCGGCCTCGACGGGGCGTGCGTGAAGACGGGATACGGTACCCCGCCTCCGCTGAAGACCCGGCTCACGGTTCTGGAGCACCGGGAGATCGACGGGTTCGTCTTCGTCTGGCGCCACGCCCTGGGCGACGCGCCGTCCTGGGAGATCGATCCTCTGCCGCCGGCGGACTTCCCCGCACCGCACTGCGTGGTCCGCGAGCTGGAGGACCATCCCCAGGAGGTGCTGGAGAACGCGTTCGACCTCGGACACTTCCGCCCTGTGCATGGGGTGCCCGTGACCTACCTCCACGAGCCGCTCTTCGACGGGACACGTGCGGTCGTGTCAATGACCGTCCATAGCAAAGGCGTTGGTTCCAGTTTCGGGGCGTTCTCGTTGCTCTCACCCAGGGGCCGGCTCATCGCCCAGGGCCTCGGCGTCATCCAGAGCGAGGTCGAGATCGCGAGGCTCGGACTTCGCTTTCGCTTCTGGGCCCTCTCCACACCTGTCGACCCCGGGCGGCTCACCTTCACCATGGCGGCGTCAGCGCGGCTCGCCGGCCATGGGCTCGCGGGGCCAGCCAACGCGCTGGCCAGCGCAGGACTCGCCCACCTGTTCGCCTTGGATGCCAGCAAGGACTTCGACATCTGGCAGAACAAAATCCCTCTGAAACACCCGAGACTCGCGAAAGGCGACGGTCCGATCATGCAGTTCCGGCGCTGGGCCCAGCAGTTCTACTCCCCGCAGGACGGAGCCGGCGAGCCCGGCTAGAGCCTGTCTGACAATTCCCGCCGGGCGCACGATGCCGGGCATCCGGTGCGGCCGGCCGGCTCCTCCCGCCCGATCCTGACGCACTGCCACCCGAAGGCGAGGCCCCGGTGTCCGACGAACCCCGCGACTGCGAACACATCCTGGCGCACAGCGCGCACACCGTCAGGCCGCTGATCCGTACCCAGGTCAACCGCCTTCCCCAGCACGTCCGCCACCTCGCCGGCCTGCACTTCGGCTGGTGGACCGACGACCGGACCCACCTCGACAGCCCGGCCGACGGCAAGGCCCTGCGCCCCGCCCTCACCCTCCTGGCCTGTCGGGCCGTCGGCGCGGACCCGGAAGCCGCCCGTCCCGCGGCCGTGGCCGTGGAACTGATCCACAACGCGAGCCTGCTGCACGACGACATCATCGACGGCGACCGGACGCGTCGCCACCGCCCGGCCCTGTGGGCGGCCAAGGGGATCCCGGCGGCGATCCTGGCCGGCGACGCCCTGTTCTTCGCCGCCGTACAGACCCTCGCCCAGGCCCCCCGCGCCGAACAGACGATCCCCGTTCTCCTGGAGAGTGTCCAACTGCTGATCGAGGGCGAGTACCTCGACATCCTCCTGGAGACCGGCACCGACGCCGGCGAGGCCCGAGCCCTGGCGGTGGCGGTCGGCAAGACCGGCGAACTCCTCGCCGCCGCCTGCGCGCTGGGTGCCATCGCCGGCGGCGCCGACCCGCAGCGCGCGGAACATCTGCGGGCCTTCGGCCGGCACCTGGGCATCGCGTTCCAGTGCGCCGACGACCTGCTCGGCATCTGGGGCGACGAACAGGTCACCGGCAAACCCGCGCTGTCCGACCTGCGCCGGCGAAAGGTCTCCCGCCGGTGGCCGCCGCCATGGCCGGAAACACTCCCCAGGCCGAAGCCCTGCGCACCCTCTATCGCGGCGACGACGCCCCTGACGAGGAGCAGTGCCGCCACGCGGCCAAACTGATCGAGCAGAGCGGCGCCAGGGAGTGGACCCTTCGCCGGGCCCGCCGCCACAGCGCCGACGCCCTCCACCGCCTCGCCCTCGCCGAACCCCGACCCCTGCCCGCCGCCGAACTCACCGCCCTCGCCCACCTGGTCACCCAGCGCGAACACTGACACCACCCGCAGCCACTGCCGCGCCACCCGGCCCGGTTCGATGACCCGCTTCCCCGAACCGCCGTCCGCGCGGGCCACCGATGAACCGTCGCTTGCGAACAGCCCTCTCCCGGACCCCGGAAGGCCCGCGGTCCGTTCTCCACCGAAAGGCAGCACCCGACATGTCCGTTGACACTTCAGCGCCGGACCCGCAGCCGGACACGGTTGCCCTCTACTGCCCGTTCCCGGTTGCACTCCACCCCCGGGCCCGGGAGATCGACGACAGCGCCACCCGGTGGATGGCAAGCTGTCCGATCCCGACGAACCCCGACACCCGCGACGCGCTCCTCCGATCCCGAAGCGCCGCCTACGTCGCCTGCTCCAGCCCCGACGGAATCGAGGAACGCCTGGAGCTCGGCGGAAAGTGGTACCTGCTCGCCTTCGCCGTGGACGACTGGCTGGAGGAACTCACCACACTGGAGGAGGTCATCGAGGCATGCTGCACCATGCAGCGCATCGTGGACGATCCAACCGCACCGCCCCTGACCGACCTCCCCTTCGTGAAACACTTCGCGGAGCTGATCAACGAGTTCCGCGGCAGCGCCACCGACGTCCAGTACGCCCGCTTCGCCGCCGGGTACACCTCGTATCACATGGCCATCCCCTGGGAGACCTGCCACCGCCTCGCCGGCCGACAGGCAACGCCTGCGGTTCTTCCCGTGATGCGCCTGTGGCTCACCGCGTTCGCCGCCTACATCACGGCATCGGAGATCTACAACGGGATGGAGATCCCGGCCCACGAGTTCGAGGCCCCCGCCACCCGCGCCTGGCTCGAGTCCGCCGGAATCCTCCTCGCCTGGTGCAACGACATCTACTCCGTCGAGAAGGACCTGCGGAGCGGCGACGCGCACAAGAACATCGTCATGACGCTGATGCGGCATCACCATCTCGACGTCACACACGCCACCCGGAAGGCCATCGAGTTCTGGAACCGCGTCATGGTGGTCCACCTGCGCCTTCGCGACCGCATCGCCGTCGAGTCCAGCCCCGCTCTGACCCGGTTCCTGCGAGACACCGGGACCATGATCACCAACGTGATCCACTGGCACGCGGGAAACCCCCGCTACGGCGGCGACCTCGCACTCCTGGGTATCACCAGCCAGGAACCGCTCCGGTTGGATCCCAGCCCCCTGCCCATCTCCTCCATCGCCTGGTGGTGGAACCACTGAACCCGACACCGCCGCATACCGGGGCGAAGGAGCAGGCCGAGAGGACTCGGACCGTGCCCGGAGAACCAGCAGGACGCGGGCCGCCCGACGCACCGAGTCGGGCACCGGGAGTGAGACCCCCGACCGGAGCAGCTCCGCACCCGATGAGACACGCCTTTGCCGCCTGAGGCACTGCGCGCCTTCCGCCGGAAGGCTATGCCCCTGCACCAAGGAGTCCCGCCACGCCGCCGGGCCTGCCGAGCAGAGCGGTACCAGGAACCGGATCAGTCCAGGTCCCACGGAATCCGGGGTCAACTCCTCGCCCGCACAGGCCCGAAACCCAGTGCCACCGAAGCGGTCCTCGGCGCACCCCGACACTGCCCGCCCGAGCCCGGAGGACCAGCCATGGCCTTGATCGATCTGGGGCTTCCCCAACCGTCCCCGCCCCCGCTCATGTCGACGCGTCGACGCTCGCGGCGGATCCTGGTCGGCACCGTCCCCGTGGGCGGCGACGCACCCGTCTCCGTCCAGACCATGACCACCACCCCGACCGCCGACGTCGACGCCACGCTCCGGCAGATCGCCGAGATCACCGCCGCCGGCTGCGACCTCGTGCGCGTCGCCGTCCCCTCCCAGGACGACGCCGACGCCCTGCCCGCCATCGTCGCCAAGTCGAAGCTGCCCGTCATCGCCGACATCCACTTCCAGCCCCGCTACGTCTTCGCCGCCATCGACGCGGGCTGCGCCGCCGTGAGAGTCAACCCCGGCAACATTCGCAAGTTCGACGACAAGGTCCGCGAGATCGCCCACGCCGCGAGCGCCGCCCGGGTACCGATCCGGATCGGTGTCAACGCCGGCTCCCTCGACCCGCGCCTGCTCGCCAAGTACGGCGCCGCCACCCCTGCCGCGCTCGCGGAATCCGCCCTGTGGGAGTGCTCGCTCTTCGAGGACCACGGCTTCACCGACCTCAAGATCGCGGTCAAGCACCACGACCCGCTCACCGTCATCGCGGCCTACCGACTCCTCGCCACGGCCTGCGACTACCCCCTCCACCTCGGCGTCACCGAAGCCGGTACCACCCTCCAGGGCTCCATCAAGTCCGCCGTCGCCTTCGGCATCCTCCTCGCCGGCGGCATCGGCGACACCATCCGCGTCTCCCTCTCCGCCCCACCCGTCGACCAGGTCAAGGCCGGAGCCCACATCCTGCAGTCCCTGGGCCTGCGCCCCCGCAAGCTGGAGATCGTCTCCTGTCCCGGCTGCGGCCGCCTCCAGGTCGACATCCACACCCTGGCCCAGCGCGTCGAAGCCGCCTTCGACGACTTCCCCCACCCCCTGCGCGTCGCCGTGATGGGCTGCGTGGTCAACGGCCCCGGTGAAGCCCGCGAAGCCGACCTCGGCGTCTCCTGCGGCAACGGCAAGGGCCAGATCTTCGTCAAAGGCGAAGTCATCCGCACCGTCCCCGAACACCGCATCGTCGACGCCCTCATCGAAGAAGCCCTGCGCCTTACCGAGGCCCCCGACACCGCAGACGAGACCGCGCCCTGACCGCACCGCCCGTGCCAGCGGCCCCACCGAACCGGGCCACCCCCACACCCGACCGTCCCCGCGGGACGGCACCGCCCGACCGGAACCGGTGGACCGTCGCGGGGTTCAGGACTTGGGTGCGGCGAAGCGCTTGAACGCCTCCCGGGTACTCGGACCGGCGATGCCGTCGATCGGACCGGTGTAGCTCTCGTGCGCCCTCAGCCGGCGCTGCAGGGCCTTGACGGTCTCGGTGCTGACGACGCCGTCGACCGCGCCGGGGTAGCCCCACCTCTCCTGGAGGAAGCGCTGGAGCGCCTTCCAGCTCTCGGTGTCCAACTGGCCGTCGACGGCGCCCGGGTAGCCCCAGTAGCTCGCCAGCCAGCCCTGGAGGTACTCGGCGTCCGAGGCGTTCAGGCCGAGGTTCTCGATGGCTGTGAGCCGTGCGCCGGCCTGGGGGCCCACCGCCTGCTGGGCGGCCGGCGCGGTCGGCGCGGGCCGAGCGGGCCGCGACGGCGCGCCGCGCTCACCGCGAAGGACGGGACCTGCCTCGCCCGGGCACCACCCGGTGTGCCCTTCAGGTGTTCAACCAGGTGTCCGGGCCGCGCACTACGATGGCGCGATCCCGATCATCTGATCACTTGTCCGGCCCGGTGACCTCCGGTCCGCCGCCCCGAGGAGCCGTCACCCATGGCCGACACCGCGGCCGCCGAGCCGGCGCCGCCCCACACCCTGCGCTGCGAGGGAGCGGCCCCCTTCGGCCTGCGGATCGCCCTGATCGACGGGGAAGGACGGCTGGTGCGGGCGCCCGACCTCACCGCGGTCGGCCCGTTCCACCCGGACGGGCGGTGCGGCCGGGTCGCCCCCGCCGCCGATGTGCACGGCCGCTGGGGCTACCTCGACGGACACGGCCGGTGGCTGGCCGAGCCGCAGTGGGAGCACGCGCACGCCTTCGACCCGGCGGGCCTCTCGCGCTTCCGCGAGGACGGGCGCTGGGGCTTCGCCGGGACGGACGGCGCGCCCGTCATACCGGCGGCCTACACCGAGGCCGGGTCCTTCCGCCACGGGCTCGCCCGGATCCGTACCGAGGACGGGACGGTCGGCTACCTCGACCCGTCCGGTACCCAGGTGATCAGCGGCCCGTACCGGGCGGGCGGCCCCTGCTCCGCCGCCGGGCTGGTCGGCGTCCGGTTCGCAGGCAGCGGCCTCTGCGGCTACCTCGACCGCACCGGACGCACCGTCATCGAGCCGCGCTTCGACGGGGCCCGCCCCTTCGGGCCCGACAGCACGGCCGCCGTGCGGGTCGGCGAGGAGTGGGGGCTGATCGACCTCGCGGGGGAGTGGGTCGTCGAGCCCGGCCACCGCCTGCTGAAGTCCTTCGACGACAACGGCCTCGCCTACGTCGTCGGCGGGGGCCTCGGGGACCTGTACACCGGCTTCGTGAACGGCCGGGGCGAGCTCGTCCTCCAGGGCGGCAGCGCGATGTCCGACACCTTCCACCACGGCCTGGTCCGGACCGGCGACGGCTACGCGCGCGGCTTCGCGGACCCGACCGGCACCCTGGTGATCCCCCAGGTCTACACCTGGGCCGAGGACTTCGGCCCGGACGGCGCGGCCGTGGCGCTCGGTGTCCCGGACGAGGAGCCGGCCGAAGGGGAGGAGGACGGCGAGTCGTGGGGCGTCCTGCGCACCGACGGCCGGTTCGTGCCCGTCCCGTACCCGGAGCCGCTCACCGACGACGACGGCTGGGTGCTCGGCTTCGAGGGCGTCTCGCCCGGCCTCGCCCGCTTCCTCACCCGGGACGGCGCCGTCGCCCATGTCGACGCCGCGGGCCGGGAGGTGGCCCGCACCGAGACGCCCGCCGGGGACGGGACGCTGCTGCGGCTGCGGGACGCCGCCGGCGCGGTGGTCCTGGAGGAGACCGGCGCCCCCGGCACCTTCACCCCGCCCGGGGCGTTCCTCGCCCGGGACGCGGACCACTTCCTCGCCCACCCCCGGCTGAGGGGCGGGTCGGCGGCCCTCGACGGGCTCGACGCCGTCCCCGACCTCGCGGCGGAGCTGCTGGCGGCCGTGCCCCGGCCGTTCCGCCCCTGCTCGCTGATCTTCGACAGTCACGACGACCCGTACGACCTCACGGAGCTGGACGCGGACGACGCGGACGACGTGTGCCACGGGGCGATGGCCGTCCTCGCCGACATCTGGCTCTCGGCGGAGCACCAGGCGGAGTTCGCCTTCCTCCACGACGAGACCAGCGAGCGGTTCGACGAGATCGAGAGCGCCGCCGTGGAGCGGCTGCGAGCCCGCTTCGGCGAGCCGCTGCCCGGGGACCGCACCATCCTGCGCTCAGGTGACGGCGAGCGGTCCACGGTCTGGGCGGTCGACGGCCGGCTGCTGCTGCTCCAGGCGTACGACCTCACCGGCGACGGGGACGTGGAGATCCAGCTCTGGCTGGCGGTCGTGGACGGGGACTGAGGGCGTGCCGGACCGGCCGCCGCCGCGCACCCGTGCGAGCCGGGGGCCGGCCCGTGCGCCGTCGGACCCCGGGCTTCCAGAGGCCGCGCGTCAGGCTTCGGGCTTCCAGAGGCCGCGAGCGGCCAGCAGGGGCAGCACGTTCTCGCCGACCCAGTACGCCTCCTCCAGGTGGGGCGTCCCGGACAGCACGAACTCGTCGATGCCCAGGCGGTGGTACTCCTCGATCCGGTCGGCGACCTCGCGGTGGCTGCCGACCAGCGCCGTGCCCGCACCGCCGCGCACCAGGCCGATCCCGGCCCAGAGACCCGGCGACACCTCCAGCCGCTCCGTCGATCCGCCGTGCAGCAGCCGCATCCGCCGCTGGCCCTCCGACTCGCTGCGCGCCAGTGCCTCCTGGGTGGCGGCGATCCGCGCCGGATCCATCCCGGCCAGCAGACGTCCGGCCTGCGCCCAGGCGTCCTCGGAGGTGTCCCGGGTGATCACGTGCAGCCGGATGCCGAAGCGCGGGGTGCGCCCGTACCGCGCCGCCAGATCGCGGATGGCCCCGATCTTCTCGGCGACCATCTCCGGGGGTTCGCCCCAGGTGAGGTAGACGTCGGCGTGGCGGGCGGCGACCTCGGCGGCCTCCGGGGAGGACCCGCCGAAGTACACCTCCGGGACCGGCTCCGGCAGCCGGGTCAACTGCGCGCCCTCGACGCGCAGATGGGTGCCGTGGTGGTCCACCCGCTCGCCGCGCCAGAGCCGCCCGGTGATGTCCAGGAACTCCCCGGTGCGGGCGTAGCGGCCCGTCTTGTCGAGGAAGTCCCCGTACGCGCGCTGCTCGGCGGACTCGCCGCCGGTGACGATGTTGAGCAGCAGCCGGCCGCCCGACTGGTTCTGGTAGCCGGTCGCCATCTGGGCGGCGAGGGTCGGGCTGAGCTGGCCGGGGCGGAAGGCGACCAGGTACTTGAGCCGCTCGGTCACCTGGGTGAGCATCGCGGTGGTCAGCCAGGCGTCCTCGCACCAGGCCCCGGCCGGGGTCAGTGCGCCCGTGAAGCCCAACTGCTCTGCCGTACGGGCGATCTGGCCCAGGTAGGCGATGCTCGGCGGGCGGTCCGAACCGGCCGTGCCGGGCACCGAGCCGTGGCCGCCGCCGACGACGTACCGGCTGTCCCCGGTGGTGGGCAGGAACCAGTGGGCGGTCAGCGGCATGGTCCTCAGCCCTCCAGGTCGGCGGCGAACCGGCCGTACCCGCCGTTGTGGTGCACCAGCGGCGGGCCGCCTTCGGTGTCCGCGCCCACCACCTCACCGACGACCAGCAGGTGGTCGCCGACCGGGGTCACCTGGGTCGTCCTGGCGGTCAGCCGGGCGGCGGCGCCGGGCAGCAGCGGCGTGCCGTGCGGTCCGGTGTGCCACGGGGTGTCGGCGAAGCGGTCGATCCCGCTGCGGGCGAAACGCTTCGCCAGCTCCTGCTGGCCGTGGCGCAGGATGTGCACCGTGAACGCCTCGCAGGCCCGGACGGCGGGGGCGGAGGAGGCGGTGGCCGCCAGGTAGAAGGAGACCAGCGCGGGCTCCAGGCTCACCGAGGTGAACGAGGTCGCGGTGAACCCGGCCTGTCCGCCGGGGCCCGCCACGGTGATCACGGTGACGCCGGCGGCGTGCCGGCGCAGCGCGCCGCGCAGCAGGTCGGCGGCGGTCGCGGCGTCCGGTGCGGGGGCGGGGGCGGGGGCGGGTGCGGGGGCTGCCGCACCCGCCGGTACGGCGAGGGCGGGGCGTTCGTCGAGCGTGGTCATGCCGGGACTCCTTCGGAGAGGTGCGTCACCGGTTCGTCCGGTGCTTGTGGTGCATCCGGTACGGGCGCGGGGCCGGCGACCGGGATCAGCTGGACGGGCAGGTGCGGGCCGCCGCGCAGCCGCTCCAGCCACTGCACGACGGCGGCGGCGACGCTGCGGTGCGGGGCGTCGTTGAGCGCGTCGTGCCGGCCGTCGGCGACCAGCAGCAGTTCGGCCGCCAGCCGGGCGGCGTGCCGCCGGGCGGTCGCGGGCGGCGAGACCAGGTCGGCCCCGCCGTGCACCAGCAGGGCGGGCAGGCCGGGGTCGGACCGGTCGGCCGCCTCGGCGAGTGCGGCGGGCACGGGCTCCTCCAGCGCGCCCGGCCGGTAGTCGGGGTCGCTGCCGAGCAGGTCCCGGTGTACCGGGCAGGCGGTCCTGGCGGTCAGCTCGTCCGTCCAGGCGCCCTCCGCGGCGGTGCCGGTCCGCTGCGCGCCGTCCGGCCGGGGACCGGCCGTGGGGAGGCCGACGAGCAGCAGGCCGTCGGGTGCGGCGGGCCCGGCGGCGGCCAGGGCGAGCAGAGCCCCCGTGTCGGATCCGGCCAGGACGACGGGCGCGCCGGCCGGGAGCGCGGCGCGCTCCTCGGCGACGCGCTCCGCGAGGGCGTCGGCCTCGGCCGCCTCGCCGCCGTGGGCCGTCGCCACCACCCGGTAGCCGTCGAAGGCGAGCCGGCGTCCGAACCGGCCGTACAGGCCCGGGTGTTCGCCCCGGCCGGGGAGCAGCAGGACGGTGCCGCGGACGACCACACCGTCGGCCGGGTCCCAGGACGCCGACGCCGACGCCGACGCCGAGGACCAGGCCGGGGCGGGGGCGGGCCCGGCGGGCGCCGGGCCCGCCCCCGGCGCGGTGCCGGCGCCGGGGACGGCCACCGCGGGTGCGGGGGTGCTCATCGGGCGGCGCTCGCGGGCTCGGCGTCCGGCAGCGCCGCCCGGGCCGCCCGGGCCGCCTCGGCCCTGGCCTCGGACTCGGCCCCGGCCGCCGCCTCGCGCGCCGCCCGCTCGTCGCGGCGGGCGACCTCCTGGCGCACCAGCGGCAGCAGCTCCCGGCCGTAGTCGATCGCGTCGTCCAGCGGGTCGTAGCCGCGGATCAGCAGCGTGGTGACGCCGAGGTCGACGTAGTCCAGCAGCGCCTGGGCGACCGTCTCCGGGGTGCCGACCAGCGCGGTCGAGTTCCCCGCCGCCCCGGTCGCGGCGGCGGGGGCGGTCCACAGCGCGCGGTCGTGCCGGTCGGCCTTGGAGGCGGCGGCCAGCAGCCGCTGGGAGCCGACGTTCTGCGGGGCGGCGCCCGGACCGACCGGGAGCACCTGGCGCCGCCCGCCGAAGGCGTCCGCCCGCTCCTTGATGGTGGCCAGGATGCCGTGCGCGCGCTCCCATGCCTCGTCCTCGGTGCGGCCCAGGATCGGACGGAAGGAGACGCTGATGCCGTGGACGTCGGTGCGCCCGGCGGCCTCGGCGGCGGCGCGCACCGAGGCGATCTGCTGCGCGGTCTCCGCCAGCGGCTCGCCCCACAGGGCGAAGGTGTCGGCGTGCTTGCCTCCGACCCGGTAGGCGGCCTCCGAGGAGCCCCCGAAGAAGAGCGGGATCCGCGGCCGGGTGACCGGGCGGACCTCGGAGTGGAAGTCGGCGAAGCGGTAGTACGGGCCCTCGTGGTCGAACGGGCCCTCCTCCGTCCACGCCTTGGTGAGCACGGTCAGGTAGTCGTCCGTCCTGGCGTAGCGCTCGTCCTTGGTGAGGTAGTCGCCGTCGCGGCGCTGCTCGGCGTCGTGCCCGCCGGTGATGATGTGCACGGCGACCCGGCCGCCGGAGAACTGGTCCAGGGTGGCGAAGGTGCGGGCGGCCACGGTCGGGGCGATGAAGCCCGGACGGTGGGCGATCAGCAGGCCCAGCCGCTCGGTGTTGGCCGCGGCGAACGCCGCCACCTGGTTGGGGTCGGGGCTGGCCGAGGAGTGCGCGACCAGGATGCGGTCGAAGCCGGCGTCCTCGTGCGCCCGGGCGAAGCGACGGGTGTAGTCCACGTCGACCACCGGGCCGTGGGCCGGGCGGGTCTCCGAGACGTCGTGGGTGGAGATCATGCCGATGAACTCGACGGGCATGGCGAAAAGCCTTTCATGGCAGTGGTGTTGGGGAGAGGAAGGGCAGGGAGGAGCGGGGGCGGTCAGAGGGTCAGAGGGTCAGAGGGTCGGAGGGTCGGAGGGCGGTGCAGGGCGGCCCGGCCCCGGGTGAGCAGGACGGTGTCGTCCTGCGGGGTGTGCACCCGGCTGCACAGCACGTCCCGCAGGTGGCGCTGGAGCGGGTGGTGACGGGTCAGGCCGTGGTTGCCGGTGAGGGCGACGGCGCGCTGGACGGCCTCCACGGCGGCCCGGGTGGCGATCAGCTTGGCGCCCGGACTCTCCTCGGCGGCCGGCTCGTCGCCCGCGTCGACCGCCCCGGCGAGACCGGCGACCAGCCGTTCGGCGCCGGCCAGGTCGACGTCGATGCCGCCCAGCTCGCTCTGGAACCGGGGCAGGGTGGCCAGCGGGGCGCCCAGCGAGGTCGGGGTCCGCTCGTGCAGGAACCCGGTCAGCCAGGACTGCGCGGCGCGGGCCACCCCCAGGTAGAGGGCGGAGAGGCCGAGCGAGTTCCACGCACCGCCGAGCGCGTCCCGGCCGCCGCCCGGCTCCGGCAGGGCCAGCCCGGTGGTGTGGTCGAGCGGGATCCGTACGGCGTCGAGCAGGACGTCGTCGCTGCGGCTGGCCCGCAGGCCCAGGTGGTCCCAGGTCGGCTCGACGGTGATCCCGGGCCGGTCGCCGCGCACCAGGAAGGAGCCGACCCGGGGATCGTCCTCCTCGGTCCTCGCCCAGACCAGCAGCCAGCGCAGCGCGGGGGCGCCGGTGGAGTAGATCTTGCGGCCGGTCAGCTCCCAGGAGTCGCCGCTGCGCCGCGCGACGGTCGCGGGCAGCCCACCGCGGACGGGAGTGCCGAGATCGGGCTCCACCCGGACGTGGTTGACCAGCGTCGGGCGGGCGGCGGACTCGGCCAGCAGGTCGGCGAGCGGTCCGGCCGGCCAGTGCGGGCGACGGGCCTCGGCGGCGTGCACGAACAGCGTCATCGCGGTGACCAGCGCGACGGCCGGGTCACCGGCGCCGAGCGCGCGCAGGATCCGGACGGTGTCGGCCAGACCGCCGCCCGGGCCGCCGTGGCGCCGCGCCACGGTGGCGGTCAACAGGCCCGCGCCGTGGACGAGTTCGATGCCCTCGGTGGGGAAGGAGGCGTCCCGGTCGTGCTCGGCGGCGCGGGCCGCCAGGGCGGCGGTGATCGCGGCCAGGCGGTCGGTCGCGGGCGTCGGCAGCGGCGCGGGGAGCGCCCGGGCGGGGGGTGCGGCAGGCATGGGCGTACTCCGGTACGGGAGGAGACGGGCGGCGGGGTCAGCGGGGCAGCCGCGCCCGCCAGCCGGGGGAGTGGTGGCAGGCCACGGTGTGCTCGGCCACGGTGGCTCCGGCGGGGGCGCCGACCGGCAGGGCGACCGGGAGTGGGGCCGGGGTGCCGGGCGGTGGGGACGCGGCGCAGGCGTTGGCCCCCGCAGGGGTGGTGGCCGGGAGCGGGTCGGGCCGCACGGCGCAGGCCCGGTCGGCGAACGGGCAGCGGTGGGCGAACGCGCAGGCGCTCCGGTCGGCGCCGCCGGGGTCGGAGCCGTCCTGGCCGCCGATCGACGGGGCCCCGGGTGCCGGGGTGCGCAGCAGCTCCAGGGCGGCCCGCCTGGCCGGGTCCAGGCTCGGCGCGGCGGCGCCCAGCAGCGCGCTGTACGGGTGCAGCGGGTGCTCCAGCACCGTACGGGCCGGGCCCTGTTCGACGATCCGGCCCCGGTAGAGGACGGCGATCCGGTCGGCGATCCCGGCGAGCGAGTCGAGGTCGTGCGAGATCACCACGACGGCCAGGTCCAGCTCGCGGCGCAGCCGGTCGAGCAGCCGCAGCACGTGGTTGCGGTTGGAGGCGTCGAGCGCGCTGACGGGCTCGTCGGCGAGCAGCAGCCGGGGCCGTCCGACGACGGCCCTGGCCAGGGCGACCCGCTGGCGCTGGCCGCCGGAGAGCCGGGCGGGGGTACGGGTGGTGAGCGCGGGGTCCAGGCCGACCCGGTCCAGCGCCTCCCTGACCCGCTCCTCCCGTTCGGCCCGGGGTACGCCCGCCACGGCCAGCGGTTCGCCGACCAGGCGGGCGACCGTCAGGTCCGGGTCCAGGGAGCGCAGCGGGTCCTGGAACATGTACTGCACCGTCCCGGCGCGGCGGGCGGCGCGCAGGGCCCGGCCGCGCAGGGCGCCGTGGTCGGTGCCGTCGACGGTGATCCGGCCGGCGGTGACCGGGGCGAGCCCGGCCACGGCGCGGGCCAGCGTGGTCTTGCCGGAGCCGGTCTCGCCGATCAGCCCGAGGATCTCGCCGGAGTGCGCCTCCAGGTCGACGCCACCGAGGACCGGGGTGCGGCCGAAGGCGACCGAGAGCCCCTCGATCCGCAGGGTGGCGGGGCGGGCGGCCGGTTCGGACCCGTCGGTGCGGGCGGGCGGCGCCGCCGGGGCGGTGGTGGTGCTCATACGGGGGCCTCCGTCCGGTGGTGCGGGGTGGTCACGGCGGTTCCCGGGGCTTCGGGGGTCCCGGCTCCCCAGGCTCCGGTGAGCGCGAGGTCCTCGGCGCGGACGCAGCGCACCCGGCGGGTGCCGTCCCCGCCGGAGCCGCCCACCGGGGTGAGCGAGATGCCGCTCCCGGTGCAGTCCGGGGTGGCGTAGGCGCAGCGGTCGGCGAAGCGGCAGCCTGGCCCCGTGGTGCCGGGCTCGGGCGGCCGGCCGGGGATCACGGCCGGCTCGCGGCGGTGGCGCCGGCCGAGGGAGGCGACCTGGAGCAGCGCCTCGGTGTACGGGTGCGCGGGGCGGGCGATCACCTCGGCGGTGGGGCCCTCCTCGACGATCTCCCCGGCGTAGAACACCAGGATCCGGTCGCAGACGTCGGCCACCACGGCGAGGTCGTGGCTGACCAGCAGCAGCGCCAGACCGCGCCGCTTGCGCAGCCCGTCGAGCAGGTCCAGCACCTCCGCCTGGACGACGGTGTCCAGCGCGGTGGTCGCCTCGTCGGCGACCAGCAGCCCGGGTTCGCCGGAAACCGCGACGGCGATCAGGACCCGCTGGAGCATGCCGCCGGAGAGCTCGTGCGGGTAGCGGTCGTGGATGGTCTGCGGGTCGCGCAGACCGACCGCCTCGAACAGCTCCACCGCGCGCCGGCGGGCCTCGTCCCGGCTCAGGCCGAGGCGCAGGCGCAGCGGCTCGCCGAGCTGGCGGCCGACGGTGAGCGAGGGGTTGAGGTAGGAGCCGGGGTCCTGGAAGACCGCGCCCAGGCGGTCGCCGCGGACCTGCTGCCAAGCTCGGTCGGTGAGCCCGGTCAGTTCGGTCGGTCCGGTCAGTTCGGTCGGTCCGGTCGGTCCGGTGGGCTCCGCAGCGCCGGGGGATCCGCTCGCGGCGTCCGGTGCGGCGGCGCCGAGGGTGATCCGTCCGGCCGACACGGCGACGCCGGGGGCAAGCAGGCCGAGCACCGAGCGGCAGGTGAGCGTCTTGCCGCTGCCGGACTCGCCGACCAACCCGAGGGCCTCGCCGGGGCGGACGGCGAACGAGACGTCCCGGACGGCCTCGGTGCGGCCGCCCCCGACGGTGACGTGCAGGCCCTCGACCCGCAGCGCGGCGTCGTCCGCGGGCGGGTGCGGCCCGCCGGGCGGCTCGGTGCCGGCGGGCCGGGCCCCGGCCGTCGTCGTCGGGAGCGCGCCCTTCTGGCCGGAGGTCTTCCCGGCCGGCTCACCGGAGGGTGCTCCGAGCGCCGCGGTGTCCGTCCGGTCGACGTCGGCGAGGACGTCGGCGAGCAGATTGAGCGCTCCGATGGTGACCATGATCAGGAAGGTGGGCACGGCGGGCGCCCACGGCTGCTGCGCGAGGAACCCGAGGTCGCTGGCCAGCATGCCGCCCCAGGTGGGGGCCGGAGGCTGGACGCCGATGCCGAGGAAGGTCAGCGAGGAGACCGTCAGCAGGCTGGTGGCCAGGGCGTGCGCGGTGGTGACGGCCACCGTCGGAAGCACCTTGCGCCAGGTGTGAACCCGCAGGATCCAGGCCCGGGACGCGCCCATCAGCTCGGCCGCCTCCACGTACTGGGCGCGGTCGAGCCCCAGCGCGGCGGCCCGGACGACCCGGAAGAACAGCGGCGACAGCAGCACCCCCAGGGCGATCATCGCCTGGTGCAGCCCGTTGCCGAGCAGACCGACGGCGGCGATGGCGAACAGCGTGAACGGCAGCGTCATCAGCGCGTCCACCGATCGCAGGGCGAGCCAGGAACCGGTGGCGCCGAACCGGACCGAGAACAGGCCGGGGACGACCCCGAGCAGGGCGGCCACAGCGACCGCCTCGGCGGCGGCCAGGACGGAGAGACCGGTGCCCGCGAGCAGCCGGCTGAGCACGTCGCGGCCGAGGTAGTCGGTGCCCAGCAGGTGACCGCCGCCGGGGCCGTGCAGGATGGCGGACGGGTCCTGGGCGAGCGGGTCCATCGGGGCGAGCCGGTCACCGAAGAGGGCCAGCAGCAGGACGACGCCGAGGGCCGCCAGCGCGACGCGGGCGAGCGGCACCCGCAGGGTGGTGCGCAGCGCGTTCACCGGGCACCTCCCGAGGCGGCGGTCGCCGACGGGACGAGGTCGGCGGCGGGGCCTGCGGCGGGGACGGCCTTCGCGCCGGTGGTGGCGCGCGGAGCGGTGGCAGCGGCCGTGCCGGTGACCGCGCCCGCCGGGCGGGCACGGCGTCTGGCCGCCGGGTTGAGCGCGAACAGCAGCGCGTCCACGGCGAGGTTGGCGGCCAGGACGACCGCGACGGTCACCAGCAGGGTGCCCTGGATCACCGGGACGTCGTGCTGCTCCGCCGCGCGCAGCGACAGTTGGGCGATCCCCGGCAGGTTGAAGATCCGCTCGGTGACGACGGCGCCGCCGATCAGCACCGGCACGCTCATCCCCAGCACGGTGACGGCGGGCCCGGCGGCGTTGCGCAGCGCGTGCCCGAACAGCACCCGCTGCCAGGACAGCCCGCGCATCAGCGCGCCGGTGGCGTAGTTCTCGCGCAGCTCCGCGACCAGCGAGGTCCGCAGCTGGCGGGCGATCCCGGCGGCGGCGTCCAGGCTGAGGGCCAGGGCGGGCAGCAGGGCGAAGCGCAGCCATTCGCCGGGATTCTGCGAGAACGGCACGTACCCGCCGGAGGGCAGCAGCCGGAACTGGACGGCGACCAGGGTGATCAGTCCGATGGCGATCACGAAGGCCGGCAGCGTGCCGAGCAGGGTGCAGACGGCGGTGACCGCCCGGTCGAGCCGCCCGCCGTTGCTGAGCGCCGCCGAGACCCCGGCAGCGCCGCCGAGGAGCACCGCCAGCAGCAGTGCGAGTCCGGCGATCGACAGGTCCACCGGCAGGGCGGCGGCGATCGAGTCGGCCACCGGGACGGTGGTGAACCAGGAGACCCCGAGGTCGCCGCCGAGCGCGTGCCACAGCCAGCTGCCGTACTGTACGGGCAGCGGCCGGTCCAGGCCGAACTGGTGGTCCAGCCGGGCGATGTCGGCCGGGGTGGCGGTCTCGCCCAGCACCGCCGCGGCGGGGTTGGCGTCGGAGACGGCGCCCAGGCCGAAGGTGAGCACGGAGGAGAGCAGGAACACGGTGGCGGCGCCGGTCAGGACCCGCCCCAGCGGGCGCGGTGCGCGCGCCGCCCGGCGTGCGAGCAGGCCCGCCCGCCGGGCGCGAGGGGGCGAGAGGACGGCGCTCACGACGCAGTCACTCCCTCGAACCGCTGGACGACCGTGAACGAGGGGATCGGGGAGACCGACTTACGCCGGGCCAGCAGGCGCGGGACGCTGTAGAGGAAGGTGTTGGGCATCGTGCGCACGGCGAGCGCGGTGGCGGCCTGAAGCACCTTCGGGTACTCGGGGGAGTCCAGCGGGGTACGCGAGATCAGGTCGACGGCGGCCTTGAGCTCGGGCGGGGTGCGCCGGCCGGGGTTCATCAGCCCCTGCTCGCCGAAGAGCACCTGGAAGGCCTGCGCGGCGGAGTCGCGGCCCGCGAACTGGTCGGAGGCGAGCGCCCTGGAGTGCTGGATGTACATGATCTGGGTGGCCTGCGCCGCCGGGATCACGTCGATCGTGGCCCGGATGCCGACCTCCTTCAGCTGCGCCTGGAGCTGCTCGGGCAGGCCCTGCGCGGCCGTGGTGGTCAGCGTGAGGTCGACCCCGTTCGGGAAGCCGGCCTCGGCCAGCAGGGTGCGCGCCCGCGCGGGGTCGTACCGGAAGAGGTCGCCGAGGGCGGGGTCGAAGCCGACGTAACCCTTCGGGAAAGGCTGGTAGTTGACCTCTCCGTGGCCGAAGAGCTGGGTCTTCACCAGCGCCTCGCGGTCGATCGCGAACTTCAGCGCCTCGACCACCTTGGGGTTGTCGAACGGCGCCTTCTCGATGTTGACGTCGAGCACCGCGACCACCAGCGAGGGGATCTCCTGGACCTCCAGCCCGGCGGCCTTGGCGGCGGCGACCTGGCTGCCGGGGATCTGTGCCACGTCGAACTGCCCGGACTGGAGGCCGCCGACCACGGTGGCGGCGTCGGGCAGCGGGTGCAGCTCGAAGTTCTCCAGCTTGATCGAGGCGGCGTCCCAGTAGGTCGGATTGCGCTTGAGGACGGCCTTCGCGTTCTGGGTGTACGAGACGAGGGTGAAGGGGCCCGATCCCGCCGGACGGGTGGCCAGCGCGGCGGCGTCCGCCTCGAAGGCCTTGGGGTTGACGATCATCCCGGTCTTGCCGGCCAGCAGGTTGGGGATCTGGTAGTCGGGCCTGGACAGCTTGATCACCACGGTCTGCGCGTCCGGGGCGATCACCTCGCTGACGCTGGTCAGCTGCGGGGCCACCAGGGACTTGGGATCGCTGCGGCCGCGGTCCAGGCTCTTCTTGACGGCGGTGGCGTCCAGCGGCGTGCCGTCGGAGAAGGTCGCCCCGGGGCGCAGGGTGAAGGTCACCGAGCCGCTGTCCGGGCTGTAGCTCCAGGACGTGGCCAGGGCGGGAACGGCGTTGCCCTTCTCGTCCAGTTTGGTGAGGCCCGCGTAGACCAGGGAGAGGCCGTGCACGTCCCAGCCGGCCGAGGAGAACACCGGGTCCCAGGAGGTGGGCAGCGCCCAGCCCCACTTGAGGGTGCCGCCGGGGGCGCCGCCGCCCGTCCCGGCCTGGCCGGCGCCGGTGTCGCCGCACGCGGCGAGGGCGAGGGAGGCGCCGAGGCCGAGGCCCAGGCCGAGCAGCGAACGTCTGCCGAGCAGGGTGCGGTGGGCGGGGGTGCTGGTCATGGCGGTTCGTCACCTTTCGGGCGTTACGAGGACGGTGGCGCGGCGCGACAGGGCGCGGCGGGGCACCGGCGGCGGGGGTGTGGGCGCGGCGCCACCGCCCGCTGCCCGGCACGCGGGTCCGGCGTGCGGGTCGGGGGTGGGGCTCGCGGCAGATGGGGACGGCCGGGCGCGGCGGGGTGGCCGGGCCGACGCTGGGCGTGCGGTGGCTCGATGGGGTACGGCTGCGGTGGGTGTTGCCGCGGTGGGGTGCGATGCGTCGCTCGCCGGATCGCGCGGCGGCCGGCTACCGGCGGCCGGTGGCCCGGCGGCGGGGTGCCGGCTGCGCGGGGCGGTGAATCGCGGTGCGCCGGTACGGGACCGGGCCCGGCGCGGCCGGGGGCTTCGGTGGTACGGCGCTACCGGCCGATACGGCCGGGGCGGGACTCGGCGGCGGGGGCGCCGCCGGGCCGGGACGCGGTCAACAACAGAGGTCGCTGCCGGCGCGTCGGTGGCTCATGTAGCGGCGCACCGTGACGCGGTGCGTGGGGTTCATGGGGCACATCCTGGCCAGGTCGGCGGCCTGCTGTCAATGGACACCAAAAGGTGTCTGTTTGTGGCGGCGGTGCTGCAACACCCCCTCAACGCGCCGTTCACGGCGCGCCGCCGCATCGCCCGCGAACGGCCGGTGCCCCGCCGGTACGGAGCGCCGCACCCGCAGCCCGCTGTGACAACGCGCCGACGTCTCGCGGACCGGACGCCGGGCGGGCCGCCCGTCTCGAACCGTGGATGGCCCGCCCGACGCGCCGACCCGTCCCGGAAACACTCAGCCCTCTCCGCAGCTGCCCCGGGCGGCGCTCAGCCCGCTCCGCCGGCCCGCCGGGCGGACTCCCAGGCCGGACCCGAACGCTCGTCGGGGTGCAGCACCAGCACCCCGTGCCCGGTCGCCACCCGCCGCGCGCCCCCGGGGAGCGGCCCCGCGGCCCCGACCAACTCCGCCTCGGCCAGGCTGCGGTAGCGCTCCAACAGCTCCGCCGCCGTCGGCTCGGGCACGGCACCGGGCCACAGGCCCGGTGCCACGGCGGCCACCGCCGCCAGATACTCCTCCACCGTCCGCCACCCCGGCACCACCCGGCACCCGGCCGGACCGCTGAAGACCAGCGTCGGCAGCGCGTAGCGGTGGCCGTCCCCGGTCTCCTTGGCCGCCCCCGGGTGCGGCCCCGGCCCGTGCAGCCCGACCACCTCCGGCCGGGGCCGGCGCGCCTCGGCGCGGTCGCGCCGCACCCGCTCGCGTACCGCCGGATCGGCCAGCGCGGTCCGCAGCCGGGCCTCGTCGAGACCCGGCACCCCGGCGAGCGCCGCCAGGACCCGCTCAGGCGTGTCCGCGGGTTCGCCGAGCACGAAGGCGCTCTCCCGCAGCCGGCGCAGCACCCGCTCGCCGACCAGCGGCCCCTGCGCCTCGGCGGCCGCCGCCGCCAGCGAGGAGGGCCAGCTGCTGGCCGCCACCCAGCGCAGCCGCTCCGCGCGCGGAGCGCCGGTGTGCGTCGCGATCTCCGCGACGTACCGGGCGTACCAGGCGGTCTCGGCCGCCGGATCCGGCGCCGGGTCGTCGTCCTCGTCGAACAGGACGCCGAACACCCGCCGGTGCCTGGCCCCCTCGCCCAGCACCCGCAGCAGCCGCCGCAGCCGCGGCTCGGCGCCCCAGGACCACGGGCACATCGGATCGGTGAACTCGGCGATCTCCACAACGGCGTCCGCCGCGTCCGGTGCCGTCGCCGCGCCTTCCGCGCCCGTCGTACCGCCACCGCACGCCGGCCGCGTCATGCGGGTGCCACCTGCCGGGCCGTGCCCACGAGGTGCGCCACGGTGGTCTCCGTCAGGATTGCCACGGCGCGGTCCTCCACGCTGCGCCACACGGCGGGCAGCCCCCGGGCCGGCCCCGGGTAGTCCAGCCCGGCCAGCGGTTCGCCGCGCAGCGTGATCACCTCGCCGTCGACCGCTCGGACCACGTCCAGCAGGGTGATCTCTGCGGCGGCCCGGCCCAGCCAGTAACCGCCCTCGCAGCCGCGCTGGCTGCGGACCAGCCCGGCCCGCCGCAGCTCGCCCACCACGGACTTCAGGAATCGGAACGGGATGCCCTGGGAGGCGGCGATGGCCTCGCAGGTCAGCGGGCGGGACGTGTCGCAGGCGAGCTCGACCAGAGCCCGAGCGGCGTAGTCCGCCTTGGCGGAGATATGCATGGGCCGAGTATCCCCCGGCCGCGGCCGTGCTCAAGTCCCTTGTCCGGTCGGTTGTCCGGTCCGTGGTCCGGCATGGCGCGGAGCGCTCGGCGGGAAAGGACACCTCTTGACATCCTTTCGCCGCCGGGCCTAGCGTCCGAACCCGGCCGGTACGTCGCACCGGACTCCGGGCCACCGCCATGCCCAGGCACTCGGCCGTCCCGCGGCCACCGCCGGTGCGGCCTCGCCGCCGCCCCGCCCGCGCCCCTCGCCGCGTCCGCAACCCGTCACCACGCCCCCGTCCCCCGCCCGCGTTCCCATCCCCGACCCAGGAGCCGCCATGTCCACCGCCCACCCGCCGCACCACCACCCGGCCGCCCCGGCCGAGTGCTCCGAGGAGACCTCGGCGCAGGCGCCCGTGGTGACCCGGGCGGGCACCGGCTTCCACCCGCACCTGCACGACGGCGGGACCGCCGCTCCCGGTACCGGCCTGCGGGCCAGGCTGCACCACATCCGGGCGGGCGAGCTCGACGGCGACACCGCCCAGACCGGCGGCATGCGGCGCTTCGCGGCCATCAGCGGACGGACCGTGGGCTCGGAGAAGCTGTGGATGGGGCAGACCCACGTCGCGCCCTCGACCGCGTCCTCCGACCACCACCACGGGGAGTCCGAGACCGCCATCCACATCGTCAGCGGGCACCCCGAGTTCGTCTTCGTCGACGACTCCTCCGGCACGCCCGAGGAGATCCGGCTGCGCACCGGCCCGGGCGACTACATCTTCGTGCCGCCGTTCGTCCCGCACCGCGAGGAGAATCCGGACCCCGAGGTGGAGGCCGTGGTGGTGATCGCCCGCAGCACCCAGGAGGCCATCGTGGTCAACCTTCCGAGCCTGTACGCACCGTGACGCCGCCGCGTCCGGTCCGAGCCTGACGCTGCCTCCACCCGCGCCCCTTCGCCCCCGCCGCGCGCCGGTCGGGGCGCGCGGCCCGGGCGGGTGCGGTGACGTGCCCCGATGCGCGCGCGGAATCGCTGCGTTGCGACGGGTGTGCCCCGGGCTGCCGGGACGGCCCGCAGGCCGTCCCGGCAGCCCGGGGATGTTCGGCGTCTGCCGGTGCCCGCGGTCCTACTTGCAGATGGGCGGGTTCGGGGACGACCGGACGGTATAGAGGGTGGGCCGGCCGTCGTCGGACGTCGTCACGGGCATGACGATCGTGTCCCTGGCCGTCCAGGGGAGATGACTGCGGCTGAACGTCCAGGTCCCGGTGATCTTGGTGGCAGCCCTGGAGAGCGTGACCCAGCCGTATTCCCCCGGTCGAATCTTGCCGGTGACCTGGTTCCCCAGGGCTTCCGAGCCGGACCAGCTCTTCTTGAAGGTGAATTTCACCTTGACGGTGACCTTGGCAATCAGTGATGACAGTGCGCCGGTCTCCAGTCCAAGCTCAACTTCACTGCCCAGTTCGTGGGACCATCCGTTCGTCCTGAGTACCGAAAACGTATGGGTAACGCCATCCGGGTAGCCGTTTTCGTTGAACCAGGCGTCCGACGCGCAGGAGTCCGGCAGCATGTCCGCGGAGGATTCCGATTCCATGTCCCATGAGCATTCATTCTTGTACTTCTGGCACATCTTGGTCGCGTAGGTCAGGGCAAGTTCCCGCGGTCCGCGCACGGGAGACTGCTCGTCACCGAAGGGGACCTTCCACGACTGCTCCTCCTTTCCGTCGCAGCCGGTCAACCAGGTCGGTGTCCCGAGGGAAACCTTCGACGTGTAGGGAGCGAGGCACGACGATGTGCCCACGTTCTTGAACATGAACCCGGTGGGCGTGGGATGGGCAATCCAGTCCTGCCAGGTGCTGGTGGAACCGCACGACAGCAAGGACACCGGCGCCTGGTCCCAGAAGCCTCCGGCCGTCAGGCACGTGCCCAGCGACACGTTCTGGATCCGGAAGGTTCCGTCCTGCCAGTTCGGAGTCAGGCGCCAGGCCATGTTCGGGCCGTCGTGAACCCGGGCCAACCTGACTTGGTTCAACGCGCTTCGCTGGGTATCCACACTCAGCGTGAAGCCCTCCTTCAAGTACAGCCGCGTGCAGTACATGCTCTCCGACGCCGGGCAGGGGTTGCCCAGGAACTCCGTGGCGTGTGCCGTGCCACTTGCCATGGGAGTGACGGACACACCGACGGCAAGGAGAGCTGTCACCAGGGACATGAGTAGCAGTCTTAAGACACTGGATCCAGCGCTCGGGGAAGGCGGATTCATGATGTTCCTAGTCCTTGAGTAAACGGTTCCGGATCGTCCCCGTCGGGGACTTCCGGACTGTCCGTGTGGTGGGTTCTTGCGGCGGCCGCGTGGGCGCCGGGCCGAGGAGAACGGCTGATCCGGGTAGGGAGCCGAGGCGGATTCGCCGGGGCCTCGTACGCGGTCCCCGTGTTGGGCGTATCCGAGTCTTGGCCCCGCCGGGACCTCGGGGGCAGCGTAGAATCACCTGCCTGGATACCTGTTCCGATCCGTGGGGGGAGCTCCCCGCGGGCGGTGGCACACCACGGCATTTGAGCCCTGTCCTCCTCCCACGCCTCGAACTCCCGGCGTTCCAGGCCCGGTGCCCGCTGGGCTGCCCAGGCGGCCGTGCCGGCGCTGCACAGGGTCGCGGCCCTGCCGTCCGGCGAGTCCGTGGCGGCGTCGAACGTCACCTGCCGAACGGACCGGCCCGCCCGCATCACCGCGACCAGGACGGGGTTGCCCGAGGTCGCGAACGCGAACGCCTCACCCCGCGGCCGGCTCCCGGCGACGCCGCGGGCGTGCCTCTCGTGCCCGAGAAGGACGGGCACGTCGAGGTGCTCCTCCAGCCAGGAACGCAACGGCCTGGCGGCCCACTCCGGTTCGGCCGTCGTCGGGACTCCGGCGAGTTCGTCCGCGGATCCGCTCAGTACGAGGCCGGCCGCCGACACCGGCGTGCGCAGTCGGTCGGCCGGCCCTGCGGGATCGGTCGCGCAGCCGAGCGCGGTGTCGACTACGGCGTCCGTGCCCCGCTTCGGCAGGGTGTACCGGCGCTCGCACTCCCGGACGCGGCCGTCGGTGGTCATGACGGTCCCGCTGATGTAGTACGCGCCGACGTCCGGGGCGGGGACGCTCGTGCCGACGGTCGGACGCCGCCGCGCGGCCTCCCGCCCCGGTGACAGGGGAAGGGCGCCGCGCTGTTCGGTGGGTGTGCTCCGCATGGTGGTACTCACGGGCGGTCACGGCCCCGCATGGGGCGAAGGTGTTCGGTGTGTGAACGGGGGACGGCCATGGCGGCCTGCCTCCGAGTGGTCCCGAGGGTGGTGTGCCGTGCCGCCGCCGCCCCGCCGAGTCGACGGAACGCCCCGAATCCTCGGTGCGACGGCAGCACGGCGGCGCTCCCGTCCCGGGAGCGTCGGATCCGATGGTCGGCCGGTGGGGGAGCGGCGACAAGACCCGAAATACTGATGGGGCGGATAACGGATTCGTATGGGCGACACACCGCGCCCGCGCCCCCATGGACGGCCATGAGAAATCCCGGATGTGACCCGTGGACTTCGGTTGCGTGACACCTGTGTCAACTCGACCGGCGCCTATCTGACAGTCACTCGGAAACTGAGACGCGAACGCTGCCGAGGCGTCGCGACACCGCAGGAGCGTGGAGGGAGAATGCCGGCCGGGTCGAGGCTGCGGTGGAACTCAACACCTTTGACCACCTGGGAAGTTGGCTGCACTCGCGTCCTCATGGGTCGACCGCTTCGAGCAGCGGATCGTAGCTCCCCGCCCACCCGGGCGATCCGTCACGAATTCCTCGGGGAACGCCCCGCCCCCGGAGGAATCGCCGCTGACCGGATCAAGAACCGGCACGACAGTCCACCCCGTTCACCCGGCCCATATATCACCCCCCGCACGATTCGGCCCACGGTTATTCGGTGCGGGAGTATTGACAGCGCCGTTGCGCTGCCGCTGTAGTTCCACTCATTGACCCCGCCCCGCTTCACCGGTTCCGGCCTACTTCCGTACCGGCCCACCGAAGCGGCTGCAGACTCCTGTCCGGCCGACCTGCGACGCCCCCACCCGGGCGCAGAGAGCCGCCCCCCCCGTGCCGCGCACGGTCCGACCCCCACCAGTCGGGTTGCCCGTACCCACCCCACCCCCGCTCGACCACGCCCTTTCCAGGGTCGTGGTTTCTCCGGCATCCCTCCAGACCTCTCACGTCAGGAGAAGACGATGGACGACTCGTCCCCCGCCCCGTCCGATCACATCCGCTCCGAGATCAGCCTCCGGAAGGCGGTGCAGCTGCTGGGCGTCGGCGCGGCGACGGTCGCCGCCGGCAGCGCCATGACCGGCACCACCGGCGCCTCCCCGGCGGCCGCAGCGACGCCGCTGCGCGCGGCGGTGCTGGGGTACGTCGACCCGTCTACGCACGGTAAGGGGCTGCGCATCCTGCTGGAGCACGCCTGCTCTACCGTGATCGATCTGAACCCGGCCATCGCGGCGAACGCGCAGGGGGTGGACCTGATCGCCTTCGGCAGCTTTGCCGGCTACGGCCCCCGACTACCGCAACTACGTGCAGACTCAGGCGGGGTCGCTGCAGACGTTCGTCCAGGACGGCGGGGTGGCGCTCGACCTCGCCCAGCCCGACCTGCCCGGCGAGGGCGTCCCCTATCTGCCGAACGTGAATTGACGGTGGGGCACGAGCGGGCCGTACGCGGTGCGCACCGACGCCGACTTCAGCACGATCTACCCGGTGGCCACCAACCACCCGCTGGTGTCCGCGCCACCGATGACCTCCGGCCGCAACAGCATGCACCCCAGGACACCGACCCCCGAGGATCCGAGAACCCAGGTTTCAGTTGTCGTCGTCGGCGGCGGACCGCTGCCGCAGGTGGATACGGCCCTGCGGCAGACGATCGACTCCGCTCTCCGCCGGGCCTGCGGACGCGGCCCACGACCGGACGTGGTCGCGGGGCTCGTGGGCGGCCGAGCGGCCTGCCTGGGCGCCGCCATGATCGCCCGGGAGCCGGCCGGAAGCCGGCCGGGAGCCGCTGACCGCGTCCCGGCCGCACCACCCGGACGTGCGCTGCTCACGCGCACTGACACGCCGTGGCCACCCCTTCCGGGGGGCAGCCACGGTACCGGCGGCAGCCGCCGCCTCGACCTCGCGCCGCCCGCCATGCGGCGCTCCCCGGCCCCCACCCAGATCGGTCGAGAACCATGTCGAACGCCGAGACCACCAGATCGGACACCAAAGGTCCGAGACCCGGCACCCCCACCCTCGAACTCGTGAGCGAGGGCAAGTACAACAAGCTCAAGTGGCGCATGCTCCTGGCCGCGATGTTCTGCTACTTCTTCTTCTACACCGGCCGGCAGACCTTCGGCTTCGCCATCCCCGGCATCCAGGCCGAC
>NZ_JAQYWW010000343.1:0-321 GCF_036322525.1 Streptomyces sp. BE20 | reverse complement strand
CCGCCGCCGGATCCGGCAGCGGGACGGCGGAGAGCAGCGCCTTGGTGTACGGGTCCGCCCGGTTGCCGAAGACCTGCTGCATGACGCCGATCTCGACGATCCGGCCGAGCAACATCACCCCGACCCGGACGCAGACGCGCAAGACCACCGAGAGGTCGGGCCACCGCCACAACAACGACATCCCCACCACCAACGCCAGCCGCTCAATCCCCGTCACCCCCACCGCCCCCACGCTCTCCCTGGCCGATCTCTGCTTCAGCTAGCCCGGTCCGCGCACCCGGCCCGCCGGTCCGGGTGCGCCGATCCGCGCCGTGGACGGGG
>NZ_JAQYWW010000342.1:0-3398 GCF_036322525.1 Streptomyces sp. BE20 | reverse complement strand
TGACGCCGACGCCCGCCACCCTGCGGACGCGTCGGCGCCGCCGGCACCACCCGCTGGAACAACTCCCACAACTCATCCGGCACCAGACGCTCCACGATCAGCACGCGAGCAGCCTACAAGCCCAAATGAGATGACTTCTTATCGGCACGTCCTACGGCCCGGGTTGGGTCGAGGGGTGGCAGCGCCGAAGACGTGCGCGGGCTCGGGTCCGGGCAGCGCTCCACCGCGAGGCCGGAGAACGGCAGGGCATCCGGTGAGCGAGGAGCCGGGCGAGTGGCGAGCCGGCTTCTGTGTCCCGTGCAAGTCGGAAGCGGAGGTGACCGAGATACCGTCCACGCCCCGGCGCAAGCGGATCACGGTCTGTCGCGGGCATCACAAGCGGTACGTCCGTCGGCTGCACCTCGGGCCGAAGCTGAACACGTGGGCGGGTGCTCTGAGTCGGCAACGTGGCCGCGCTCGGGTCGAAGCCACGGTGTGATCCCCTTGAACTCCCCTCCACAGTGTGCCTGTTACTCGGTGAGCGTGGACGGGATCGGCCCCGAGCTGCCTGTTCCCCCGTAGGCAGTGTGCGGGCCGGTACTCCGCCGATCCCACTCGGCGAAGAGGTGCGCGCGGCTGTGCGTGCACCGGTCGCCCTGGTCCTGGTTGTCGGGACTCGGACCGGGGCGACCCTCTTGATTCCCGTCGGCCGACTGAACCGGCGGGTTGCACAAAGCCCCCGCCCTGGTGGCGTGACCTGTGGACCACGGACGACCGGGGCGGGGTCTACTCGATCACTACTCCAGTGGGGAAGTCCTTTGATGCGCAACGAGATTGAGCACGACCAGCACCCCCGGCGCCGCCTCGGATGCGTGGTGCTGATCACCCGCGAGGACACCGGGGCCGTGCTCACGGTGCAGACCACGTACAAGGACCGGCCGATCCTGCCCGGTGGCGGCGCCAAGCAGGGCGAGCGGGTCGCCGACGCTGCCGCGCGGGAGCTGCTGGAGGAAACCGGACTGACCCGGGACCTGACGCACGTCCTCGCGGTCGACCAGATGGAGGCGAACGAGACGACGGGGGCCAACGAGGGGTTGAACCTGGTGCTCGACGGCGGGGTGTTGACCGCCGAAGAGGCCGAGGCCCTGTCCATCCCGGTGAAGGCGGGTGCGGAGATCCGAGAGTTGGTGTGGCTCAAGCCGGACCAGTTCGCCGGCAAGCTCGCCACGTATCAGGCCGACCGCATCGGCTACGCGCTCGACGCCCGCGAGGCCGGTCACGGGCTGCCCATCCTGTTCATCGGCGAGCCCGCGGGAGTCCGCGCCGCCGCGTGACCACCAGCCCGCCCGAGTGCCCCGGAGGACGCCCGTCACCGGGGCAAGGTGACCCCGTACGCCGAGGTTCCGGCGGCCGGTCCGGACGGCCCGATCTGGCTCTGTGAGACCTGCGGATGGCACGGCGCGGTTCTGGGTGAGCTGTGGGCCGACCTGTTCCCGGGTGAGCCGCTGGTGGTCCCCCTCGGGCGCATCCAACCAGGCACGGCGCTGCCCGCTCGGCGCCCTGCCCTGTACTCCCGTTCCGGCGGGGCGGAAATGGGTCAACACCCCCGCCGGAACGGGGTTCCACGCCTGCCGTCGGGCAGGTGGCTCGCCGCACAGCGACGTGAGGCGAGACAACCGCTCTTCCCCGGTGGGGAGTTCGCAACGTGTGCACGGCCGACCTGTCAGACGTGACAGGCGCTCCGACACCGCTCCGCCCCGCCCGGCCGACGGGATGCCCCGCAAGGGGTGAGGAACAGCACCGCCCGCCCCGATCAACCATCCGTTTGGAGATCGGGGCGGGCCCTTTGCACCACCAGCGAGACACCGCCGATCACCCGAGCCGGCGGCCGACTCTACGGAGGGAGCACAGAGTCATGACCATCACCACCACCGAGCCCGATGTGACCGCCCCTCGGCCCCCCGCCCCGCTCGACTTCGCGTGGCTGGAGGTTACGGGGTTCTGCAACGAGGAGTGCGACCACTGCTACGCGGACTCCGGCCCGCAGGGCACGCACGGCAAGATGACCGCGGACAACTGGCGGTCCGTGCTCGACCAGCTCGCCGCCATGGGCACGAAGAACGTGCAGTTCATCGGCGGCGAACCGACCCTGTACCCGCACCTCGGGGACCTGATCATCTACGCCCGGGGCAGGGGGCTCGCGGTCGAGGTTTTCTCGAACATGACCTACATCACGCCCGCGCTGTGGGACGTGTTCAAGTCGGCCGGGACCAGCCTCGCCACGTCCTACTACAGCGACCAGGCCGACCGGCACGACGCCGTGACCCAACACCGCGGATCGCACCGGAAGACACGGGCGAACGTGGCGAGGGCGATCGAACTCGGGATTCCGATCCGAGGCGGGGTCGTGACCACCCGGCCGGGACAGCGGGCCGCGGAAGCCCTGCAAGACCTGATCAGTCTTGGGGTCGAGGAAGTGGGCGGCGACCGGGTGCGGGCGTTCGGTCGGGCGAGCCGAGGTGCCGCGCCGAAGGTCGCCGATCTGTGCGGGCACTGCGCGCACGAGAAGTGCGCCATCCTGCCGGACGGCACCGTGTCCCCGTGCGTCCTCGGCCGGTTCATCAGTGTCGGGAACGTGCTCGAAACGCCGCTCGCCGAAATCTGGGCCAGTGACCGCCTTGCCGAAGTCCTCGCCGAGATCGCGCGGGAGTGTGACCAGGCACAGGCGTGCCCGCCCCCGCAATTCTTGCCGATGTGCGGCCCGTGCTCCCCGTGCGTGCCCTCGGTGGGCGTCTGCGACCCGCCCGGGACTGAGACGGCATAGCATCGGAGCCCCAACTAGGCGACCAGGGAGCGGCATGGATGCCCACGGCGACCACTACGGCGAGGACTGGACCCCGTGGCCCGGAGACGCGCCGAACGGGTGGCCGGCGAGAACGCCGGATCAGTGGCTCGACGTGGCCCGGTACGTCCGTCACGCCGCGAACAAGCTCGGCGAGGACCTGCCGCTGTGCCTGCCGGGGGAGCCGAACGAATGCGGGCGGAGTGCGCAACAGCACGCGGTCGTCTGGGGCGCCGATCTCAAGGCGAGGGCACACCACGTGATCGAAACGGCGGTGCCAACGCTGGAGTACGGAGGGTGGGCAGCTAAGACGCTGTTCCGCGCGAGGCTTGACGAACTTCGAGCGAAGCGGCCCGATGGTGCACCGATAGAGTGAGACCGGGGCGCGGGCGTCGCAGGAACAAGTACAACGGCAAGCAGGTCGTATGTTCTTCTTTCAGTGGACGTTAAGTCCGCTTTCTCTCGGTTCATGATCGCTCGTTCGTGTGAACGTCGGCCGTACTGGCGTGCCAGTCGGGGTTCGGGTGATGTTCTGCGGCGCATGGACAGACGGGCGTATCCGAGCGACTTATCGGAT
>NZ_JAQYWW010000341.1:0-51620 GCF_036322525.1 Streptomyces sp. BE20 | reverse complement strand
CCGCACCTACACCGAGTCCGAGGTCGCCGCGCTCCTCCGCGAACTCCACGAAGCGGGCCGCCCGTTCGGCATCCAGTGGGGATCGGCCGCCACCAACGGCACCACCGTCGACGGCCGCCTCCTCGTCGACTTCGGCAACGCGCCCGTCTCGACCCTCCTGAACCTCCTCAATATCCTCCGCGACACCGAGAGGCACGCCCGCTCCCAATGAGCAGCTTCCTCGTCGGCACCGCCTTGGCCGTCCTCCTCGCGCTCGCCATCACGACCGTCGTCGTCGGCGTGGTCACGAGCTTGCGCATCGAGGACACCCCGCCCCCGCCGCCCATCACCCGCCACGGCCGCTGGGAACTGCGCCGCCTTCCCGACGGCAGCACCGAGTACGCCTGGATCGCCCGCCAGGCCGGCCACTTCAGCCCCGAGACCAACCCGGCCCCCGACCGGCGGAGCCGTGGCCGCCACCGCATATCCCCTAGCCGTTGACCGCGTGCCTCGTCGGATCGCCCCGACGAGGCACGCGGCCGTCCCCGCGCGGTGACGGGACGAAGGCGTCGTGGTTGGCCTCCTCGCTCGGGTCGAGCGGGGGCCACCGAGAGCACTGCCCGCCAGCCCGAGCGTCCTTGGACGACGGCAGCCTGCGGCTGTGGAGTGGGACGTCGGACCGGCCGACTTCCTGTGCGCGCGGTGGTGCGGGCCCGGAACAGGACGATGCCGGCCTTCGAGAGGAGTCTCGAAGGCCGGCATCACGGCAGCGGAGTCGGGCTCAGCTCACCGAGGAGTAGGCGATGATGCCGCGGCGCAGGCCGTCGACGGCCTTGCGGGCGGTCTTGCGCAGCTCGACGTCCTCGCCCGCCGCGTCCTGGATCTGGCCGAGCACGTCGATCAGTTGCTTGGTCCAGCGGACGAAGTCACCGGCCGGCATGTCGGCGTCGCGCAGCACCTGGTCGAGCGAGTGGCCGAGCGCCCAGCGGTAGGCGGCCCAGGCGAAGCCGAGGTCCGGCTCGCGCTGGCCGACGCCTTCGGCCGTGTTGATCCGGTGCTGCTCCTCCAGGGCGTCGAGGTGGCCCCAGATCCGGACCATCTGGCCGAGCGCCTCCTTGGCCCCGCCCTCGGGCACCCGGGGGGCGGTGGCGTCGTCGGACTGGCGGGACTCGTAGACCAGCGCCGAGGCGCAGGCGGCCAGTTCGGCGGCGGCCAGGCCGTTCCAGACGCCCTCGCGGATGCACTCGGAGGCGAGCAGGTCGAGCTCGCCGTAGAGGCGGCCGAGCCGCCGGCCGTCGTCGGTGACGGTGTCCCCGCTGAGGTAGCCGAGGTCGGTGAGCAGCCCGCAGACCCGGTCGAAGGTGCGGGCGATGGTGTGGGTGCGGGAGCGCATCTTGCGCTCCAGCAGCTCGGTGTCCCGGTGCAGCCGGTGGTAGCGCTCGGACCAGCGGGCGTGGTCCTCGCGCTGGTCGCAGCCGTGGCACGGGTGCTGGCGCAGGACGGTGCGGAGCCGGGTGATCTCCGGGTCGTCGGCGGCGGCCGCGCGGCCCTTGCGGAACCGCTCGGGCTCCAGGTGGCCGGCCTTGGTGCGCAGCGCGGAGGCGAGGTCGCGGCGGGACTGCGGGCTGCGGGGGTTGAAGGACTTGGGGATGCGCACCCGGTCCATGGCGACGACCGGGTGCGGGAAGTCGATCATGGCGAGCCGCTTGACCTGCCGCTCGGCGGTGAGGACCACCGGGCGCGGGCCGTCCTGGAAGTCGGGGTGGCGGGGGCCGCCCCGCGGCGAGCGGACGACCGGCGGCAGGCCCGGGTCGAGGACGAGCGCCAGGCCGGCGAACTTGCCGGTGGGGACGTGGATGACGTCGCCCGGCTTGAGCTGCTCGATCGACTCGACGGCCGCCGCGCGGCGCTGGCTGCTGCCCTCGCGGGCGAGCTCGTTCTCCCGGTCCTTGAGCCGGCGGCGCAGCGCCATGTACTCGTCGAAGTCGCCGAGGTGGCAGGTCATGGACTCGCGGTAGCCGTCCAGGCCCTCCTCGTTGCGCTGGACCTGGCGGGCGATGCCGACCACCGAGCGGTCGGCCTGGAACTGCGCGAAGGACGTCTCCAGCAGCTCGCGGGAGCGGTGCCGGCCGAACTGCGAGACCAGGTTGACGGCCATGTTGTAGGACGGCCGGAACGAGGACTTCAGCGGGTAGGTGCGGGTGCCGGCCAGGCCGGCGAGCGCCTCCGGGTCGAGGCCGCGCTGCCAGAGCACCACGGCGTGGCCCTCGATGTCGATGCCGCGACGGCCGGCCCGGCCGGTGAGCTGGGTGTACTCGCCGGGGGTGATGTCGGCGTGGGTCTCGCCGTTCCACTTGACCAGCTTCTCCATGACCACCGAGCGGGCGGGCATGTTGATGCCGAGCGCCAGGGTCTCGGTCGCGAAGACGGCCTTGACCAGGCCCTTCACGAACAGCTCCTCGACGACCTCCTTGAACCGGGGCAGCATCCCGGCGTGGTGGGCGGCGATGCCGCGCTCCAGCCCGTCCAGCCACTCGAAGTAGCCGAGGACGTGCAGGTCCTCGTCCGGGATGTCGGCGCAGCGCTCCTCGACGATGGCGCGGACCCGGCCGCGGTCGCCCTCCTTGTTGAGCCGCAGGCCGGAGGAGAGGCATTGCTGGACGGCGGCCTCGCAGCCGGCCCGGCTGAAGATGAAGGTGATGGCGGGCAGCAGGCCCTCGGCGTCGAGCCGGTCGATGACGTCGACCCGGCCCGGGGTCCAGATCTTGCCGGGGCGGCCGTTGGGCATGGACCGCCCGCGGCCACGGCCGAACTTGTCGCGGGGGTTGCGGTCCAGCTCCGAACGGGCGAGCCGGACCAGCTCGGGGTTGACGGCCTTGGCCGGGTTGCGCGGGGCGTCCTTGGGGCGGCCGTCGCGGTCCGGGTTGGCGAACAGGTCGTACATCCGGTTCCCGGCCATCACGTGCTGCCAGAGCGGCACGGGGCGGGTCTCGGAGACGATCACCTTTGTGCCGCCGCGCACGGTGTCCAGCCAGTCGCCGAACTCCTCGGCGTTGGAGACGGTGGCGGAGAGGGAGACCAGGGTCACCGACTCGGGGAGGTGGATGATGACCTCCTCCCAGACGGCTCCGCGGAAGCGGTCGGCGAGGTAGTGGACCTCGTCCATCACCACGTAGCCGAGGCCGTCGAGGGTGCTGGAGCCCGCGTAGAGCATGTTGCGGAGCACCTCGGTGGTCATCACCACGACCGGGGCGTCGCCGTTGACGGTGTTGTCACCGGTGAGCAGGCCGACCTTGGCGGCGCCGTAGCGCTTGACCAGGTCGCCGAACTTCTGGTTCGACAGGGCCTTGATCGGCGTGGTGTAGAAGCACTTGCGCCCGCCCTGGAGGGCGAGGTGGACGGCGAACTCGCCGACGATGGTCTTGCCGGAGCCGGTGGGAGCGGCGACCAGGACGCCCTCGCCCGCCTCCAGGGTGCGGCAGGCCTCCAGCTGGAAGTCGTCCAGCGGGAAGTCGTAGAGCTGCTGGAAGCCGTACAGGGCGGTGGCCTGTTCCTTGGCCCGCTGCCGGAAGGCCGCGTACGCCTCGGCGGGGCTGAGGTCCCGGTCGTCGGAGGGCTCGGGCTCAGGGGTGTTCATCGCCGTCCGGGGGTCGTTGGTGTGATCTCGCATCTCAGCGAGAGGTTACCCGGCAGGACTGACATCGATAGCACCGTTTTTCCCGGGCGTCGGATCAGATCTCTCTCACATCCATAGTTGCAAATGTCTTCAAGTGATCGGAAAGTCACCGACTGCGAACGTCTCCGGTCATTCCGGGTGGCAGGCCCTCCGGCCTGCCTACATTCGGTGTCGCGGCCGGCACCCACCGTCCGCATCCACCGGACGCACGGGAGGAACAGACGATGGCGAACCTGGAGACGTCGCTCAAGGAGGCCATGGCGATCGAGGGCGCGATCGGCGTCGCCCTGGTCGACTACGGCAGCGGCATGGCGCTCGGCACCCTCGGCGACGGCGGCGAGCTGGACCTCAACGTCGCCGCGGCCGGGAACACCGACGTGGTCCGGGCCAAGATGCGGGCGATGGAGCTGCTCAACCTGCACGACAACGAGATCGAGGACATCCTGGTCAGCCTCACCAGCCAGTACCACCTGGTCCGCCCGCTCACCACGCAGACCGGCCGGGGGCTCTTCCTCTTCCTCGCGCTCAACCGCAACCGTGCCAACCTGGCGATGGCCCGCCACCAGCTGAAGCGGATCGAGATCTCGCTGGAGATCTGAGGGACCGGAACGGACGGCACCAGGGAGGGATCGCTGTGGCGGTCGCGCTGTACCAGGCCAAGGCCGAGTTCTTCCGGATGCTCGGCCATCCCGTCCGAATCCGGGTACTGGAGCTGCTGCAGGCCGGACCGACGCCCGTCCGCGACCTGCTCGCCGAGCTGGCGGTCGAACCGTCCAGCCTCTCCCAGCAGCTCGCGGTACTGCGCCGGTCCGGCATCGTCACGGCCACCCGCGAGGGCAGCACGGTGGTGTACGCGCTGGCCGGCGGCGACGTGGCCGACCTGCTCCGGGCGGCGCGCCGGATCCTCACGGGTCTGATCTCGGAGCAGAGCGTGCTGCTCGCCGAACTCCGCGCCACCGCGGACCCGCCCACGGACCGGGCGGCGGAGCCCGCGGCGGCGGACCGGGCGGCCGGCGAAGCGGCGGCGGACCGGGCGGCGGCGGACCGGGCGACAACGCCGCCACCGGCCGAGCCCGCCGTGCCCACCGCCCTCGCTCCACGAGCCGCGCCCGCCGAGCCCACCGTGTCCGCCGAACCCACCGCGCCCGCGACGCCCACGGCGCCGGACGGGCCGGTCAGCCCAGCAGCTCCGCCACCCCCGCCGCCAGGACCTCGTACTCGTGCGCCCGGTTGTACACCTGCGCACTGACCCGCATCACCCCGCCGCCCGGCCACGGGCGCGCCACCGTGCGGACGGCGTGCCGCCGCCACATCCCGGCCATCAGCTCCTGCGCCTCCGGGAGCGTCTCGGCCACCCCGGGCGGCAGCCGCAGCGCGCGCATCGACAGACCGGCCGAGACCGGCAGCGGGGTCAGCCCGGCGCGCTCGGCGAGCAGGGCGGCGCCGTACGCGGCGAGCTGCTCGTTGTGCCGACGGACCCGGTCGGCCCCGAGTTCGTGCAGCAGGTCGAGGCCGGCCGGGGCGGCCAGGTACGGCGTGTAGTCGTAGGTGCCGCGCCACTCGACGTTGTGCGGGAAGCCCCGGTAGTCCTCCCAGGAGAGGGCGAGCGAGCGGACCTTGCCGGTCCACTCCGGGCCGACCACCAGGGCGCCGGTGGCGCGCGGGGCGAAGGCCCACTTGTGCAGGTTGCCGAACCAGAAGTCGGCGCCGCCGGGGACCGGGCCGGCCAGCATGCCGGGCTCGTGCGCGGCGTCCACGACGGTGGTCACGCCGTGCCCGCGCAGGGCGGCGAGCAGGTCCGGGGTGGCGATCCGGCGGGCGGTGGGCGAGGTGATGCCGTCGAGCACGGCGAGCACCGTGCGGTCGGTGACCTCGGCCAGGACCGTCTCCCGGACGGCGACGCCGTCCGGGGTGTCCAGCGGCAGGGTGACGGTGCGCAGCTCCGCGCCGGTCTCCTCGGCGCGCCGCCGGACGGCCTGGGTGACCGTGCCGTAGCCGTGGTCGGTGACCAGGATCTGGTCCCCGGGGGCGAGCGGCACGCACGCGAGGGTGACGGCGATCGCGTCGGTCGCGTTGGGGACGAGGGCGAGCCGGTCCGCGTCGGTGCCCAGGGCGGCGGCGATCCGGGTGCGGGCGGCGGCGACCCGCTCGGGCAGGTCGGCGTAGAAGCCGTCCGGGTCGGCCTCCTGCTCCTCGTGGAACCGCCGCTGGATCCGCTGGACCGGGACGGGCACGGAGCCGAAGGAGCCGTGGTTGAGGTGGAGCACCGCCCGGTCCAGTGAGAACAGCTCGTCCGTTCCGGCCAGCGGCTCGGGGGGTCCGACGGTCCGCGAATGCTCGGTCACTGCGTCTCCTCCTGATATACGCATCAATGTGGTGTGTGACATTTCACATGTCGCCCTACTGGCCCGCGAGGCCGCCGCACGGCGACCATCGGGCGGTGACCATCACCGACCCCTACCTCTCCCTCAGCGCCCGGACCGGCCGCTTCGGCTTCGGTGCCCCGCGAGCGATCTCGCTCAACCAGGACGGTACCCGGCTCCTGCTGCTCCGCTCCAGCGGTCCCGAGGACCCGGTCGACCGGCTCCACCTCCTCGACCTGACCACCGGCGAGGAGCGCGAGGTCGCCGACCCCACCGCGCTCGCCCCCGACCGCACCGGCGACCGGGACGACCTCCCGGCCGTCGAACGCCGGCTGCGCGAACGGACCCGGCTCGTCGCCGCCGGCATCGGCACCTACGCGGCCACCGCCGACCTGGCCGTCGCCGCCTTCGCCCTGGACGGCCGACTCTTCCGCACCGACACCGCCACCGGCCTGACGGTCGAACTCCCCACCGCCGGGCCCGCCTTCGATCCCCGCCCCGAGCCCCGCGCCGGCGAACGCGTCGCCTACGTCGCCGACGACGCGCTCTACGTCACCGCCGCGCCCGGGCAGCCGCCCGCGCCGCTCCGGCTCAGCCCGGCCGACGGCGCCCGCTGGGGCGTCGCCGAGTTCGCCGCCGCCGAGGAGCTGGGCCGCGCCCGCGGCCACTGGTGGCGCCCCGACGGCGGCGCCGTCCTCGCCGCCCGGGTGGACGAGTCCGCCCTGCCCGCGGTCCACTTCGCCGACCCGGCCCGGCCGACCCGCGAGCCCGAGCAGTTCGCCTACCCGCAGGCAGGCGGCCCCAACGCCGACGTCCAGCTCTGGGTGCTCGGCCTCGACGGCGCCCGCACCCGCCTGGACTGGGACGCCGAGGCCTTCCCGTACGTCTGCGCCGCCGGGTGGGACGGCGAGGACGAGCTGCTGCTCACCGTCGCCGACCGGCTCCAGCAGCACGTCCTGCTGCTGAGCGCCGACCCGGCCACCGGCACCACCCGCGAACTCTCCCGCACCAGCGACGAGTTCTGGGTCGACGACCTGCCCGGCACACCCGCCCGGCTGGCCGACGGCCGGCTGCTCACCGTGCACGACACCCCCGGGGCCCGCGGCCTCGCGCTCGACGGCAAGCCGCTGGACACCACCGGCCTGCAGATCCGCCGGGTGGTCGGCCGGCTGGGCGGCCGGCTGCTCTGCGAGACCGGCGAGGGCGACCCGTACGACCAGCACGTCCACCTGGTCGACCCGGACGGCGGGGCGCCCGAGCGGCTCTCCGACGGCCCGGGCACGCACTCCGCACTGGCCGCCGGCGAGACCGTCCTGCTCACCACGGCCGGGCCGGACGGCATCCGTCGCCGCACCCTCGGCCCCGGCGGCGGGCTCACCCTCGACGACCGCTGCGCCGCGCTGCCGTTCCGCGTCGAGCCGCAGCTCGCCCGGGTCACCGAACGCCGGCTGCCCAGCGCCGTGGTGTACCCGCGCGACCACGTCCCCGGCCGGCGGCTGCCGGTGCTGCTCGACGTCTACGGCGGGCCCGGCTACCAGGCGGTGGCCAACGAACCGCGCCGCTGGCAGCTCAAGCAGTGGTGGGCCGACCAGGGCTTCGCGGTGGTCACCACCGACAACGGCGGCACCCCGTTCGTCTCCCCCGACTTCTCCCGGACGATCTTCCGCCGGTTCTCCCAGGTGGCCCTGGACGACCAGGTGGACGCGCTGCACGCACTCGCCGAGCTCCACCCCGACCTCGACCTCGCCCGGGTCGGCGTCCGCGGCTGGTCGTACGGCGGCTACTTCGCGGCGCTGGCCGTGCTGCGCCGCCCGGACGTCTTCCACGCCGCCTGTGCGGGCGCGCCGCCCACCGACTTCCGCCACTACGACACCGCGTACACCGAGCGCTACCTCGGTCTGCCCCGGGAGAACCCGGACGGCTACGCGGCGGACTGCCTGGTGGACGACGCGCCCGGGCTCAGCCGCCCCCTGCTGCTGATCCACGGCCTGGCCGACGACAACGTGCACCCCTCGCACACCCTGCTGCTCTCCCAGGCCCTCACCCGGGCGGGCCGACCGCACAACCTGCTCGCCCTCCCGGGCATCACCCACATGACCCCGGGCGGGGTCAACGAGCAGCTGTCCCAAGCCGAACTCGCCTTCCTGCAGCAGGCACTGGGGCTTCAGTAGGCACGGCGCCGAGGTCCTCCACGGGATCCGCGGCGGCAACGGCGTGCGCGACCGGGCCTTCCCCGCGTCACACCGCCGGCGCCGTCCGCGGCCGCCCGTCGCCCCCCGGGGCGGCCAACGGGGCGGCCAACGGGGCGTCCAACGGTGCCTCCGCAGGCGCGTCCAACGGGCGGCTCGGCAGCTCGCGGCGGAGCACCGGGGCGATCTCGGAGAAGAAGAGCTCCAGGGTGCCGAGGTAGTCGGCGCGGTCGAGCACCTCGCCGTCCACGTGCAGGTGCAGCAGCTCGTGGCCGAAGTGCGCGTGCTGACCCAGCACCTTCTCGATGATCTGCTGCGGGCTGCCGACCAGCACCGAGCCGTGCTCGATCAGGTCCTCGACCTCGTCGAACCGGAGCGAGCTGCCGTCGAAGGCCCGGTTGACCTTCAACCGGGCCTCGAAGACCGGGCGGTAGCGCGCGACGGCCTCCTGCGAGGTGCGGGCCCCGAAGTAGCCGGCCGTTCCCGCGCCGACCAGGGCGCGGGCCGGATCGTGCCCGTACGCCGCCCAGCGCTCCCGGTAGTGCCGCACGATCTCGGCGTACGGGCCGATCGGGCCCGCGCCGTTGGGCGAGAAGACCGGGTCCCCGTGGCGGGCCGCGAAGTCGGCGGAATCCGGGTTGTGCCCGGCTCCGTGCCAGATCCGGATCTCGGGCTGGTACGGGCGGGGCAGCGGCTCGGCGTCCTCCAGCGAGCGGCCGAGCCGGCCCTCCCAGGTCACCTTCTCCTCACGCCAGAGGGTGCGGAACAGCCGGTAGTTCTCCTGGAGGAGCTCCCACTGGTTCTCCTTGGTCACGCCGAACAGCCGGGAGGATCGCGGGTAGGCGCCCTTGGCCACGATCAGGTCGAGCCGCCCCTCGGCGAGGTTGTCCAGGGTGGCGTAGTCCTCGTAGGCGCGCAGCGGGTCGAGCATGCCGAGCGTGGTGACGGCGGTGAAGAGCCGGATCCGCGAGGTCACGGCGGCGATGTGGGAGAGCAGGACGGGCGGCGCGCTGGAGACGGCGGGGCGGTCGTGGCGCTCGCCGATGCCGTAGGCGTCGAACCCCACCTCCTCGGCGAAGACGGCGTAGTCGACGAGCTCGCGGAGCTGTTCACGGTCCGACGTGGACTGGTCGGGGACGTGGGGCAGGAGCAGGAAGCGCATGGCGGTCCCCCCGGGGTGCCATCGGGTTGATGTGTCAACCCCAGCATGGGCGCACCGGGTTGACGCGTCAACCCGCTCCCGGGGGTTCAGCCGGCCGGGTCCTCGCCCTTCAGCCGGGCCAGCAGTACGGCGGATATCCCGACCAGCGCTTCCTGCTGACGTCCGGTCAGGGGGTCGGTCAGCCAGCGGCGGATGTGCGCCGCCCGGCGCGGCAGGGCAGCGGCGACGGCGGCCCGGCCGTGCTCGGTGAGCGCGATGACGGCGCCACGCTCACCGTCCGGACAGGACTCGCGGGCGACCAGGTCACGGCCGGCCATCCTGTTCAGGTGGTGGTGCAGCCTGCTCTTCTCGAACTGGGTGACGCCGCCGAGCCGGTACTGCCGCAGCCGGCCGTCCGGGGCGGCCAGCAGCGCCTGGAGGATGGCGAGGTCCGGCTCGGAGAGGCCGGTCTCCTGCTGCAACTGCTGGGCGAGGCGGCGCCAGAACAGCACCTGGGTCTCGAAGAAGCCGTTCCAGACCTCGTCCTCGCGCTCGTCCAGCCACTCCGCCCGCTCACCCATGTGGCAGATGCTACCGACCCGCCCGATCCGCCGGAGGGCCCTGCCGACATCTTCCGTGTGACCCATGACATGTGAAATATTACCTGCGCTTCACCAGATCACCCACCGTCCGGAAAGGACCGGTCAGTTGCGCAGACTGTCCGCGGTACTCGCGGCCGCGCTCACCACGAGCGCGATAGCGGCCACGCTTCTCGGCTCCCCAGCCCAGGCCGCTCCCCCCGCCCCCTCCCTCACCATCGCCGCCGAGGCCGACAGCGCCGAGGCCGGCGGCGCCGAGGCCCCGTCCGGCCCGCTCGCACCCCAGGAGCGCGAGCGCCAGTCGCTCCGCACCAAGGCCCTGGAGCAGGTCAACAAGGGCGTCGCGGCGAAGACCTCGGACCGGCGGGCCCCCGCCAAGGTCCGGATCGGCAACGACTACGTCCAGCTCGCGCAGCAGCGCAAGGACAAGGTCTTCGTGATCCTCGCCCAGTTCGGCGACGACGTCGACACCACCACCCAGCACAACGGCCAGCCCCGCTACGGCGGCACCCCCGGCCCGCGGCACAACACCATCCCGAAGCCCGGCAAGAGCGACAACCACACGCTCTGGACCGAGGACTTCAGCCGCGACTACTACCAGAAGATGTTCTTCGACGACTCGCCCGGCGCGGTCTCGATGCGCAACTACTACCGCACCCAGTCCTCCGGCCGGTACGACATCGAGGGCACCGTCAGCAACTGGGTCACCCTCCCGTACAACGAGGCCCGGTACGGCAGCAACAAGGGCCCGCAGGGCTCCGGTGCCTGGACCCAGGGCCAGGAGTTCATCCGGGACGCGGTCAAGGCCTGGTACGACGGCCAGATCGCCAAGGGCAGGCCGGCCGCCGCCATCAAGGCCGAACTGGCCCAGTACGACGTCTACGACCGCTACGACCACGACAAGAACGGCGAGTTCAGCCAGCCCGACGGCTACCTCGACAACGTGATCGTCGTGCACGCCGGCGTCGACGAGACCTGGGGCGGCGGCACGCAGGGCGCCGACGCGCTCTGGGCGCACCGCAGTTGGACCTTCCCGGACCCGGCCGGCCAGGTCGGCCCGGTGGGCAACAAGATCGGCGGCGCCCCGGTCGGCGACAGCGGCCTGTTCGTCTACGACTACGTCCAGGCCGGCGAGAACAGCGGAGTGGGCCTGTTCGCCCACGAGTTCGGCCACAACCTCGGCCTGCCCGACCTGTACAGCACCTCCGGCGGCGACAACAGCGTCAACTTCTGGTCACTGATGTCCTCCGGCTCGTACCTGGGCAAGGGCAAGAACACCACCGGCGGCTACCCCGGTGACCTCGACGCCTGGAGCAAGCTGCAGTTCGGCTGGCTCAACTACGACGAGGCGCAGGCCGCCACCCGCTCCAGCCACGCGCTCGGCGTCAGCGGCTACAACACCGACCAGGCCCAGGCCGTCCTGGTCCACCTGCCGGACGGCACCACCAGCACGGACCTCGCCGACCCGCGCGAGGGCTCCAAGCAGTGGTGGAGCGACACCGGCGACAACCTGGACAACGCGCTGGCCCGCGAGGTCGACCTGCGCGCGGTGACCGGCCCGGCCGCCCTCGACGCGGCGGTCTGGTACGACATCGAGCAGGACTACGACTTCCTCGCGGTCGAGGCCTCCACCGACGGCGGCAAGAGCTGGAAGTCCCTCGGCGGCACCGTGGACGGCGCCCCGATCGGCAACACCACCGCCAACACCCCGGGCCTGAGCGGCACGTCCGGCGCGTTCCGGCAGCTGCACATCCCGCTCGACGGCTACGCCGGGCAGAACGTCCGGCTGCGCTTCCACGTCACCTCGGACGGCAACACGCACGGCAAGGGCGTGCTGGTCGACGCGGTGAAGATCACCGCCGGCGGCACCGAACTGTTCGCCGACGGCGCCGAGAACGGCCTCAACGGCTGGACCGCCACCGGCTTCGAGGTGGTCACCGGCCGCACCGCCGTGAAGCAGCACCCGCGGGCCTACCTCGTCGAGAACCGCCGGTACACCGGCTACGGTGCCTTCCTCAAGACCGGCCCGTACAACTTCGGCTACACCGGCGTCGAGGGCAAGAAGGACATCGTCGACACCTACTCCTACCAGGAGGGCGTGCTCATCTGGCTCTGGGACACCGGGTACGGCGACAACAACACCAAGGACCACCCGGGCGGCGGCCTGATCCTGCCGATCGACGCCCACCCGACACCGATCCGCTTCGCCGACGGCACCCTGGTCAACGGCCGCGCCCAGACCTACGACGCGACCTTCTCGCTCAAGCCGACCACCGCGTTCACGCTGCACAAGGCCGGCGTCCCGGTCCGGATCGGCTCCAAGCCGGCCGTCCCGGCGTTCAACGACCGGACCGGCGTCTACAGCGACCCGGCCACCCCGCAGCTCGGGGTGAAGGTCCCGGACACCAACACCAAGATCGAGGTGGTCCGCGAGTCCCAGGGCGGGAAGATCACCACTGTCCGGGTGAGCCCGGCGTCCTGACCCCGGCGCTCTGACGCCGGCCCCGCGAAGGACAGGTAGCAGGTAGGCCGCCCCGGCCCTCCCCCACACGGAGGACCGGGGCGGCTCCGCGCGTGACCTACCGCGCCTTCCGAAGGCTCATTGCGGCGGTGAGCACACCGAACACGGTGAGCCCGCCGAGACCGAAGATCATGTACCGGGCCGCGTCCAGCCGCGAGTCACCGCCGACGCTCACCAGCGTGCCGGCCAGGGCCGAGCTCACCGAGTAGGCGATCAGCTGGGTGGTGTTGAGGCCCGCGGCGGCCTTGGAGCCCTCCACCTCGTCGTCGGTGCTGCGCATCGCCGAGACGCTCAGGTGCGGGAAGGCGATGCCGATGCCCGTACCGCCGACGATCAGCACGGCGGCCCAGAGCAGGATCCGGCCGGTCGACGCCGAATCGGTCTGGAGCAGCCCGTACGCCAGCAGCCCGGCCGTGAGCACCGCCGGGCCGATCCGGATCGCCAGCTCGCGGGCCCGGGCCGAATCCATGTTCACGCTGAACAGCTGGGCGGACGTCCAGCCGGCCGACACCGTCGCCCCGAGGAACCCGGCCGCCAGCGGGCTCAGCCCGCCCAACTCCTGCCCGAACAGCGGGATGAAGGTCTCGGTCATCACGCCGGCGCAGTACACCGCGACGGTCAGGTAGATCCACTTCAGGTGGTTGCCCCGCCGGTAGGTCAGCTTGGGCAGGACGGTCGCCGAACCGCCGCGCTCGACCAGCACGAAGCCGGCCAGCAGCACCAGGCCGGCGCCGATGCAGAGCGCCGTCGCCCAGCCGCGCGGCACCGTCGAACTGATGCTGAACGTGGCCGCCGACAGGGTCAGCAGCACCAGCGAGGGCAGCGGCAGCGGCTCGGTGTGCTGCCCCGTACCGGACGGCCCCGGCAGCGAGCGGCGGGCCAGGACCGCCAGGACCAGCGCGGCGACCAGCAGCAGCAGGTACGCCCCGCGCCAGATCCCCAGCTCCGCGAAGAGCCCCCCGAGTGAGGGCCCGACCAGCGTGCCCACACCCCACATGGCCGAGACCAGGCCGGCCGCACGGGTCCAGAGCCGCTCGGGCAGCGCGGTGCGGATGACCGCGTAGCCGAGACCGGCCACCAGCCCGCCGCCGAAGCCCTGGACCACCCGCCCGACGATCAGCGTCTCCATCGAGGGGCTCGCCGCGGTCAGCGCCGCACCGGCCCCGAAGACCAGGAACCCGGCCAGGTAGGCGCGGGAGGCACCCAGCCGCGCCAGCAGCCGGCTGACCAGCATCGCGGCGATCACGGCGGCCATCAGGAAGCCGGTGGCGACCCAGGCGTAGTACTTGGCGCCCCCGATGTCCTCGACGATCGAGGGCAGCAGGGCGGCCGTGAAGTAGAGGTTCATCGCGTACAGGGCGACGCCGCCTGCGAGGATCGACGCCGAGGCGGCGAATCGCCGGGAGAACAGTTCACCCCACCCGCCGGAGGAATCCGGCGGCCCTGCCTCCGGCGGGTAATCGCCCTGGTCGGAGGGGGCGGAGGCGGTCGGTGCATGCGAGGAGTCGGTCACGCTTCGGTACGCTAGTAGTTCAAGAGAACTTGAAGTCAAGGACGCGATATGCGCAGCACCGCCGAAAGCTCCCCGTGATCCCCGCGACCCCGGCAGCTTCCGCGAGCCCCGCAGCCCCCGCGGCTGCGGAGACCGGCCCGGCCCCCGCAGCCGGCGCGACCCGGCGGCCGGGCGACCTGCTGAGCGTGGGCGAGGTGGCCCGTCGGGCCGGCGTGGCGCCCTCGGCCGTGCGGTTCTACGAGGACCAGGGGCTGATCGCCTCCGAACGGTCCGCCGGCAACCAGCGCCGCTACCACCGGCACGTGCTGCGCCGGCTCTCGCTGATCCTGGTCGCCAAGCGGCTCGGCATCCCGCTGGCCGAGGTGGCCGAGGTCTTCGGGGGCCTGCCGGCCGACCGGATGCCCGACAAGCGCGACTGGGAGCGGATCTCCCGGCGCTGGGCGGCCCTGCTCACGGCGCGGCGGCGGGAGATCGAGCGGCTGGAGCAGGAGCTGACGGGCTGCATCGGCTGCGGCTGCCTCTCGCTGCGCCGCTGCCGGGTGCTCAACCCGCAGGACTCGCTCGGCACCGACGGACCGGGCCCGCGGCGCCTGCTCGACGACGAGTTCGACCCGGACGACCCGGACGACCCCGATGATCCCGACGGCCTCGGCGACCTCGCAGGCCCCGGCGGCCCCGACGGTCCTGCGTTCGGCCCCGCAGGCTCGGGCGATCCCTGCGGCGCGGGCCTGCCGGACGACGCCGACGGGCCCGACGGATCCGCCGATCCCGTCGGGCCCGAGGGCGCCGGTACCGGTCCCGACGAGCGGTGACCGGCGTGGACCCGGTCGGGCGCGGCCCTCGTGAGGTTCCCCGCCGCGCCCGACCGGGGGCATGACGCGCGAGGGCGGAACCCTCGCGCAAGTGGTGCCGTACCGTCCTCCGTGGGGGTCGGACGGTACGGCGGCTTCGATCGGCCGGACGGCGCACGGCGGCGCCTCCGGCCCGGCCCCGGAGGCCGGCTCAGTTCTCCGGGAAGTGGCAGGCCGCCTCGCGTCCGCCGGTTCCGGCGATCTGCAGCAGCGGACGTTCGGTCCGGCAGATCTCCTGGGCCTTCGGGCAGCGCGGGTGGAAGCTGCACCCGGGCGGCGGGTCGGCCGGGCTCGGCGGGTCGCCGAGCAGCACGATCCGCTCGCGCGCCCGCTCCGCCGCCGGATCCGGCAGCGGGACGGCGGAGAGCAGCGCCTTGGTGTACGGGTGCGCCGGGTTGCCGTAGACCTGCTGCTTGTCGCCGATCTCGACGATCCGGCCGAGGTACATCACCGCGACCCGGTCGCAGACGCGCTTGACCACCGAGAGGTCGTGCGCGATGAAGATGTACGCCAGCCCCAGCTCCTTCTGGAGCCGCTCCATCAGGTTGACCACCTGGGCCTGGATGGAGACGTCCAGCGCGGAGACCGGCTCGTCGGCGACCACCAGGCGGGGCGAGGTGGCCAGCGAGCGGGCGATGCCGATCCGCTGGGCCTGGCCGCCGGAGAACTCGTGCGGGTAGCGGTCCAGGTGCTCGGGGATGAGCCCGACCAGTTCCATCAGCTCGCCGGCGCGCTTGCGCGCGTCGGCCGCGCCGGTGCCCTGCACCAGCAGCGGCTCGGAGATGATCCGGGCCACCGTCTGCCGGGGGTTGAGCGAGGAGTACGGGTCCTGGAACACCATCTGCAGCTCCCGCCGGTGCGGGCGGAGCTGGGCCTGGCTCAGGGCGCCGATCTCGGTGCCGTCGAAGGTCACGGTGCCGGAGGTCGGATCGGCCAGCCGGACGATCATGCGCCCGGTGGTGGACTTGCCGCACCCGGACTCACCGACCAGGCCGAGGGTCTCGCCCGCGCCGACGTCGAAGCTGACCCCGTCCACGGCGCGGATCGGCGCACCGGGCCGGCCGGTACGGGTACGCCGACCCGGGAAGGTCTTGACGAGATCCCGGACGGACAGCAAGGGCTCGGTCATCCGAGGACTCCTTCCGGCACCAGCGGCAGATGGCAGGCGGCCTGGTGGCCGGTGGCGAGCGGCCCGAACTCCGGGCGCTCGGACAGGCAGCGGCTGTGTTCCTCGGCGGTGGCGGCGGCGGTGCGGGCGCAGCGCGGGGCGAAGGAGCAGCCGGGGGCGGGGGCGATCAGCGACGGCGGGCTGCCGGGGATCGCCCGCAGCGGTGCGTCGTCGGTGTCGTCGAGGCGGGGCAGCGAGTCGAGCAGCCCTCGGGTGTACGGGTGCGCGGGGGTGCCGAACAGCCGGTCCACGGGGGCCTGTTCGGCGGCCCGGCCGCCGTACATGACCATGACCTCGTGGGCGACCCGGGCGACCACGCCGAGGTCGTGGGTGATCATCACGACGCCGAGGCCGCGTTCCTGCTGGATCCGGGCGATCAGGTCGAGGATCTGGGCCTGGACGGTGACGTCGAGGGCCGTGGTGGGCTCGTCGGCGATCAGCAGCTCCGGTTCGCAGGCGAGCGCCATGGCGATCATCACGCGCTGGCGCATGCCACCGGAGAACTGGTGCGGGTACTCGTCGACCCGGCGGGCCGGTTCGGGGATGCCGACCTCGGTGAGCATCTCGATCGCGCGCTGCCGGCCGGCCTTGCGGGAGGCCTTGAAGTGCACCCGGTAGTGCTCGGCGATCTGCTCGCCGACCGTGTAGAAGGGGTGCAGGCTGGAGAGCGGGTCCTGGAAGATCATGGCGATCCGCCGGCCCCGGACGGTGCCGAATTCCTTCTCGCCGAGGCCGTTGAGCTCCTGGCCGTTCAGCCGGATCGAGCCGGTGACGCTGGCGCCGCGGTGCAGGCCCATGACGGCGAGCGAGGTGACGGACTTGCCGCTGCCGGACTCGCCGACCAGGCCGAGGGTCCTCCCCGCCTCGACGGCGAAGCTGATGCCGTCGACGGCCCGGACGATGCCGCGCGGGGTGTTGAACGCGACCCTGAGGTCGTCAACCTCCAGAAGACCGGTCATCAGTACCTCACTCTCGGGTCGACGTACGCGTAGAGCACGTCGACCAGCAGGTTCGCGACCACGATGAAGAAGGCCGCGAGCAGGGTGACGCCGAGGATGATGGGCTGGTCGGAGCGGAGCAGGCCGTCGTAGAAGAGCCGTCCGACGCCGGGCAGGCCGAAGATGGACTCGGTGATGACGGCTCCGGCCAGCAGGCCGCCGAGGTCCATGCCGAAGATCGTGAGGATCGGCGTCATGCCGGAGCGCAGCCCGTGCTTGACGGTGACGGTCCGGGCCGGCAGGCCCTTGGCGCGGGCCGTGCGGATGTACGGCTCGGCCATGGTCTCGATCATCGAGTTGCGGCTCTGCCGGGCGTACATGGCCGCGTTGAGCAGGGCCAGGGCGATCCACGGCAGCAGCAGGTTGGAGGCCCAGTCGAGAGGGCCGTCGGTGAACTGGTGGTACGCCGGGTAGGGCAGCAGGCCGGCGGTCCGGACGACGCCCCAGATCAGCATGATCGACGTGAAGTAGACCGGCAGCGAGGCGGTTCCGACCGAGAGCACCATCAGGGCGCGGTCGGCGAGGCTGCCCTTGCGCAGGGCCGAGGTGACACCGGCGCCGAGGCCGAGGGCCAGCCAGAGCACGGACGCGCCGAGGGCGAGCGAGACGGAGACCGGCAGGCGGTCGACGAGCAGGTCCCAGACCGGCAGCGAGTACTCGTAGGAGTAGCCGAGGCACGGGAATCCGCAGTGGACGGCGCTCGGGCCGCTGCCGTAGTCGCGGCCGGCCACGATGCCGGAGAGGTAGGAGCCGAACTGTTCCCAGATCGGGGCGTCGAGGCCCATCGCGGCCTTGACCTCGGCGAGCCGCTCGGGGCTGCAGGTCTTGCCGCAGGCGGCCGCGGCCGGGTCGTTGGGCAGCAGGTAGAAGATGGTGAAGGTGATGGCGCAGATGGTCAGCAGGATGCCGGCCACGCCGATCAACCGGCGGCCGAAGTAGAGGATCACGACCTGCCTCCCCGGGGGTCGAGGATGTCCCGCAGCGCGTCGCCGAGCAGGGTGAAGGCGAGCACGGCGGTGAAGAGGAAGGCCGTCGGGATCAGGAAGTACGTCGGGTCGATCTCGTAGTGGACGATGGACTCGGCGATCATCTGGCCCCAGGAGGCCGTGGGCGGGCGGACGCCGACGCCGAGGTAGGAGAGCGCGGCCTCGGTGGCGATCATGCCGGGGATCAGCAGCGTGGTGTACGCGATGATCGGGCCGGAGACGTTCGGCAGGATCTCCCGGGTCAGGATGCGCCAGGAGCGTGCGCCGCCGACCTTGGCGGCCTCGACGTACTCGCGGTGCTTGAGCGAGAGGGTCTGGCCGCGGACCACCCGGGCGATGCCGGGCCAGCCGAACATGCCGATCACCACGGTCATCAGCAGGATCCGGTTGACGTCCTTGGCCACCGACATCATCGCGATCATGAAGATCAGCGACGGGAACGACATCGTGAGGTCCATCAACCGGGACAGCACCGTGTCGACGCGGCCGCCGAAGTAGCCGGCCGCGATGCCGGCGAGGGTGCCGGCGACCACGACCAGGGCGGTGGCGGTGAAGGCGATCAGCAGCGAGACCTGGCCGCCGTGCAGGACGCGCGCGAACAGGTCGCGGCCGGTGACCGGTTCGACGCCGAACCAGTGCCGGGCGCCGATGCCGCCGAAGTCACCGATGGGCACGCCGCCCATGTACGGGTCGATGGCCCGCTTGTCGAACTCCTCGGGGGACCAGCCGCCGAGGGCACTCAGTGGACTGGCCAGGGCTGCCAGCAGCAGCAGGACCCCGACCGTGATCAGGCCGAACCGGGCCGCGCCGCGGGCCCAGAGCTGGTCCCAGACCAGCCGCCAGGGCCCGCGCCCGGCCTTCGCGGGGCCCGCCGCCGCGACGGGCGCGGCAGCGGGCTCAGTGGAAGTACTACTCATCGCGAACGGTCCCTCAGCCCTGGCTCTTCGCGGGGTCCTTGAGACCGATCACGGCCATGTCGATCATGCCTGCGTAGCCGGAGTTGCCGAACGCGCCGGCCACGTTGGTGCCGACCAGCAGGGGGCGACGCTGCCACATCAGCGGGATGGCCGGGGCCTTCTTCATCAGGTCCTCGTCCAGCTGCGACCAGGCCTTGTTGGCCTCGTTGACGTCCGTCATGGCCGCGATCTGGTCCATCCGGTCCATCGTGGCCTGGTCACGGAACTGGCTGTAGTTGCCCTGGTTGCCCTTCTCCTTGATGGTCCGGCCGTCGAAGAGGAACGGGAAGAAGGTCGCGGCGGACGGGTAGTCCGGGCACCAGCCCTGGATCAGCAGGTCGGGGGCGTTCTTGATGTCGCCGACCGTGTCGGCGAAGGCCGACGGGTCGACGGTGTTGACGGTGACCTGGATGCCGGACTTGGTCAGCGACTGCTGGAGGGCCTCGCCGCGGGTCTTGTCACCGAGCGAGACGGTGAGCGAGAGCTTGAGGTCGGTCTTGCCGGCCGCCTTCAGCAGCTCCTTGGCCTTCTCCGGGTCTCCGGTGGCCGGGATCTTCAGCGGGTCGGCCTTGGTGCCGCCGTTCAGCGACGGCGGCAGGAAGGAGGTGGCGACGTCGGCCATCGCGGGGCCGCCGAACGCGGTGACCTGGCTCTCCCGGTCGACGGCGTACATCATCGCCTCGCGGACCCTCGGGTCGTCGAAGGGCGCCTTGGAGGTGTTCAGGTAGAGGCTGTCGGTACAACCCGTGCGCTCGGCCACCATGCGGGCCTTGACGTCCGGCTTGGGCAGCACCTTCGGCACGGACTCGGGGCGCATCCACGGCATCTCGATGGCGGAGGCGTCGGCGCCGTCGCTGGCGATGATCCGGTCGTCGGCCTGGCCGCCCTTGAGGCCCTGGGTCACCACGATCTTGTCCGGATAGGCCTTGCGGACCGTGTCGCTGGCGGCGTCCCAGTTGGTGTTGCGGACCAGCACCAGCTGCTTGCCGCGGTCGTAGCTCTCGATCTTGTACGGGCCGGAGGAGAACGGGCGGATGTCGTACTGGGTGCCCTTCTCCTGGGCCTGCGGCACCGGGGAGAAGGTCGGCAGGGTCGCGGTGTAGGCGAACTCGGCGACCGAGCGCTTGAGGCGGAAGACGATGGTCTTGTCGTCCGGCGTCTCGATGCTCGGCAGGTGCTCGCCGGTCAGCGGGCCCTTGTAGTTCTCGCCGCCGGCGAGGTACTGGACGGCGTAGTCGGGGCCGCCGGTGAGGTCGGGGGAGAACGAGCGCTCGACGTTGTACTTGATGTCGGCGGACTTGATCGGGGTGCCGTCCTCGTACTTGAGGCCGTCCTTCAGGGTGAAGGTCCAGGTCTTGCCGCCGTCGGAGGGGCGGCCGGTGTCCGTGGCGAGGTCCGGGACGATCTCGTTGCCGGCGGCACCCGGCTCGGCCTTGAAGGTGACCAGGGTGCGGTAGATCAGGCGGGTGCCGAAGTCCATGTGCGGCAGCACCCAGTTGCGGGCCGGGTCGAGGTGGGCGAAGTCCTGGTTGGTCAGCACCGTGAGGGTGCCGCCCTTGACCGGCGAGCCGCCGATGATCGTGCCGGACTCGGCGCCCGGACCCTTGGTGGAGCTCGGCGCGGCGTCACCGCCGGTGTCGCTCTTGTCCTTGGCACAGGCCCCGAGGCCGAGGGTCATTGTCGCCGCGATGGCCGCCGCGAGGGCAGCCTGGGTACGCCTGGTCATGTGCAACTCCGCTGTGGGGGGCCAACCGTGACCGGCCCGTCGTCCGCCCCGGGGTGATCCGGGGTCCTGCCGGGAGGGCGACCTCAAGGGGTCTAGCCGCTCCTCGGTGTGACCCGTAACATAGTAATGTGAAATTGCACTGCACAAGAGGTGACGCGACCCGTTACCGAGCTGTGTCCGTGCCGCCCCCGCGCCCCGATCGCCCGAAGCCCGACCCGCAAGGGCCTTGATCAGGGAAATCCCGTTCCAGGAAGCCCGCTTAGGAGTACCCCCGGTGACCCTCCGTCAGACCGGCCTCAACACCGGCAGCCACGACCTCCCCGTCTCCCCCGCCCTCGACGCCTTCATGGGCACCTCCTGGGCCCCCACCCCGCTCCCCGCCGCGAACCGGGTCCCCGCCCACGCCGCGCTGCCGGGCCGCCACGCCCGGCTCTCCGCCGCCTTCCCCGGCGAGCGGCTGATCGTTCCGGCCGGCCGGCTCAAGGTCCGCAGCAACGACGTCGACTACCGGTTCCGCCCGCACAGCGCCTACGCCTGGCTCACCGGCCTCGCCGGCGAGGACCAGGTCGGCCACGTCCTCGTCCTCGAACCGACCGGTCCCGACGGCCACGAGCCCGTCCTCTACCTGCGCCCCCGCTCCCCCCGCGGCGGCGACCCGGTCCGCGGCGCCGAGTTCTACCGCGACCGCCGCTACGGCGAGTTCTGGGTCGGCCGCCGCCCCGACCTCGACGAGGCCGCCCGGCTCACCGGCATCCGCGCCGAACACCTCGACGACCTCGACAAGCTCCTCGCCGGCCCCCAGCCCGCCACCCGCGTGCTCGCCGGCATCGACAGCGAACTCGACACCGCCGCCGGCCGCCCCGGCGCCGCCGCCCGGGCCGAGAACGACGCCACCCTGGCCGCCGTCCTCTCCGAGCTGCGCCTGGTCAAGGACGCCTGGGAGGTCGAGCAGCTCCAGCTCTCCGTCGACCACACCGTGCTCGGCTTCCAGGACGTCGTCCGCGCACTGCCCGACGCACTGCGCCACCACCGCGGCGAGCGCTGGATCGAGGGCGTCTTCAACCTGCGCGCCCGCGCCGAGGGCAACGGCATCGGCTACGACACCATCGCCGCCACCGGGGCGCACGCCTGCGTCCTGCACTGGATCCGCAACGACGGCGCCATCGACCCGAACGCGCTGCTGCTCCTCGACGCCGGCGTGGAGACCGACACCCTCTACACCGCCGACATCACCCGCACCCTCCCGCTCAACGGCACCTTCAGCCCGGTCCAGCGCCAGGCCTACGAGCTCGTCCTCGCCGCCCAGAGCGCCGGCATCGCCGCGCTGCGCCCCGGCGCCCGGTTCCGCGACTTCCACCACGCCGCCATGCGGGTCATCGCCGAAGGCCTCGCCGACTGGGGCGTGCTGCGCGTCTCCGCCGAGGAGGCCCTCGCCGAGGACAGCGGCCTCTACCGCCGCTACACCCTCTGCGGGACCGGCCACATGCTCGGCCTCGACGTCCACGACTGCGCGAAGGCCCGGGCCGAGACCTACCTCGACGGCGTCCTGGAGGAGGGCCACGTCCTCACCGTCGAGCCCGGCCTCTACCTCCAGCCCGACGACGAGACCCTCCCCCTGGAGCTGCGCGGTCTCGGCATCCGGATCGAGGACGACCTCGTCATCACCGCCGACGGCGCCCGCCTGATGTCCGGCGTCCTGCCCCGCTCCGTCGCCGGCATCGAGTCCTGGATGGCCGACCTCCTCGCCTGATCCCGGGCGGGCCGACCGGCCCGCCCCGTGGCAGGGGGCCCTCAGGCGACCTTGATCGTCCGATCCCCCTGCCGCACCGTGCCCTCGACCTCCCCGCCGATCTCGGCGGCGTACGCGCGGAGGTTCTCCAGGCTGTCCACCTGCCCGTGGAGGTGCCGCTCGGATTCCTCCGCCGACCCCCGGCGGGGGACGGCATGTCCGCTGCCGCACGCCCCGGTGGTGCGCTCATATCCGGTGGGATGATCGGCCGCATGAGTGGAGCCGGTACGGAGATGCTGTCGCCCGCGGAGGCGGTGGCGCGGTCGGGGTTCAGCCTCGACACGCTGCGGTACTACGAGAAGATCGGGCTGCTGGACGCCGTACAGCGCGACCGCACCGGGCGGCGGCTGTTCAGCGAGCACGACCTCGCCTGGCTCGGCATGCTGCGGTGCCTGAGGGACACCGGCATGCCCATCGCCGGCATGCTCCGCTTCACCGAACTCGCACGCAGCGGGGACCTCACGGTCGCCGAGCGGCTCGCCGTGCTGGAGGAGCACGACGCCCGGGTCGAGGAGCAGATCGCCCATCTGCGACGGCAGCAGGGCCGCATCCGGGCCAAGATCGGCCACTACCGCGCGGTGCTCAGCGACCCGCGGCCCGAGCCCGCTCCCACAGCTCCTTGACGAGCTCCGCCGCCGGCCCGCCGCGCGCCGCCCGGTGGCCCGTCCCGGCCCACAGGTGCATCGCCGCGGTGTCCCCCCGGCGGGTCGCCGCCGCGCGCAGCGGCTGCGTCAGGTGGTGCACCTCCGGGTAGGCGGCCGGCGCGTACGGCTCGTACCGGTCGATGAACGCGTTGCGCAGGCCGCGTGCCGGGCGCCCGGTGAACGACCGGGTCACCACCGTTTCCTCGAACTCCGCCAGCGCCGACCGGTGCGCCTCCGACGCCCCGGACTCGTCCGCGCACAGCATCGCCGTCCCGAGCTGGACGGCCACCGCGCCGGCCCGCAGCGCGCCCGCGACGGCCGGGCCGTCGGCCAGCCCGCCGGCGGCGATCAGCGGCAGTCCGGTCACCGCCCGGACGCCGGCCAGCAGTTCGAGCAGCGGCCGGTCCCCCGGGCGGTCCGCCACCCGGTGGGTCGCCCGGTGCCCGCCGGCCTCCGGACCCTGGACGCAGAGCGCGTCCATCCCGACCGCCTCGGCCCGCCGGGCCTCCTCGGGGGTGGTCACCGTGCCGACCTGGAAACTCCCCGCGGCCCGCAGCGCCCGCGCCTCCTCGGCGGAGGGCAGCCCGAAGGTGTAGGAGACCACCGGGGCGGGCCCGGCGAGCAGCGCGGCGATCTTGGCGTCCCAGTCGTCCCGGTCGGGCGCGATCGTCTCCGGCAGCGTCACGCCGTGCCGTTCGGCCTCCGGCCGGAGCCGGTCCCGGTAGGCCGCGACGGCCGCCGGGTCGCCCGGCTCCGCGGGCACGAAGAGGTTGACGCCGAACGGCCGGTCCGTCGTCTCCCGTACCCGGTGGATCTGTTCGAGCATCGCGGCGGCGCTCCGGTACCCGGCGGCCAGGAAGCCGAGCCCGCCGGCGCCGTTCACCGCGGCGACCAGCTCCGGTGTGGACGCCCCGCCCGCCATCGGCGCGGCGATCACGGGCACGGCGAGTCGGTCGAGTGCGTCGAGTCGGACGGCCATCCGGAGGTCCTCCACCGAGGTGTCGCTAAGCGGTTCGAACAGCCACCACCCTACGCCCCAGCGGTCTACGGCCCCCGGCGGATCAGTCCCCCGGCCCGCGCCGCCCGTACCGCGGCCGTGCGCGACTCGACCCCCAACTTGGTGTAGACGTGCACCAGGTGCGACTTCACCGTGGCCTGGCTGAGGTGCAGCTCCCGGCTGATCTGCTGGTTGGTCAGCCCGTCCGCGACCAGCCCCAGCACCTCCGTCTCGCGGACGCTCAACGCCGCCGCCGGCGTCCGCATCCGTTCCAGCAGCCGGTCCGCCACCGTGGCCGCCAGCGCCGACCGCCCGGCCGCCGCGGACCGGACCGCCCGGGCCAGCTCCTCCGGCGGCGCGTCCTTCAGCAGGTAGCCGGTGGCCCCGGCCTCCAGCGCCGGCAGGGTGTCCGCGTCGGTGTCGTACGTGGTGACGACCAGGACCCGCGGCGCCCCCGCGCCCCGGGCGGTGATCGCCGCGGTGGCCTGGGCCCCGTTCATCGCCGAGCCGGCCCCGAACTGCAGGTCCATCAGCACCACGTCGACACCCGGGTCCGCCGCCAGTTCGACGGCCCGCTCGGCGGTGGCCGCCTCCGCGACGATCACGAAGCCCGGCTCGCTCTCCAGGACGGCCCGCAGGCCGGCCCGGACCACCGGGTGGTCGTCGGCGATCAGCAGGCCGATCGTGCCGTCGGTCATGCGGACTCCTCCGGGGTGGCAGCGGGCACCGGCAACAGTACGGCGAGCGCCGTGCCCTCGCCCGGCGCCGACTCCACCGCGAAGGTCCCGCCGAGCGAACGGGCCCGGGCCCGCATGGACGGCAGCCCGAACCCGCGGTCGCCGTCGCCCGGACCGGCCTCGGCCAGGGCCTCCGGGTCGAACCCCGCCCCGTCGTCCACCACGTCCAGCGCGACCTCTCCCGGCGTGAAGCCGAGCGTCATCTCCGCATGGGTCGCCCCGGCGTGCCGCACCGTGTTGCCGAGCGCCGACTGCGCGATCCGCAGCAGCGCCACCTCGTGCGGCACGGGCAGCCGGACCCGTTCCCCGGAGACGTGCAGCCGCACGGGCAGTCCGCTGCGCACCGACGTCGTGGCGCAGAGCCGCTCCAGCGCGTCGGGCAGCGAGCCGCTCTCCAGGTCGGGCGGGGTGAGGGCGCGGACGAAGCGGCGCGCCTCGGCGAGGTTGTCCTGGGCGGCCTGCCGGGCCTGCTCCACGTACTCGGCGACGGCCCCGGTCCGCTCCGGCAGCGCCCGCTGCGCGGCCCGGAGCAGCAACTGGATGCTGGTGAGGCTCTGCGCGAGGGTGTCGTGGATCTCCCGGGCGAGCCGCTCGCGTTCGGCGAGGACGCCGGCCGCGTGGTGGGCGGCGGCGAGGTCGGCGCGGGCCGCGGTGAGCTCGTCGATGAGCCGGCGGCGTTCCTCGCTCTCCCGGTAGAGCGCCTGGTAGCCGAGGACGGTGGCGACGGCGACGGCGGCCCCCAGCAACGGCCCGATCGCGGCGGCGACGCTGACGGTGTGCTCGTGCGCCGAGTACGCGGTGATGGCGGCGACGGCGGTGAGCAGCACCGCGGCCGGTCCGGCCCGGCGTCCGAGCAGGTGCAGTTCCAGGAAGTACAGCGGGAAGGCCACCCAGACCCCGTCCGGGGTGGCGACGAGGACACCCGCCCAGGTGACGCCGAGCAGGGCCAGCCAGAGCACGGAGGCCCGGCGGGAGCGGCGGACGGCGCCGATCAGCGGTCCGGCCGCGTAGACGGCGGCCATCGCGGTGGCGGCGGAGGTGACGGCCGCGAGGTCACCGCCCCGGCCGACCGCGGCCCGCGCGACGGCCAGCGCCAGCAGGCCCGCCACCGACAGGTGCAGGCAGACCTGGAGCATGCGGGCGACGGGGGTGGTTCGTGGTCGTTCGGTCGCCATCCGTCCAGCGTAGGGTCCTCGGCCGCATCCGGCATCAATCAAAGGGTTGAGCTCCGCCGCGGCCCTTCGATGCGGAGGTTCCCATCCCCGGTGCGATGCCCGGAGGCGCCCTCCCCGGCCAGTCTCGTCAGTGTCGGAAAACGCGTCGGGAAGAAGGGCCGAAGGTGTTCGTCGCCTGGAGGGATCTGAGGTTCGCCAAGGGGCGGTTCGCCCTGATGGGAACCGTCATCGTACTGATCACCGTGCTGGTCGGCCTGTTGTCCGGGCTGACGGCCGGGCTGGGCCGGCAGAACGTCTCGGCGGTCACCGGGCTGCCCGCCGACCACCTGGCCTTCGCCAGACCGGCCGACGGGCAGAAGCTCTCCTTCACCGACTCCCGGCTGACTCCCGAGCAGTGGCAGGAGTGGGCGCGGGTCCCGGGCGTCACCTCCGCGGAGCCGCTCGGCATCACGACCACCAGGGCGGCGGCCGGTCCGCGGAGCGCCGCGCTCTCCGTCTTCGGGGTGCCGGACGGCTCGGCGCTGGCCCCGCAGGGTGCGCTGCTCGGCCCCGGCCGGGCGGTGCTGTCGCAGACCGCCGCACAGGACCTCGGCGGTCTGCGCCCCGGCGACGCGTTCACGCTGGCCGGTCGGCCGCTCCGGGTCGCGGCGGTGGCGGGCGACGCCTCGTTCAGCCACACCCCGGTCGTCTGGGCGAGCCTCGCCGACTGGCAGCAGACCGCGCCGGGCGGCGCGGGTCACGCCACCGTGGTCGCGCTCACCACCGCCTCCGGTGCCGATCTGGCCGCCGCCGACGCCCGCCTCGGCACCGAGACCCGCAGCCGGGCGGACTCGCTCGCCGCGATCGGCTCCTACACCTCGGAGAACGGCTCGCTCCAGCTGATGCGCGGCTTCCTGTTCGCCATCTCGGCCCTGGTGATCGGCGCGTTCTTCACCGTGTGGACGATCCAGCGCAGCGGCGACATCGCCGTCCTGAAGGCGCTCGGCGCCTCCACCCGCTACCTGCTGCGGGACGCCCTCGGCCAGGCGGTGGTCCTGCTCGTCCTGGGCACCGCCGCCGGCACCGCGATCGCGGCCGGCGCCGGCGCGCTGATCGGCTCGGCCGTGCCGTTCGTCCTGGACGCGCCGACCGTGCTCGTCCCGGCCGCCGTGATGATCACGCTCGGCGCGGTCGGCGCGGCCCTGTCCGTCCGCCGGATCACCTCCGTCGACCCGCTGACCGCTCTGGGGAGCGTCCGATGAGCCTGCACCTCGACCGCATCACCCTCACCTACCCCGACGGCGACGGCCGGCTGACCGCCCTGGACGAGGTCTCGCTGACCGTCCCGAAGGGCACGGTCACGGCGGTGGTGGGTCCGTCCGGCTCCGGCAAGTCCAGCCTGCTGGCGGTCGCCGCGACGCTGATCGCCCCGGACTCCGGCCGGGTGGTGGTGGACGGCACCGAGACCGCCGGCCTGGGCCGCGCCGCGCTCACCGCGCTGCGCCGGGACCGGATCGGGATCGTCTTCCAGCAGCCCAACCTGCTGCCCTCGCTCACCGCGGCCGAACAGCTCCAGGTGATGGCCCACCTGGACGGCCGCTCCCCGCGTGCCGCGCTCCCCCGGGCGCTGGACCTGCTGGACGCGGTCGGCCTGCGCGGGCAGGCGGCCCGCCGCCCGCACCAGCTGTCCGGCGGTCAGCGCCAGCGCGTCAACATCGCCCGCGCGCTGATGAACGATCCGACCGTGCTGCTGGTGGACGAACCGACCAGCGCCCTGGACCACGAACGCGGGGCGGCCGTCCTCGACCTGCTGACCGCGCTCACCCATCGGCGTGCCACGGCCACCGTCCTGGTCACCCACGACCGGACCCACCTGACGGCGGTCGACCAGGTCGCCGAGGTCCACGACGGACGCCTCACCGTCCCCGCAGCGGTCTGCCCCCCTGACGGGTCCTACGTCTTCGCCGCCAGCACGTCGTCCACCGACAGCGTCACCGGGGCCCCGATCGACTCGGGCAGGGCGAACGGCTGCCCGGGGTGGTGGACGGCGTGCACGCGGCGGTCGCCGCCCTGACGGGCACCCCGGCGGACGCGTACGCGGAGGGCTTCTTCTTCAGGTCGTCACTCAGGCTCGACGACGTGACCTCCAGGACGAGGCGGAACACCGCCGGGTCGTACGTGCTGCCGATGTCGGGAACATCATCGAAGGAGCCGGGCCCGTTCCCCGGCCGATCGCCGGAACGCACCCGTCCGGGTGACTCCGCCCTACCGCGCGCGGAGGCGCAGCGCCGGGCGGGCCTCCTCCGCGGCCTCCTCCTGGCCCTCCGCCCACAGCGAGCGGACGTGGCTGAGGTGGCGGGACATGCAGGCCTCGGCGGCGTCGGCGTCACCGGAGATCATCAGGTCGAGCAGCGCCAGGTGCTCCTCCGCCGAGGAGACCAGCTCGCCGCGCTCGGCGAGCCGGTTGAGGCCGTAGAGGCGGGAGCGCTTGCGCAGGTCGCCGACGACCTCCACCAGGCGGGCGTTGCCGGCCAGCCCGAGCAGGTCGAGGTGGAACTGGCGGTCGGCCTCCAGGTAGCCGATCAGGTCGTGCTTGCCGGCCGCGACGACGATGGCCTCGGCCTGCGGGCGCAGCGCCTCCAGCTGTTCGGCGGTGGCGGAGCGGGTGACCCGGCCGACCGTCGGGACCTCGATCAGGGCGCGGATCTCGGTGAAGTCGTCGAGGTCGCGCTCGGTCAGCTCGGTGACCCGGAAGCCCTTGTTGCGGACGGCCTCGACCAGGCCCTCGCGGGCGAGGTCCAGCATGGCCTCGCGGACGGGGGTGGCGGAGACGCCGAAGTCGGCGGCGAGCGCGGGCGCGGAGTAGACCACGCCGGGGCGCAGTTCACCGGAGATCAGGGCGGCGCGGAGCGCGTGGGCGACCTGGTCGCGCAGCCGCTCCTGGACGGAGATCAGGGTGCGGGGTTTGAGGTCGGCCATGGTGTTCCTCCGGGTGGGTGCAGAACACCAGCGTACAATGTCACGTTACGTTGAGTGTGCAACAGTCCGCGATTCGGAGATCCCGTCAGCGGTCGGATCTTGCGCCGGACCCCATCGTGGCAGGGCCGCCGACCGGTGGCAACGGTCGGCGGCCCCGGACCCGCGTCACTCCCCGGCCGCCCCTCCCCCCGCCTCCGTCGCGCCCTCCCCCCTGAACGGCTCGATCAGGCTGTCGCACTGGACCCGCCGTGCCCGGCCTCGACGCCGCGCCGGAAGGTGTCCGCCAGCAGCCGGGGAAGCGCGCCGTCCACCCCCGACGCCTCCACGGTGTGCAGGACGTGATCGAGGCTGGCGGCGGCCATGACGAGCCGGTCGACGTCACCCCCGTGGTGCCCGGCGGTGATCCGGGGCGCGTAGAAGGACAGGAATCCGGGCATCGAGGCGGCCGTCGTCGAGGCGTTCGCGCGCTGGCGCGCGATCGTCGAGGAGAAGCTGCACACCTCGGGGATCGGCCTCACCGACGCCCGTGAACTCGCCGCCACCGTCATCAACACCCTGGAGGGCGCGGAGCTGGCCGCCCAGGTGGCCCGCCGCCCCGGCACCGCACCGCTCAGGCACCGCACCGCCGACCGGCCCGGACACGCGAAAGCGGCCGACGCGACCGGGGATCCCTCCCGGTACGTCGGCCGCAGCTCCGGCCCACTCCTCCAACGACCAACCAGTGTCCGAGGAAACGGACTTGACGCCCGGCACGCCGAGCGCGCCGGCCGCACCGGGCGCACTCGACGTGCCGGACCTCCGGGCCCCGGGCCGTCGGCCCGGGCACCCCGGCGGAAGATCAGCGCAGACCGCGCCGATGCACCTCCGCCGCCACGGCAAGGTCCTGCCAGGCCATCCCCACGCTCTTGAAGAAGCGCGGGCGGTCCGCCGGCACCGGCGCCTCGCCGCGCACCAGCTCGGCCAGGTTCCACAGCTCGTCGGCGGCCGTGACGCCCGCCATCAGCAGGTCGCCGGCCTCCCGGAGCGCGGCGGACCGCGCCTCCACGTACAGCGCGGACCGGCCGACCAGGAGCTCGTCCACCTCGCGGGCGTCCACCTCGTGCGAGCCGACCGCCGCCACCGCCGCGCGGTCCGGCACCAGCGAGCCGTCGAACAGCGGCGTGCGCGCCGTGGTGCAGCAGACCACCACGTCGGCGTCGGCCACGTCGGCCGGCGTGCCGAGGGCCGCGGCCAGGCCGCGCGCCCGGGCGTACCGGGCCAGCGCCTCGGCCGGCCGCTCGCTGCGGGCGACCACCGTCACCCGGGTCAGCGGCAGGACGCCGAGCAGCGCGTCCAGGTGCCCGTACGCCTGCGGGCCGGCCCCGAAGAGGACCAGGTGCGCGGCGTCCGGCGCGGCCAGCCGGCGCAGCGCGGCCGCGGTGACGGCCGGCGTGCGCAGCGCGGTGAGCGCGGCGCCGTCGAGCAGGGCGACGGGCTGCAGGGTGGGACCGTCGAGCAGCAGGTAGCTGCCGGTGATCCGGGGCAGCCCGGCCGCCGGGTTGGCGGGCGCGACTCCCGCGATCTTGACTCCGGTGTACGCGGCGGAGGCGGCCGGCATCAGCAGCAGTTCGCCGGCCGGCACCGGCATCGCCGAGCGGGCGGGCCCGGCCTCCGGGTCCAGCCCGTCGAGGAGCACCTGCTCGATCGCGGCGACGGCCTCGGCCGGGGTCAGCCCGACGGCGCCCTGCCCGACCTCACCGACCTGCCCGGCCGGGCCGACCTCACCGACCGGCGCGGCGGGCGGCGGCGGGGCGTCCGTGCCGACCGGCCCGAGGCCGCCCCGGAGCTCGCCCGTCACAGCAGGAACCCCACGCCGAGCTCGTCCCGGGGGTCGAGCAGGAACCGGTGCTCCCCCGTGCGGTAGGCGTGGCCCGTCACCTCGGTGACCACCCCGTCACCCCACGGGTCGCCGCCGGCCAGGATCCGGCCGCCGAAGACCGTTCCGACGATCGACTCGTGCCGCAGCTCCTGCCCGGGCAGGAGCCTGCCTTCGGCGGCGAGCACGGCGAGCCGGGCCGAGGTGCCGGAGCCGCACGGCGAGCGGTCGATCTGCCCGTCCGCGAAGACGGTGACGTTCCGCTGGTTCAACCCTCCGTCGGCGGAGGGGAGTTCGTCGTACAGGATGACCCCGTAGACGCCCGACAGCCGGCGGTCCACCGGGTGCTGGACCGCGGGTTCGTCGGCCAGCGCGGCCTGGATCTCCCGCCCGGCCGCGGTGAGCTCGGGCAGCCGGTCGAGGCTGACCGAGAGCCCCAGCGCGGCGGCCGGCACCGAGGCGTAGCAGGCCCCGGCGTGCGCGACGGCCACCTCGACGGTGCCGCGCGAGGTCGAGACCGGGACCTTGAGGTCGCCGACCCAGGCCGGGACGTTGCGGAAGGTCACCCCGGTGGTGCGCCCGCCGCTCCGGTGGACCAGCGCGGTGACGCGGCCGGACGGGACGTCGATCCGCACCCGGGCGACGCCGAACTCCGGCGCCGGGACGAGCCCGGAGTCCACCGCCCAGGCGCCGAGCGCGATGGTGCCGTGACCGCAGGCGGTCGAGTAGCCGTCCTTGTGCCAGAAGAGCACGCCGAGGTCGGCCTCGTCGTCGTCCGGCGGCACCAGGAACCCGCCGTACATCCCGGCGTGCCCGCGCGGTTCGCGGGTGAGCAGCCGGCGCACCTCGTCCAGCGGGCCCGGCCGGGGCGAGGTGGCGGTGCCGCCCGCGCCGATCGCGATCGCCCGCCGCTCGGCGACGGTGTCCCCGGGGACGACCGGGGCGCCACCGACCACGATCCGGAACGGCTCGCCGGCCGTGTGGTAGTCGACCGTGTCGACGTGATCGACCCGCATCAGGCACCGCCCGCCGGCAGCAGGGTGACCGTGCGGCCCTGGGTGTAGAAGTCGAGCGCGGCCTCGCCCTGCTCCCGCGCACCGTGGCTGGCGCCCTTGGCGCCGCCGAACGGCAGGTGGAAGTCGACGCCGCTGGACGGCGCGTTGACCCGGATCATCCCGGCGTCCAGCCGGTCGGCGACGGCGAGCGCGACGTCCAGGCTGCGGGTGTGCACGGAGGCGGCCAGCGTGTACGGGGTGTCGTTGGCGAGCGCGACCGCCTCGTCCAGGTCGGCCGCGGCGTGCAGTACGGCGATCGGGCCGAAGAACTCCTCGCGCCGCAGCGGGTGCCCGTCCGGCACCCCGGCGACCAGGGTCGGGTCCAGGTACCAGCCGGCCCGGTCCGGGACGCCGCCGCCGGCCAGCACCTCGGCGCCGGCCTCCCGGGCGGAGGCGAGGGCCTCGGTGATCTGGTCGCGCGAGGCGGCGTTGATGACCGGCCCGCAGGCCGTCTCGTCGACCTGCGCCAGCGCCTTGACCAGCGCGGCGCGCAGCGGCTCGTAGGCTTCGCCGACGGCGATCACCCGGCTGGTGGCGGTGCACTTCTGCCCGGCGTACCCGGCGATCGCCGCGGCCAGGTGGGCGGCGGCCTGCTCGAAGTCGGCGTCCGGCAGGACCAGCGCGGCGTTCAGCCCGCCGAGCTCGGCCTGGACCGGGGTGCCCCGCTCGGTGGCGGTCCGGACGACCTGCTTGCCGACCCCGGTGGAGCCGGTGAACGAGACCACGTCCGCGGCGCCGACCAGCGTCCCGCCCTCGGCCCCGCCGCCGGGCAGCACGGTGAAGACGTCGTCCGGCAGCCCGGCCTCGGCGACCAGCTCGGCGAGGCGCTTCGCGCAGCCGATCGCCTCCGAGGACGGCTTGAGCACCACGGTGTTGCCGACGGCCAGCGCCGGTGCGGCCTTCCAGGTGGGGATCGCCAGCGGGAAGTTCCACGGCGTGATCAGCCCGGCCACGCCGTACGGACGGCGGCGGGTGAGCAGCAGCCCGGGCCCGGCGGCGGTCTCGTGCACGGAGCCGGACGCCGCGTACGGCGCCTGCGCGTAGTACCGCCAGATCGCGGCGGTGCGGGCCACCTCGCCACGTGCCTCGGCCGCCGGCTTGCCGACCTCGCGCACGATCAGCGCGGCCAGCTCCTCGGCGTGCGCCTCGACCACCTCGGCGATCCGGGTGAGCGCGGCCGAGCGACCGCCGGCGCCGGCCGCGACCCAACCGGGCTGCGCGGCACGGGCGCGGGCGACGGTGGCCTCGACGGCCTCGGCACCGGGGGCGGGCGCCTCGGCGACGAGGTCCGCGGGGTCGGCGGGGTTGTACGAACGGATCGTCACGGCAACAAGCCCTTCAGGGGGGTCGGCGGGTGAGGCGGCGGGCTTCAGAGCAGGAAGCCGGCCGGGAACGGGTCGCTGGGGTCGAGGAAGTACTGGGCGGTGCCGGTGATCCAGGCCCGCCCGGTGACGGTGGGGACGACCGCGGGCCGTCCGGCCACCTCGGTCTCCTCGACCAGGCGCCCGGTGAAGGTCGTCCCGATGAAGGAGTCGTTGCGGAAGTCCCGGCCGAGCGGCAGCTCTCCGCGCGCGTGCAGCTGCGCCATCCGGGCCGAGGTGCCGGTGCCGCAGGGCGAGCGGTCGAACCAGCCGGGGTGGATGGCCATGGCGTGCCGGGAGTGCTCGGCGGTGGAGCCGGGGGCGAGCAGCTGGACGTGGTGGCAGCTGTGGATGGACGGGTCCTCCGGGTGCACCGGCCGGTCCGGGCTCCCGTTGATCGCCTCCATCAGCGCCAGGCCGGCGTCCAGGATGTCCTGCTTGCGCTCGCGTTCGAAGGGGATCCCGAACTCGGCGAGCGGCAGGATGGCGTAGAAGTTGCCCCCGTACGCGAGGTCGTAGCCGACGGTGCCGTACCCGGGCACCTCGATCGTGCGGTCCAGCGCCACGGAGTAGGACGCCACGTTGCGGATGGTGACCGAGGTGGCCGCGCCGTCCTCGACCGCGACGTCGGCGATCACCAGGCCGGCCGGGGTGTCCAGCCGGACGGTCGTGACCGGCTCGACCACCGGCACCATCCCGGTCTCGACCAGCACGGTGGCGACGCCGATGGTGCCGTGCCCGCACATCGGCAGCAGGCCGGAGACCTCGATGTAGAGCACCCCGAAGTCGGCGTCGGGCCGGGTCGGCGGCTGCAGGACGGCGCCGCTCATCGCGGCGTGGCCGCGCGGCTCGTACATCAGCAGGGTGCGGAAGTGGTCGAGGTGCTGCTGGAAGTGGACCCGGCGTTCGGCCATGGTGGCACCGGGGATGACGCCGAACCCGCCGGTGACGACCCGGGTGGGCATGCCCTCGGTGTGCGAGTCGACGGCGTGGAAGACGTGGCGGGTGCGCATCTGGCGAAGCTCCGGGGGGGTGGGGGTGAATGGTGGGGCCGGAGGCCGGCTGCCCCCGCAGCCGGCCGTCCCGGACACCGGACGTACGGAGCGGCGGTTACGCGTGGCCCTCGGCCAGGGCCTTCTCGGTGGCCGCACGGACGGCCGCCTCGACCTCCGGGGTCAGCGGCCCGCGGGGGGCGCGGACCGGACCGCCGGGGCGGCCGGCGATGTCCATGGAGAGCTTGATGGCCTGGACGAACTCGGTCTTGGAGTCCCAGCGCAGCAGCGAGTGGAGCGAGGTGTAGAGCGGCAGCGCGGTGTCCAGGTCACGTGCGACGGCGGCCCGGTAGAGCGCGACGCTCGCCGCGGGCAGCGCGTTCGGGTAGCCGGCGATCCAGCCGACCGCACCCGCGAGGGCCAGCTCCAGCAGCACGTCGTCGGCGCCGATCAGGAGGTCGAGACCCGGGGCCAGCTCGGCGATCTCGTAGGCCCGGCGGACGTCGCCGCTGAACTCCTTGACCGCGACGATCGAGCCCTCGCCGTGCAGCTGCGCGAGCAGCGCGGGGACGAGGTCGACCTTGGTGTCGATCGGGTTGTTGTACGCCACGATCGGGACGCCGGCCTTGGCCACCTCGGCGTAGTGCGCCCGGACGGCGTCGTGGTCGGCCCGGTAGGCGTTGGGCGGCAGCAGGAGGACGGAGCCGGCGCCGGCCTCGGCGGCCTGCTCGGCCCAGCGGCGGGACTCGGCGCTGCCGTAGGCGGCCACACCGGGCATGACGCGGGAGCCGTCACCGGCGGCCTCGACGGCGACCTCGACGACCCGGGCGCGCTCCTCGGCGGTCAGGGTCTGGTACTCGCCGAGCGAGCCGTTGGGGACGACGCCGTCGCAGCCCGACTCGATCAGCCAGCGGACGTGGTCGGCGTAGGCGTCGTAGTCGACGGAGAGGTCCTCGCGCAGCGGGATCGTGGTGGCGACCATGATGCCGCGCCAGGGCCGGGTGGTGTCGTGCGGGGTGTGGGACACAGCTTCTCCTTGGTGAGGTGTGACATTTTATTAGAGATCGCGCGGTGGAGACAAGAGTCCCCGACCGGCGAGTTCAGTCCAGGTCCGAGCCCTGCGGCCCGTCCCCGTGCAGTTCGGCCGCGAGCTGCCCGAGCGGGACCGGGCAGGAGAACGGGCGGCTGTCCGGCCGCACCTCCTCCTCGCCGATACCGGCACCGGCACCGACGCCACCACCGGCACCGGCGAGGCAGGCCACCGCCGGACCGCACATCCGGCCCTGGCACCAGCCCATCCCGGCCCTGGTCAGCAGCTTCACGGTGCGGGCGTCTCCCGCGCCCAGCTCCTCCACCGCCTCCCGGATGACACCGGCCGGCACCTCCTCGCAGCGGCAGACGTCGGTGTCCGGCCGCAGCCAGCCGGTCCAGCCCGGGCCGGGCCGGTGGGAGGCGGCCATCAGCTCGGCGAAGGCCCGCAGCCGGGTCCGCCGCCGCAGCAGCGCGGTGCGCACCGGACGGTCCGCCACCGCGTGCGCGGCCAGCTCGCCCTCCGCGATCGCGAGATCGGCGCCGCCGACGCCGCAGGCCTCGCCGGCCGCCCAGAGGCCGGGCACGGTGGTCCGCAGCCGGGCGTCGACCGTGAGCGCGGCGGTCCCGTCGGGGGTGGTCCGGGTCGCCGCCCCCAGTTCGGTGGCCAGCTCGATCTGCGGCAACAGCCCGTGGCCGACGGCGAGCGCGTCGCACGCGATCCGCCGCTCCGTGCCGGGCACCGGCCGCCACTCGGCATCCAGCCGGGCCACCGTGACGGCGGTGACCCGGTCGGTGCCGTGCGCCTCGACCACCGCGCTGCTGCGGCGCAGCCGAACGCCGTGCCGCAGCAGAGCGGAGCCGTGCCCGGCGCCCTCGACCAGCTTGGCCGGGACGGCGGCCAGCACACCGGGGCGCCGGGCGTAGCCGAGGTAGTTCGCGGCCTCGACCACCGCGGGCACCTCGGCCCCGGCGGTGACGAGCGAGGACGCCGCGGCGAGCAGCAGCGGACCGCTGCCGGCCACCACGATCCGCCGGCCGGGCAGGACCAGACCGGCCTTGAGCATGGCCTGCGCACCACCGGCGGTGACCACTCCGGGCAGCGTCCAGCCAGGGAAGGGGAGCTGCCGCTCGTAGGCGCCGGTCGCGAGCAGCACGGCCGCGGACCGGACGGTGGCCCGGTCGTCGGCGGCGGGTCCGGTGGTGGCGTGCAGCCGCCAGTCCCGGTCCCCCGCCCGCTCCAGCGCCCAGACCTGGTGGCCGGCCAGCAGCTCGACCCGCCCGGCCGCCCGGTGGGCGTCGAGCCGGTCGGCGAGGCCGGTGTAGACGGACCAGCCGTGGTGCAGCCGGTCCGGCCGGGCGGCGCCGAGGCCGGGCGCGGGGTGGCGGTAGTACTGGCCACCGGTGCGCTCTCCCGCGTCGAGCAGGGCGCAGCGCAGCCCGAGGTCAGCGGCGGTCACGGCGGCGGCCAGGCCGGCCGGCCCGGCCCCGATCACCGCGAGGTCGTACGGCGCCCGCGCGGCTTCGGCGGGTCCGGTGCCCGCGGGGGATCCCGCGGCTCCGGCGGACTCAGACGGCGAGGTCGGCACGGCCGTGGCCCTCCTGGGTGGTGACGGTGGTGCCGGGCTCGGCCGGCAGCAGGCAGGTGCGCCGGTTGGGCTGCCCGTCGACGGTGGCCAGGCAGTCGTAGCAGACGCCGATCCCGCAGAACGCCCCGCGCGGCTTCCCGCCGACCCGGGTGGTGCGCCAGGCGAGCACGCCGTCGGCCCAGAGCGCGGCGGCGATCGTCTGCCCGGGCAGTGCGGGCACGGACCGGCCGTCGAACTCGATGGTGTGCGCGGGCCCGGGTTCGGCCCGGACCAGGTCGGCGGGGGTACGGCGCATGGGTGGGGTTCTCCGTTCAGCTCATCCTGGGGCGCGCGAGCGCCGTCGTCCCGGTGCGTGCGGGCACCGTGCGGATTGCGGTCAGCGCTCCGCGCAGGTCACGAGGGGCCGTCGGCGACCGGGAAGCGGTCGGCGCGGAACGGCGTGAGGTCCAGTTCGGGTCCCTTGCCGATGAGCTGCTGCGCGATCAGCAGCCCGGTGGCCGGGGCCAGCCCGATGCCCGCGCCCTCGTGGCCGCAGGCGTGGTAGAGCCCGGGTACCCGCGGATCGGCGCCGATCGCGGGCAGGTGGTCCGGCAGGTACGGCCGGAACCCCCGGTAGGCGCGCATCACGCTCACCCCGGCCAGCACCGGGAAGAGCGCCGCCGCCTGCACGGCCAGCCGGTGGAGCACCTCCACGGAGAGCGTCCGGTCGAAGCCGACCCGCTCCCGGCTGGCGCCGATCAGTACCGGCCCGCCCGGGGTGCCCTCGACCACGGCCGAGGTCTGCAGCGCGGCCGATCCGCTGGCCACGTCGGCGACGTAGTCGGCGGCGTACACCTTGCGCCGGACGATCCGCGGCAGCGGCTCGGTCACCAGCACGAAGCCGCGCCGGGGCAGCACCGGGAGGTGGACGCCGGCCAGCGAGGCGAGCTCGCCGCCCCAGGTGCCGGCGGCGTTGACCACCGCGGGCGCGTCCAGCCGCCGCCGGTCGGTCTCGACGCCGCGCACGGTGCCGTCGGCCGCCAGGCGCACCGCCCGGACGGTCTCGCCGGTATACAGCCGGGCGCCGGCCGCCCGGGCGGCCCGCAGCAGGTGGGCGGCGGCCAGCGCGGGCTGGACCTGGGCGTCCTGCGGGTACAGGAACCCGCCGGCCAGTCCGGGCGCGAGGTGCGGTTCCAGCTCCCGCAGCCGCTCGCCGGGGATCTCCTCGGAGGTGACGCCCACCGCGGTCTGCTCGGCGGCGAAGGCGCGCAGCGCGTCCTGCCGGGCCGGCGTGGAGGCGACCACGAGCCCGCCCTTCGGCTCGTACTCGACGGCGGTGCCGAGCTCCTCGGCGATCTCGCGCCAGAGCCGGGTGGAGTACAGGGCGAGGTCGAGCTCGGGACCGGGCTCCTTGTCGGAGACCAGCAGGTTGCCCTCGCCGGCGCCGGTGGTTCCGCCCGCGACCGGGCCGCGGTCGACGACGGCGACCGCGAGGCCGGCGGACGCGGCGTAGTACGCGCAGGCGGCGCCGACGACACCGGCGCCGACCACCACGACGTCGGGGAGGAGTCTCTGGGAGTGGGACACGGCAGTAATATGTCACATGCCATGCATCGTGCCAAGACCGCCCGCCCCACCGCGCCGGGAGCGGACCGCCCGCGAAAAAGCCCCGACCCGCCGCGATGCGGCAGGTCGGGGCTTACGGGACGCTCGGCCCGGTCGGATCAGGTGATGTCGTCCATCTGCTCGTGCCGGGCCGCGGGCACCGACGCGGAGGCGGTCGGCGTGCCGGAGGCCTCGATCGCCTCGGCCCCGGAGACCGGCGCCACCGTGAGGTCGACGTGGGACGCCTCCTCGTCGCTCAGCTCCAGGTCCGGGTTGCGGCGGGCCCGGCGACGGTCGTTGATCATCGCGATACCCACCGCGACGAAATACAGCGCCCAGATCGGCGCGGCCAGCGCCAGCATGCTCAGCGGGTCCGCACTCGGGGTGGCGAAGGCCGCGAAGACGGTGATGCCCATCACCATGCCGCGCCACCAGCCGAGCAGCCGCTTGCCGGTGACGACGCCCACCAGGTTGAGCATCACCAGCAGCAGCGGGAACTCGAAGGCCAGGCCGAAGACCAGCACCAGCCTGGTCGCGATGTCGAAGTAGTCCGCGGGCGGCAGGATCGGCGTGGTGTCGTTCGGGGTGAACGAGATCAGCACCTCGACGGTCATCGGCAGCAGCAGGATCGCCAGCCCGACACCCGCCAGGAACAGCGGCGCACCGCACACCATGAAGATGACCGTGTACTTGCGCTCGTGCTTGTGCAGGCCGGGCGCCACGAACGCCCAGAGCTGGTACAGCCAGACCGGCACGGTGGCGACCACACCCGCCGTCAGGGCGACCTTCAGCATCCAGTTGAAGCCCGCGGTCAGGCCGATGGTGGAGACCTGTGCGCAACGGCCCTCGGATTCGAGGATGACCTCGGGGGTGCACTGCGGCAGGGGCTTGAGCAGGAACGACTCGATCTGCTTGTGGTAGATCAGCGCGACGATCGTGAACACCACGATCGCCAGGACCGACTTGACCACGCGGTTCCGCAGTTCCCGCAGGTGGTCGGCGAGGGCCATCCGCCCCTCGGGATCCTTGGGCGCCTTCTGCGCCTTGGTGAGCTTGCTCAACCCCGGTCCTCAACTCGTGCGTCGAGGCCCGCCGGTCGGCGGGCCTCCAGTGGTCGCGTGCGTCGCGTGCCTCGCGTGCGCGTCTTCACGGCGGGACGTGTTCAGTGCGCCCGGCCGCCGTCGGACGCGGCAGCACCGGCGGACCGTCCCGAGGGCTGCTCGCTCACCGGCCGGGAGGTCGCGGACGCCCCCGGCGCGGACTGGATGGTCTTCGCGGCGACGTCGTCGGCCACCGCCGGCGCGGGCGGGGCCGAGGCGTCCGCCGCCCCCTCCGAACGCATCGCCTGGGTCTCGCTCTTCAGGATCCGCATCGACTTGCCGAGCGAACGCGCCAGGTCGGGCAGGCGCTTGGCCCCGAAGAGGAGAATGGCAAGGACCACGACCACCAGAATCGCGATCGGCGAGATCCGCATGCTCGACCACCTTCAGTCTCGGCGGCACCGGCGGGCCGCCCGCTGCGGGGATGGTAACCGCTGCGGATGACACCGTGACGACGGCCGCCCGAACAGGACAGCGGCCCCCTCGCACTCAGGAGCCTGCTGAGAGCGTAACGCGCCGGTACCCCCGTACAGCAGCCCCCCGGCACCCCCGACCGCCGATCCCGGCAGGTCGGCCCGGTCCGGAAGAGGTCGGACGACCGCGGGCGGGAGCGGACGGACGGCGTGGAGCGGACGGACGGACCGGACGGACGGCGCGGACGGGAGGCGACACGGCCGCCGCGCGGGCTCCGGGGCCGACCCGCGACGGCTCGGGGTCAGGAACGTCCGGGTGCCGAGGCCGCGAGGTCGCCGGCCGCCTCGGCGAGTGCCCGGGAGGCGGTGTCCACTCCCTCGGCCAGCGCCCGCACGTCCAGCCAGAGCCGGACCGCGAGGACGCCGAGCACCAGCAGGCCGGCGGTGGCGACGAGGACGGCGGCGACGAGCATCCAGGACATGGCCCCACCCTATCCGCCGCCGCGGGCCGCGCCTCCCCCGCTCGGCCCCGCCCCGCCGCCCGCTCAGCCCTCGGCCGGCATCAGCCGCATGGTGCGCACCCCGGCCACGGTCAGCGCCGCGACGATCTTCTCCCCCGCGGGCTTGCGCACGGCCGCCCCGCAGAGCGGGCAGCCGAAGCTGTAGTGCGCCTGGGCCGGAGTCCGGCCGAACGTGAGGCGAAACTGCTCGGCGGGCAGTTCCACCTTCTCCCGGCACTCCGAGCAGTAGACCTTGAATCTGGTACCGGCGGGCTCCACGGCTCAGACCAGCCCCTCCCCGTAGTGGGCCAGCGCCTCCAGCGCCGCCGCCCGCGCCTGCCCGGCGAGCGCCGGCGGGGAGACGATCCGCCCGTCCCGGCCCAGCCGCAGCGCCAGCGGGCGCAGCTGCGAGGGGTCGGCGCTGCGCAGGGTGATCCGCAGCCCGCCGTCCGGCAGCTCCTCGGCCCGGTCGTGGGTGTAGTACTCGGCGACCCAGCGACCGCCGGAGGACACCTCGACCACCACCTCGGGGTCGTCGGCCGAGGGGTTGACCAACCCCCCGGAAAGGTCGCGCGGCTCCCGCTTGGGCGGATCGGCGGGGACGTCCAGCACCCGGATCTCGGCGACCCGGTCGAGCCGGAACATCCGGTGGTCCTCGGAGGTCCGGCACCAGGCCTCCAGGTAGGTGTGGCCCTCGGTGAGCAGCCGGATCGGGTCGACCTCGCGCTCGGTCATGCCACCGCGCCCGTGCGAGTAGTAGCGCAGCCAGAGCCGTCGGCCCTCGCTGAGCGCGCGGTCGATGTCGGCGAAGACGTGGCTCTCGGCCTCGAAGGTGACGCCGACCCGGGCGCTGCCCTCGGCGTTCTCCCCGGCCGCGTTCTCGATCTTGGCGACGGCCCGGGTGAGCGCCTCCCGGTCACCGGCCCGCAGGCCGGGCAGCCCGGCCACCGCGCGGGCGGCGACCAGCAGGGCGGTCGCCTCGTCGGCGGCCAGCCGCAGCGGCTGCGCGACGTCGTCGACGTTGTGCCACCAGATCCGCTCGCCGTCGGTGTCGATGTCGAGCAGGTCGCCGCCGCGGAAGCTGGTGCCGCACATCGGGAGCACGTTGAGGTCGCCGATCAGCTCGCGCTCGGTGATGCCGAACGCACGGGCGACCTCGGCCACCTCCGCGCCGGGGCGCTCGCGCAGGTAGGTGACCAGCGAGAGCATCCGCCGGGTCTGGTCGATCGCGTTGCTCATGCCCGCACACCCTCCACCACAGTGCCGGCCACCGCGCGCAGCCGGTCGATCACGTCGGCCCGCAGCTCCTCCGGCCCGACCACCAGGACGTCCGGCCCGAACTCCGCCAGGTCGGCGCCGAGCCCGTTGCCGTACGGGATCTCCAGCTCGTCCCAGCCCTCGTCGGTCCGCCGGGTGGAGAGCGCCTTGGTGCGCAGCGGGAACCCGGCGCCGCGGCGGATCCTCACCACGGCCGTGGCGGTGGCCCCTTCGCCGGCGAACTTGGCGACGGTGGCCCGGACGTCCACGTGCTCGGGCACGGTGCCCAGGAAGGCGCCGGAGCGGGCGCGGATCTTGCCGGTGATCCGGCTGAGCCGGAAGACCCGGGCGTCCTCGCGGTCGCGGTCCCAGCCCGCCAGGTACCAGTGGCCGCGCCAGCACTCCAGGGCCCAGGGCTCGACGCTGCGCTGCTCGGCGGCGGCGGCCCCGGCCTTGCGGTACTCGAAGGTGACCGGGCGGCGGTCGCGGGCGGCGGTGAGCAGCGGCTCGAACGCGGCCTCCCGGGCCGGGATCCGCGGCTCCAGGGCCGGCCGGCCCTCGGTCTCGGTGAACGGGACGCCGGCCGCGCGGAGCTTCTGCAGCGCGCCGCTGGCGGCACCGGACATCTTGGCCTGCTGCCAGACGCGTGCCGCGAGGGTGAGCGCGGCGGCCTCCTCGGCGTCGAGGGCGATCTCCGGCAGCCGGTTGCGGTCGGCGCGGGCGAGGTAGCCGAGCTCGCCGTCGAGGGCGTTCTCGTCGACGTCGATGACCAGTCCGAGCTCGCGCAGGTCGTCCTTGTCCCGCTCGAACATCCGGTTGAAGGCTTCCTCGCTGCTGTTCTGCCAGGCCTCGCGATACGCCTCGATGGATTCCCGCAGCTCCTTCTTGGAGAGCGGACGTCTGGTGTTCATCAGGCACAGGGCGAGATTCATCAGCCGCTCTGCCTTGGCGATCGCCATCGCTGACCCTTCCGGTGTGCCGCGCCGCGCGCGGGGTGTGCCCGCCGGGCCGTCGTGGGACCCGGCGGGACCGACCGTACCGGTAGCGGTACGCAGTGCAAAAGCCGAGTCCGGAAACGCGTGGGGCCGCACCCCGTTCCCGGGGTGCGGCCCTGCGTCACGACCGGTTTCAGACGCCGATCAGGTCGACCACGAAGATCAGGGTCGAGCCCGCCGGAATGGCCGGGGTCGGCGACTGGTTGCCGTAGCCCAGGTGCGGCGGGATGACCAGCTCGCGACGGCCGCCGACCTTCATGCCGGCGACGCCCTGGTCCCAGCCCTTGATGACGCGGCCGCCACCGAGCGGGAACTTGAACGTCGAGCCGCGGTTCCAGCTGGCGTCGAACTCCTCGCCGGTCGCGAAGGTCACGCCGACGTAGTGGACCTCGACGACCTGGCCGGGCTTGGCCTCCTCGCCGGTGCCGACGACGATGTCGCGGATCTTGAGCTCGGCCGGCGGGTCGCCGACCGGGAAGTCGATCTCAGGCTTGCTCACTGTGCCTCTTCTCACGGTTGGTTCGGTCCATGACCAAGCGGCGGGCGCCCGCACCCCCGGTCCGTTCCCGGACCACGGTACGGGCGCCCGCCGCCCGTCCGGGCACGGGCCACGCGGCCCGGCCCGAAGGTCACACGCACACCATTGTCACCCGAAAGTGGATCAGCCCTGACCGGCGTCGAGAATGTCGACGACGAAGACCAGCGTGGAGTTGGCCGGGATGTCGCCCTGGGCCTGGTCCTTGTAGCCGAGCGACGCCGGGATGACCAGCTCGACGCGGCTGCCGATGGTCTGGCCCTCCAGGCCCTGGTCCCAACCGGCGATGACCTGGCCGCCGCCGAGCGGGAAGGAGAACGCCTGGCCCTTGCTGAGCGAGGAGTCGAAGACCTTGCCGTCCTTGAACAGCGCGCCGGTGTACTGGACGAGGATCTTCTCGCCCTTCTCGACCTTGCGGCCCTCGCCCTTGATCAGGACGTGGGACTTCAGCTCGGTCGGGTCGGCCGCGCCGGCCACCGGCGTGATGTCGGCCGGCTTCTTGCCGTTGTCCTTGACCTGCGGGAAGTCCGCGGGCGGCGGGGTCACGGTGCCGCTGACCACGGCGTCCGGGGCGTTGCTGTTGCGGATGTCGATGACGAAGATCAGGTTGTCCTTCGCCCCGATCGACATGCTCGGGTTGCCCTGCGCCCCGAAGGCGGCGGCCGGCGGGGCCACCACCAGCAGCCGGCTGCCGGCCTTCTTGCCGACCACGGCCTGGTCGAGCGCCGGGATCAGCGCGTCGGTGCCGGCCTGGAAGATCTGCGGCTTCCCCTTCTCGTCGTACGAGGAGGGGATGTCCTTGCCGGTGTTCCAGTCCTTGCCGGTGTAGTCGACCGAGGTCCAGGAGTTCTTCTCGACCTTGGGGCCGGTGCCCTCGGTGAGGACCTTGACCACGAAGTTGCCGTCCGACTGGTCGGCGGGCACCTCGATGGTGGCCTTCTTGCCGAAATCGCCGGTGACCGTCGGCAGCACCTTCGCGGTGTCCTTGATCGGCGGGACCGGGTCGGCGGTCGGCGTGGCCGGGGCACTCTTGGCGGCGTCCGGCTTGGCGGCGGCGCTGTCCGACGAGTCGTCGTCCTTGTTCACCAGGTACAGCGTCACGGCGCTGCCGATCAGCAGCACGGACAGCACGGTGCCGAGGATCACACCCAGCTTGCCGACGTTCCCCGGGTTCTCGTCGTACCCGGCCTCGGAGGTGTCCTGGCGGCGCACGGTCGACGCGAAGATCTGCGGGGTCTCGTCGGTCTTCGTCGCGCCCGTCGGCCGCGGGGCATCGCCGGGCTGGGCCCAGCCGGCCTGCTGCTTCAGGATCGACGGCGGTACGACGATCGACTCGCCGTCGCCCGGAAGCGGGCCGCCGGGCCGCGAGTCTGCCGGGTCACCGGCGGAGTTTCCGTTCGCGGTGCCGGCTCCGCCCGGGCTCGACGCTTTCTCAGACATGACTCCCCATCCATCTCGCCACGAGGTCTTCGAGGTCTACGGCCGGCGTGGTGGGCGCCGGAGTGCTGTCGCACTGCGCGCCCGGACCCCGGACGCCGGCGGCGCCTACCACAGTGCGAGGGCAGTATGACAGGTCAGGATGAGGGCGGGCGCTTCCCTGTACGAGCGCCCGCCCAAGCGTACGGAATCGCCGCGGCCTTTCCCAGGCCGCGGCGGAGGCTACACGGCCTCCAGGATGTCGATCACGAAGACCAGCGTCGAGTTCGGCGGCACCGCGCCCTGCGCCTGGTCCTTGTAGCCCAGGGCCGGCGGCACCACCAGTTCGACCCGGCTGCCGACGGTCTGGCCCACCAGACCCTTGTCCCAGCCCTCGATCACACTGCCGGTGCCGATCTGCAGCGCCTGCGCACCCCCGTGGCTCCAGGAGGAGTCGAACTGCTGGCCGTTGCTCCACAGCACCCCGGTGTACTGCACCACCAGGGTCTGTCCCTCCTTCACCTGCTTGCCCTCGCCCTTGATCAGCACCGCCTGCTGGAGCTCGGTCGGCGGGGCCTGCCCCGGCGGCACAGTGATCGTCACCGCGGCCTTGCCGTTGTCCTTGACCTGCGGCATGGTCGCCGGCGGCGGCGTCATGGTGCCGGAGAGCGTGGCGTCCGGCGGCAGGCTCTCCATGATGTCCAGTACGAAGACCACGGTGTCCCCCGGTCCCACCCCGAGCTGGGTGCTGCCCTGGGTGCCGAAGGCGGCGGCCGGCGGGGCCACCACGAGCAGCCGGCTGCCGACCTTCTTGCCGATCACGCTCTGGTCGAAGGCGGGCACCAGCTGCCCGCTGCCGGCCTGGTAGAGCTGCGGCTTGCCGCCCGCGTCGTACGAGCTGGGCAGGTCCTTGCCGGACGACCAGTCCTTCGCGGTGTAGTTGACCGTGACCCAGTCGCCCTTGTTGACCGTCGACCGGTCGCCCTCGCTGACGGTGTTCACCACGAACTGGCCGCTCGGCTGGCCCTCGGGGAGGGTGATGGTGGCCTTGCTCCCGAACCCGCCGCCGGACAGCGTCGGCATCGGCGAAGCCTCGTTCACCGGGGTCGGCACGGTGGGGGCGACACTGGGCGACGCCGTGGGCGTGGCCGGGCTGGCGGGTCGGGTGGAGCTGCTGCAGGCCACCGCCAGCAACAGGGGCAGGGTGAGAAGCAACCCGGCGGTGCGGCGCACGGTGTTCCTAACTGTCGGTCAAAGTCGGCTCTCCGGACTCGACGGACAGCGTATTCCCCGACGGTGCCCGGCCCCGGTAGACACCACCGGGCCCGGGCTCCGCAAAGATCACACCGCCGGGGGGACGCCGCACCCCGGCGGCGCCCCCGTTCAGCTCACCACCCCGTGCGCTCACATCCCCGCGATGAGCTTCTCCACCCGCTCGTCGACCGACCGGAACGGGTCCTTGCACAGCACCGTCCGCTGCGCCTGGTCGTTCAGCTTCAGGTGCACCCAGTCGACGGTGAAGTCGCGGCGCTGCTCCTGCGCCCGGCGGATGAAGTCACCGCGCAGCCGGGCCCGGGTGGTCTGCGGCGGGATCGACTTGGCCTCGAAGGTCTTGAGGTCGGTGGTCACCCGGAGCGCCTGGTTCTTGGCCTGGAGCAGGTAGAACAGGCCCCGCCGGCGGTGGATGTCGTGGTACGCGAGGTCGATCTGGGCGACCCGCGGGTTGCTCATGCTCATCTGGTGCTTCTCGCGGTAGCGCTCGATGAGCTTGTACTTCATGATCCAGTCGATCTCGGTGGCCACGTCGTCCAGCCGCTCGGTCTTCACGGCCTCCAGGGTGCGGCCCCACAGCTCCAGGACGCGCGCGATGGTGCCGGTGTTGATGCCCTTGCGGTCGGCGAACTCCAGCGCCTTCGTGTAGTACTCCTCCTGGATGTCCAGCGCGCTGGCCTCCCGGCCGTTGGCCAGCCGGACCTGGTGGGTCCCGGTGAGGTCGTGGCTGACCTCGCGGATCGCCCGGATCGGGTTCTCCAGGGTGAGGTCGCGCATCACCACGCCGGCCTCGATCAGCCGGAGCACCAGGTCGGTGGAGCCGACCTTGAGCAGGGTGGTGGTCTCGGACATGTTGGAGTCGCCCACGATGACGTGCAGGCGCCGGTACCGCTCGGCGTCGGCGTGCGGCTCGTCGCGGGTGTTGATGATCGGACGGGAGCGGGTGGTCGCCGAGCTGACGCCCTCCCAGATGTGCTCGGCCCGCTGGCTGACGCAGTAGACCGCACCGCGCGGGGTCTGCAGCACCTTGCCGGCGCCGCAGATCAGCTGCCGGGTCACCAGGAACGGGATCAGCACGTCGGCCAGCCGGGAGAACTCGCCGTGCCGGGCCACCAGGTAGTTCTCGTGGCAGCCGTAGGAGTTGCCCGCCGAGTCGGTGTTGTTCTTGAAGAGGTAGACGTCCCCCGCGATGCCCTCCTCGTGCAGCCGCCGCTCGGCGTCGACCAGGAGTCCTTCGAGGATGCGCTCGCCCGCCTTGTCGTGCGTCACCAGCTCGACGACGTCGTCGCACTCGGGGGTGGCGTACTCGGGGTGGGATCCGACGTCGAGGTAGAGGCGGGCACCGTTGCGCAGGAACACGTTGCTGCTGCGGCCCCAGGAGACTACGCGGCGGAAGAGGTACCGGGCCACCTCGTCCGGGGACAGCCTGCGCTGCCCGCGGAACGTACAGGTGACGCCGTACTCGTTCTCCAGCCCGAAAATTCGGCGGTCCATGGGCCATCCATTCTCTGATGGGAGCTGTCCGAAACCGCCTCCGCGGCGCCGTCCGGGCCGCCGCAGGGGCACCGGGGTCCCTGCGCCGGTCGTTCGCCGGCCGCCGCGGGGACCCCGCAGGCACTACTGGTCGGAGGCGGCCGGCGGGGTGGCCGCCGGCTTCTCCTCGTCGTCGGTCTCGGCGGACTCGTCGCCGTCGAGGAGCCGGGCGAGCTGGCCGCCCAGGATCCGCTTGAACTTGCGCTGCTGGAAGCGCTGGCGGTCCAGCACCGCCACCTCCAGCTGCTCGGGGGTGAGGGTGCGCGGGCTGCCGCCGTTGGGGTCGCGGGCGAGCGAGTCCACGGCCACCTTCACCGCGTCGGTGAGCGAGAGCCCGGTGCGGTGGCGCTGGCCCAGGTAGTTGCCGATGGAGTCGGCGTTGCCGCCGACCACCACGTAGTTCTGCTCGTCGACGACCGAGCCGTCCGGGGTGAGCCGGTAGATCTGGTCCTCGTCGGTGGTGCGGCCGACCTCGGCCACGATGAGCTCCACCTCGTAGGGCTTCTCACCGACCGAGGAGAAGATGGTGCCGAGCGTCTGGGCGTAGACGTTGGCCAGACCCCGCGCGGTGACGTCGGCCCGGTCGTAGGAGTAGCCGCGCAGGTCGGCGTAGCGGACGCCGCCGATGCGCAGGTTCTCGAACTCGTTGTAGCGGCCGACCGCGGCGAAGGCGATCTTGTCGTAGATCTCGGAGACCTTGTGGAGCGCCCGGGAGGTGTTCTCGGCGACGAAGACGATGCCGTCGGCGTAGGTGAGCACGACCACGCTGCGACCGCGCGCGATGCCCTTGCGGGCGTACTCGGCGCGGTCCGCCATGGCCTGCTGGGGCGAGACGTAGAACGGTGTCGACACCGGCGGTCGTCCCTTCCTTGGTAGGTGTGGCGCGGCTAGAGCAGCGGGGCCTGCGGGCCGTTGGGGCGGCCCAGGCGGTGGTCGGTGATGGAGACGACGATGTCGGAGACCTCGGCGTCGGTGAGCCGGCGGAAGCCGTCCTCGGTGATCAGCGACACGATCGGGAAGATCCTGCGGGCGAGGTCCGGGCCGCCGGTGGCGGAGTCGTCGTCGGCCGCGTCGTACAGGGCCTGGACGACCGCGGTGGAGGCCTGCTCGGCCGTCAGGTCGTCGCGGTAGAGCTTCTTCAGCGAACCGCGGGCGAAGACCGAGCCGGAACCGGTGGCGGCGAAGCCGCGCTCCTCGGAGCGGCCGCCGGTGACGTCGTAGTTGAAGATCCGGCCGCGGCCGAGGTCGAGGTCGTAGCCGGCGAAGAGCGGGACGACGGCCAGACCCTGCATCGCCATGCCCAGGTTGCCCCGGATCATGGTGGTGAGCCGGTTGGCCTTGCCCTCCAGCGAGAGCACGGTGCCCTCGATCTTCTCGTAGTGCTCCAGCTCCAGCTGGAACAGCCGGACCATCTCCACCGCGAGGCCGGCGGTGCCGGCGATGCCGACCGCGCTGTACTCGTCGGCCGGGAAGACCTTCTCGATGTCCCGCTGGGCGATCACGTTGCCCATGGTGGCCCGGCGGTCACCCGCGAGGACCACGCCGCCGTCGAACACCGCCGCGACGATGGTCGTCCCGTGCGGGGCCTGGACGATGCCTTCGGGCAGGCCGCGCCGGCCCGGGATCAGCTCCGGCTGGTGGTCGGCGAGGAAGTCGAGGAACGACGAGGACCCCGGGGTCAGGAAGGCAGCCGGTAGACGCCCGGTGCCACGAGTGTTGGCTTCCACACGATTCCTTCCAGGTAGCTTGAAGCGCGCGCTGCCCGCACCCTACCCGCCGGACGATCACTGTCCAGTGCGGTGGAGGGCCGGACCGGGGCGGACGGACGGCTCACGCCGCCCGCCCGCCGTTCTCGGTCGCAACCGCGAAATTCCGGAATACCCGCGCAGGGGTGCCGGGCTTACTGCCCGCCCTTTTGCACGAACTGCCGCACGAAATCCTCGGCGTTCGACTCCAGGACCTCGTCGATTTCGTCCAGAACCGCGTCGACGTCGTCGCTCAGCTTTTCCTGGCGTTCCTTGAGCTCGTCGGAATTCTGCGTTTCCGCGGCCTGCTCCTCGACCTCCTCGGAGGAGCGGTTCGCCCGCTGCTGGCCGCCGTCGGTGTCCTTGCTCGCCATTTCCCTCACCCCGCTCGATCGTCTGGCACGGTTTGGTCGTTGCTTGCTGCACCGACCCTATACACAAGGTGCGACTACCCGCTTCCGGTTTGCCGGGGCGCATCCTGTCCAACACCCGCTGCCACCCCGGATGATTCCCATTCGCCGGGAGTTCACCCGTGGTGATCGGAAAACTACCCGCCGGAGAGCACCCGGAGCAGGTCCTCCGCGGTGCGGCAGCGGTCCAGCAGCTCCTTGACGTGGTTCCGGGTGCCGCGCAGCGGCTCCAGGGTGGGAACCCGCTGGAGCGAGTCCCGCCCCGGCAGGTCGAAGATCACCGAGTCCCAGGAGGCGGCCGCGACGTGCTCCGCGTACTGGTCGAGGCACCGCCCGCGGAAGTACGCCCGGGTGTCCTCCGGCGGCTTGGTGACGGCCCGCGCGACCTCGTCCTCGGTGACCAGCCGGTCGAACCGCCCGCGGGCCACCAGACGGTTGTAGAGGCCCTTCTCGGGGCGCACGTCGCTGTACTGGAGGTCGACCAGCTGGAGCCGCGGACTGTCCCACTCCAGGGCGTCCCGGCTGCGGTAGCCCTCCAGGATCTCCCGCTTGGCGATCCAGTCCAGCTGGCGGGAGAGCGACATCGGATCGCGCTCCAGCCTCCCCAGCACGTCCTCCCAGCGCGCCAGCACGTCCACGGTCTGCTCGTCGGCGTCGGTGCCGAAACGGTCCTCGACGTACTTGCGGGCCAGCTCGAAGTACTCCAGCTGGAGCTGGACGGCGGTGAGCCGGCGCCCGCTGCGCAGCGTGATCAGGTGTTTGAGCGTGGGGTCGTGGGAGACCCGGTGCAGGGTGCGGACCGGCTGGTCGACGGCCAGGTCGGAGGCGATGAAGGCGTCCTCGATCATCGCCAGGACCAGGGAGGTGGTGCCGAGCTTGAGGTAGGTGGAGATCTCGGAGAGGTTGGCGTCCCCGATGATCACGTGCAGCCGGCGGTACTTCTCGGCATCGGCGTGCGGCTCGTCGCGGGTGTTGATGATCGGGCGCTTGAGGGTGGTCTCCAGGCCGACCTCGACCTCGAAGTAGTCGGCCCGCTGACTGATCTGGAAGCCGTTGGCCGAGCCGTCCTGCCCGATCCCCACCCGGCCGGCGCCGGTGACCACCTGGCGGGAGACGAAGAACGGGGTGAGGTGGCGGACGATGTCGGCGAACGGCGTCGCCCGCTTCATCAGGTAGTTCTCGTGGGTGCCGTAGGAGGCGCCCTTGTTGTCGGTGTTGTTCTTGTACAGGTGGATGTTCTGCCCGTTGGGCAGTTCCAGGGCGCGCTGTGCGGCGGCTGCCATGATCCGCTCGCCGGCCTTGTCCCAGAGCACGGCGTCGCGCGGGTTGGTCACCTCGGGCGAGCTGAACTCGGGGTGCGCGTGGTCCACGTAGAACCGCGCGCCGTTGGTGAGGATGATGTTGGCGAGGCCGATGTCCTCGTCGGTCAGCTGGCTGGCGTCCGCGACGTCCCGTGCGAGGTCGAAGCCCCTGGCGTCGCGCAGCGGATTCTCCTCCTCGAAGTCCCAGCGGGCCCGCCGTGCCCGGTGCATCGCCGCCGCGTACGCGTTGACGATCTGGGACGAGGTGAGCATGGCGTTGGCGTTGGGGTGCCCCGGCACGGAGATCCCGTACTCGGTCTCGATGCCCATCACGCGCCGTACGGTCATGCGGCCCTCCTTGCCCGGTGTACCGCCCCCGACGGGCGGAACACGCTGACGTACCGCTGTGCAACACCGGCGCCGGCCGTCTGCCTGCGAACGGTGGGTCGAGCCTAGAACGCGGCACCGACCGGCGGGCCCCGAGACGCGCCGTCCGGCTGCGGGGCCACGAGGCACCACAGCCGGACGGGGCGCGGGTTCCGGGACCGCCGACGGTCCGGACCGGATCGGTTACAGGTACTGCCCGGTGTTGGCGACAGTGTCGATCGAGCGGCCGGACTCGGCACCCTGCTTCCCGGTGACCAGGGTCCGGATGAAGACGATCCGCTCGCCCTTCTTGCCGGAGATCCGGGCCCAGTCGTCCGGGTTGGTG
>NZ_JAQYWW010000340.1:0-38971 GCF_036322525.1 Streptomyces sp. BE20 | reverse complement strand
CTCGTCCCGGTAGCCGGTGCGCAGCAGGGAGGAGAGGGTGATCGCGGCGTCCCGCAGCCAGGTGTAGCGGTAGTCCCAGTTCCGCTCGCCGCCGATGTCCTCGGGCAGTGAGGTGGTGGGGGCCGCGACGATGCCGCCGGTGGGGGCGTAGGTGAGGCCCTTGAGGGTGATCAGCGAGCGGACCACGGCCTCCCGGTAGGGGCCCTGGTAGGTGCACTGGCCGACCCACTCGTGCCAGAACCGTACGGTGCGCTCCAGTTCGGCGTGGGCGTCGACGGCGGGCGGGGCGGGGCGGTGGGACTGGTCGTGGGTGAGGACGAAGGCGATGCGTTCGCCGGCCCGGACGGTGACCTCGGCGGTGAGGGTGCCGTGCGCGTCGCTGTGGTGGGGGCCGTCGAGCCAGAGTGCGTCGGGTCCGGCGACAGCGGCCAGGCGGTGGGCGGTGCCGGAATGGTGGGCGCTGTCGGGCTGTTCGACGCGGTGCACCCGGGGGGCGAAGCGGCCGTAGCCGAACCGTGGCCGCAGGGTGGAGCGCACCGTCACCGTCCCGGCGAGGCCTTCGACGACGCGGACGATGCGCGGCACGGGGTCGGCGTCGGTGCTCTCGGCGGTGGGCATGGCGTCGGTGATGCGGACGGTGCCGCCGGGGGTGTCCCACTCCTGTTCCAGGATCAGGGAGTCGCCGGCGTAACGGCGGCGGTCGGCCGGGCGCGGGGACGCTTCGGCGGGGCCGATGTGCCAGGAGCCGTGGTCGTTGGTGCCGAGCAGGGCGGCGAAGGCTGCGGGCGAGTCGAATCGGGGCAGGCAGAGCCAGTCGATCGCCCCGTTTCGGTGGACGAGGGCGGCGGTCAGCATGTTGCCGATCAGCGCGCGGTCCTCGATCAGGTCGCGCGGCTCGGTCGGGGCGGCGGTCATGGGGGGGTTTCCTTACGTGGGTGGGAGGGTGACGGGCCGGGGTCAGGCGGTCGCGAGGTGCGGCAGGCGCCGGTCCGGGCTTTCCCGGGCGGGAGCGGGCGGTGGTGTGGGCCGTCGTGCGGGTGCGGTGCGGGGGGTGTCGGCGTTGAGGAGGACCTCGGCGACGAGGCCGCGCAGTATCGGTGACAGGCCGTCCGGCAGGGCGACGGATTCCAGGGCGCCGGTGCGGCTCCAGGGGTTGGTGGTCGGTTGCTCGCGGTCGCGGGCCAGGGCCCGGCGCAGGCCCGGGTCGAGGGCTGCCAGGGTGCGCAGCACGGTGGCGGGTGCGGCGAGCTGGGCGTGGGCCTGGCGGCGGCGGGTGGCGGGGAGTTCGACGGGGCCGGTGAGGAGGAGCAGTTCGGGGGCGCGGGCGGCGAGGGCCTGTTCCAGGACGGCGAGGGTGGTCCAGGGGTCCCGGTCGGGGGCCAACAGCATCAGCGCGTCGATGCTGGCGCCGGGCAGCGGCTCGGTGGTGGCGACGAGAGTGTGGCCGTCGCCGGCCAGCAGGTCGTGGACCCGGTCGCGTTCGCGCTGCGGCTGGGTCGGGGTGAGGGTCAGGATTCGGCGTGGTCCGCGTCGGCCGAGCGGGTCGGGCAGGGTGTGGGCCCGCGCGGCCAGGCGGTGGGCGGTGGCGTCGTTGGGGCACAGGACGGCGAGCCTGCGCGTGCCGGGGCGGCCGGTGGCGGCCACCGCCGTGCGGGCGGCGTCCTCCAGGCGCCGTGTGCCGTCGGTGGGCCGCGGCGGTGTGGTGAGTGCGATCTCCAGCCGGTAGGGGCGCGGGGCGGGAGTGCCGAGCGCGTGGGCGCGGCCGTGGCGGGGGCCGGGGCGTGCGGTCCACAGCCGTCCGGAGCCGTCGACGAGCGCGGTGGTGGTGGTCTGCAGGATCCGGCGTCGGGCGGGCACGGCCGCGTCCGACAGCAGGGCGGCTGCGGCAGGTCCGCCGGCTTCCAGGGCCAGGACGTCCTCGGCCAGCAGCAGGTGCCAGGGCGACAGGTGGACGGCCCGGTGGACGGCGGTGAGCACGGCCGCGCCCGCGACGGTGGTGACGGCCAGCAGCGGACCGGGCCCCCGGAGGTGGCGGGTCAGGGCGCCCGGGTCGCACACCGGCGGGCAGCCGACCGGGGCCCGGCCGGCGGAGATCCGTTCGCCCGGGGCGTGGATGCCGATCACGCTCGCGCCCGGCGTGCTGCGGGCCCGCCAGTGGACGAGGGCGCCGGCCAGGTCCCCGCCCTGCAGGACCACGACCGCCCTGGGCGCCGCGGCGACGACCTGCTCGGCGTGCCGGGCGAGGGCGGTACGCCGGCCCGTCATCAACTCCCGCTGCCCACTGGCGCCGCCGTGGTGACGGCGGGGGTCGGGGACCGGGGGTACCCGGGCGGCGGACCGGCGAACGCGGCGGCCGGAGGCGAGAGCGGCGACAGCGCCTTCGAGGGTGGTGTGCCAGCGTCGCTGCAGGTCCGCGAGCGCGGCGGCGGCCTCGTCCGGGCGAACCCCGGCTGCCCCGGCGGCCTCGGCGGGGGTGCGGTCGGCGGCGATCAGCCGCAGCAGACGCCTCTGGAGCGGGGTTATCCCGCCCTCACCGGCCGGGGAGGCCGGACACGGCCGGGCGCGGTCGGCCGGGTCGGCGAAGTGGTGGGCGAGGAGGCCGTACGTCGTGCGCACCCCGTACCGGTGGCGCAGCGCGCCTATGAAGTGGTTGACCTCGTCGGTGTGCACGCCGTGGCGGGCGGCGATCGCCGCCGGGGTGAACCCGGCGGCGAGCAGGTCCAGCACCGTCTGCTCGGCGTCGTCCGGCGCAGCGGTGGCCGACGGGTTGTCGGGTGCGGTCACCGTGCCACCTCCGGCAGGGCGGTGGAGCGGGCGCGCATCCACTGGGCCGCGGTGCGTAGGTGTGCGGGGGCGTCCTGGGGGCGGCCTGCGCGGTGGCGGACCGAGTCGATGAGGGCGATCGCCTCCTGCGCCGTTGTTCCGGTGCGGTAGCGGGCGCCGGTTGCGTCCGCTTCGACGACGAGCGGGCCGGCGGGGGTGGTGAGGTGGGTCAGCGCGGGACCGCCGGTCGAGGCGACGGCCGGGACGAGGGCCACTGTCACCCAGTTGTGCCTGGTCAGGTCGGCGAGGTGGTCGAACTGGCCGGCTGCGGTGACCGGGCCGCCGGTGGCCCGGTCGAGGACCTGCTCGTCGAGGAGTACCAGGGCGCGCACCGGCGGTGCCGTCGTCGCGAGGCGCGCGAACACGGTCCCGTCCCCGCGCGTGGTCCGGCCGCGGGTGAGGGTCCGCTGGTAGGCGGGGGTCCGCATGCCCACGGGCACGATGGCGCCGCACGCCGTCCGCCAGCCGGTGGCCTGCGACAGGACGCTCTCCAGCCGGCCGGCCCAGCCGGGCTGGTCGTCGACGGTGTTCTCGCCCCAGGTCTGGCGGATGAGGGCGTCCAGGACCGGCAGGTCGTCGTCGGCGCCGAGTGCGCGCAGCAGTCGGCTCAGCCGCGGACGCGGCGGGGCCGGCGCCCGGCCCGCCTCGACGGCGGTGAGCTGCTGCACGGCGATCTTCGCCGCGTCGGCGGCCGCCTGCGGGGTGACGTTGGCCGCCTCGCGCAGCGCGGCCAGGCGCAGGCCGGCGACGACCGGCCCGCTCGGCACCCGCATCGCAGCTTCCTTCGTGTCGCCCGGGCCGGGGCCGGCGGTCACGACGCCCGTCCCGTGGTCAGGGTGCGGAGGGCCGCGTCGAGGTGTTCGCACTGTTCGGTGTCCAGGTACGGGCCGCCGTCGATCCACGGCCACCGCGACCCGGCCGGGTGCTGGGCGGCACGCCCGGCGAGGGCGGGGTCCAGCGCGGCGCACGCCCGGAGAAGCGCCTCGGCGCGGTCGGCGCCGGGGCCGAGGGCAGGACGGGAGGTGACGGGTACCAGGACGGCGAGCGTGCGCGTGCCGTCGTGCCGGTCGCGGGCCTCGAGCGCCCACTCGACGGCCTCGAGTGTCGCGTCCTCGTCGTGCGGGGCGAGGACCAGCAGCGCGTCCGCGCCCGGGGCCCGCAGTGGTCCGCACGTCGCCAGTACCAGGAGTTCCTCGTGGCCCTCGGCGAAGTGCAGCAGCGCCTGGGTCCGGTCCTTGGTGGGCAGGCCGGGGGTGATTGCGCCGGTCCACGAGGACGCCGGGCGCCGCCACGCGGGCAGGGCGGCGCCCACCAGGCCCGCCGCGTCGGCTACCCGCTGACACGTCGACGGCGAGTGGCAGACCACCTGCACCCGTCGCAGCCCGTGCCGGCGCGCCGTCTCGAGGACCACGGCGGCCACGTCTTCCGTCGTCGCGACCGCCGTCCAGGGGACGGCCAGCAGCCGGTGGCCGCGCATCCGGCCCAGCCTGGCGGCGAGCGCCGCGGTGCGTCGGGCCACCACCGGGCCGGCGTCCCGGGGAAGCCGGTGCGGGGGAAGGGAGGTGAGGGTGAGGCGGGCGGCGGCGGGCAGGTCCGGTACCTGGTCGGACCGCGTACCGGGGTGCCTGGGCGGGCCGGCAGGGGTGTGGGTGTCGACGGTGACGATCAGGTCCCAGGGGGTGAGGGGCTCGGCGGCGGGGGTGCGGTGAGGGTGGGTCAGCTGGCCGAGGGATTCGGGCGTGGCCACAACGGTGGCCGGCTGGCGGGTGCCGGCCAGGTCGAGCAGGCCGCGCCGGGTCCAGGCCAGGGCCCTCGGCCCGTCGTCGTACTCGTCGGGCGTGTCGCGGGGCCGTGGCCGCAGCCCCACCACGGTTCCCTCGTGCTCGGGGGCGCGGGACCAGGCGTCCATCGCGCTGTCCCACGCCGGGCCGTCCGCGGCGATCACCAGGACCCGTGAGCTGTGGCCGGCACGGGCGTGGGCGACCGCGGCGGCCACGAGGTGCTGCTCGGGCGGCGGGATCTGCGCGGACGCCTCCGGTGTGCGGGCCAGGGCGGCGACGACGGCAGCGACCGCAGGGGCCAGCGGCTCGGGGACGACCGGGGCGGGCAGCGGGAGTCCGGGTCGGGCGTCGCCCGGCCGCACCAGGCCCCTGCTTGCGGCGAGTGCGGTCGCCTCGTGGTCGGTGCTCACGTGCAGCAGCCGCCGTAGGCGTGCGGCGCGTTGGCGCACGGTGGCCAGGGAGAGGGCCAGTTCGGCGGCGATGTCGGCATGGGAGTGGCGGGCGAGCAGCCGCAGCAGGGCCCGGTCGGCGGGGTCGAGATCCCACGGGTCCTCCGCCGTGCGCGGCAGGCTGCTGGCGGGGACCAGGCCGGCCGCCGCGTACTGGGCGGCGAGCTGGGGGCGCAGGAGAGTACCGGCGCGCTCCATCAGGGCGGTGATCTCGCGCTGGACGGTGGCGCGCGGGAGCCTCTCGGACCTGGTGATGCTCTGGACGGTGCCGGGGCCGCACAGCCGGCCGGCCCAGGTGAGGGCGTGGCGGCTGAGCGGGAGGACAGCGGCGAGCAGCGCCGCCGGGGTGGCGGCGGTGGGCGTGGTGTCTGCCGGAGCGTGGTTCACGGGTGTGGTCCTGTGGGTGGGGTGGTGGGCGGGTTGCCCGGTGACGGCGGCGAAGCCGTGGTCGTCCGGCCGGCCGGGGCGGGTGTGTGCGGTGGCGGGGCTCATCGCCGTGGCCCGGGCGGGGTGCGCCCGCGCATTGCCGGCCCGGTGGGCGGGCCGGGGGCCTGCACGGGTACGGTCGCCCGGCGCTTCACGGTCTTCTGGCCCTGCAGCCGGGTGCTCAGCCGCAGGCACGTGGGCGACAGGACATCGGGGTCCGCGGTGGCGTTCGCGTGGTCGGCGGTGGTCCGCATTTCCTCGGCGAGAGTGGTGTCCGCCCACGCGCACACCGTCCGGGCGCGCTGCTCGTCGACGCCTCCCGGGAGTGCCGGTTCCAGGCCTGGCCAGCCGTCGCCGCGGGAGCGGGCGGCGCGCAGGTCCTTCTTCAGGTCCGGGTCGAGGGCGGCGAGGGCGCCGGCGAGCGTGGACAGGGCCGGTCGGCGGCCGTCCTCGCTGCTGTCGGCGCCGACCAGGAGCAGCGGGCGTTGTCCGGCGGTGCCCGAGGCGGTGAGTGCGGCCTCGACGGCGGCGGCCGTGCGGGCGGCACTCCGGTCGCCGGTGGTGTGGACGAGGGCGTCCGCGTCCAGGCCGACGGGGACCGGACCGCTGACCACCAGGATCCGGAGCCGCTGCGGGCTGTGCCGGAAGCGCTGCAGGGCCTCGTCGCGCGGGATGCCGTGGTCGTGGGGCAGGACCTCGGCGAGCACGCCGTCGTCGCCGCGGACCCTGGCGGCGGTGGTGATCGCGTCGGCGACGTGGGCGGCGTCCTGGCCGGTGGAGGCGTCCACCAGTACGCGCACTAGGCGGTGGGTGTCCGCGAGCGTGAGGACGAGGCCGCCGAGGCCTGCGAGCTGCGGGCTGGGTGCCGCGGCGGCGGCCAGGCGCCAGCGGCGCGTCCGCCCCGCGTCGGCGGCCTGGCGCGGGCTCAGGGACGCGGTGATGGGGCCGGCGGTGTAGAGGTCGCAGCCCTCGTGGCGGGTGCGGTCGGCCGCGGTCAGGCGCGGGGTGGAGGTCAGGCGCAGCGCGGCGCGCGCCGGCGGGCACCACCGGTGGCGCCCGACGCGTTCCCCGATCTCCGGCAGGTGGGCGTCGAACGCGATCGCCAGATCGTAGGGGCCGGTGCGGTCGTCGGTCCTGCCCAGCATCGCGAGGCCGTCGGGGCTGGTGATGACGGTGGCGGGCAGACTCTGCCCCACCAGGCGGCGCAGGTCCCGGGGGCTGGTGGCCACCGGCACCTGGGGCGGGGTCGGCGGGGTGCTTCGCTTCGTGGCCTCTCCCGGGGCCAGCAGCACGGCGACGTGCCCGGCGTCGCGGCGCGCCTGGGCGAGCACCGTCACGTCGTCGGCCCAGTGCTCGCCGTGCGGGGCGACGGCCAGGAGCCGGGCGCCGGTGCCGCCCTCGTGGAGGGTGACGGCGCGAGCGAGTTCGGCCTGCCAGGCGCGCGGTGCCACGAGCAGGGCCCGCCCGGTGCGTACCAGCGCGCGCTGGGCGGGTTCGACGAGCGGCGCCAGGACCGCGGGCAGGGCCGGCGCTGTTGCGGGGTGCTCGCGGCCGGGGTGCACGTCGGCGCGGCGTACGGCACCTGCCAGGCAGGCCAGCGCGATCAGCTGGTGGACGCCGTCCAGACCGGTCTCCTCCAGGAGCTCCTGCTGGTGGACGGCCACCGCGGACGGGTTGAGGCCGAGCTCGCGCGCGATGTCGTCGGGGTTCAGGGCCGCGCTCAGCCGCAACAGCAGGAGATCCTGGCCGCCGAGGTCCTCGAGAGCGTGCGGGTCGGGTGCGCCGAGGTCCTCCAGGGCCAGGTCTCCCGCCAGGGCGTGGACGGCGATCAGCTGGGTGCGGGAGCCGGCCCCCGCCGCCTCGCACAGCCGGGCCTCGGCGGCGGTCACCGCCGTGACGTCGCACCCGTGTCGCGCGGCGATCTCCTCGACACTCAGCGGGCCCGCCAGATGCCGCACCCAGGACCAGGGCCCGGGACCGGCGAACGAAGCCGGCGGACGCCCGGCACGATCGGCCGGGGTGCTCATCGCGCACCGTCCCGGTCCCGCGAGGCCAGGAGTGGGCGGACGGGCAGCCGGGCCGGCTCCGCGAGCGGAGACCGGCCGGGGCGGACGCCGGCCGTGGACGGCGAGCCGGGCGTCGGGCGGTGGAGGCCACGGTGTCGCGAACCGGCGGCGGGCAGGTGGCCGCGGGCGGCCCGCGCCTGCTCGACGTGCTGCGACCGGCGTGAGCCGGTGCGGGCCCGCAAGCCGGCGCAGCGGCGGGGGCCGCGGACGGCGGCCGGAAGCGGTGACCGGGCGGTTGAACTGGTGGCGGTGGTGGGCATCCGGGTCCTCTGCTGGGGTGTGTTCTCGGTGCGGACGGTTCAGGTGGCGTCGCCGGTGCGGGGCAGGCCCGGGCCCGGTGCCCGGTCGGCGCCGACCAGCCGCACCCGGGTGCCGTCGAGGTCCTGGCCGCTCACGCTCACCAGCCACCCGCCGGCCTCGGCGAGGCGCGTGACCACCGGGCCCCCGGGCCTGCTGCGGCACCCGGTCGCCTCCACCGGGGTGCCGTCGACGACCGGGGTGCTGCGGGCGAACAGGCCGCTGTCCTGTACGGCGGCTGCGGTGCCCGCGGTCGCGGCCGGCGGCGGGAGGGTGGGCCAGTGCACCCGGACGGAGCGGCCGTCGGGGTAGCGGGTCTCGGTCCCGGCGTAGTGGGAGGCGCCGTCGACGAGCGCGGTCAGGGCGGTGATCCGTCGCGGGGCCGCGGGGCCGTCCAGCAGGGCGACCGGCAGTCCGGTCGCGGCCCTCACCGTCGCGACCCGGTCCGTCAGGGACAGGGCGGGGGTGCCCAGGCCGAAGCCTGGATCCAGGACCCGGCGGGTGCCGTCCGTCCCGACGGGATCGAGCCAGTCCCGCGCCTGTCGGCGGCTGTTCTCCTCCAGGGCGTCGAGGTAGTCGGGGTCGCGCGACAGAACGTCGTACGGGTCGCGGGGGAAGGACGGGGAGGGCACGGGGCTCCGTTCACGGCAGCAGGTCGGGAAGGGACACACGGGGCAAGGTGGTCATCCGGGCGGCGCGCGGTCGAGCGCGCGCAGCGCCGCCCGTGCGCCGGCCAGCCGCTCCAGGACACCCGTGCGGTCGGTGGCTTGGCGCAGCCACCGGCCGAGGACTGCCCGGGCCCGCCGTTCGGAGGGGGTGCCGGTGAGCAGGTAGACGACGCGGTCGGGCTGTTCCACCACCGTCAGATCCGGTCCTCGGTCGGCGAATCGCAGGTGCGTGACGCAGGCGGTGCGGTGGGGGTTGGTCGTCGGAGCGAGCGACACCGCGACTGTTCCCGCACGGGCTGCGCGGATCAGGTGGCCGAACTGGTCGGCGACGACGTGGGGCCGGCCGTGGGACTGGTGGAGGGCCGACTCGTCGAGAACGACCACCGACTCCGCCCCCACCGGTTCGGCGGTCGTCGGCTCGTAGCGGCTTCCGGCCGCGGTCGCGCCCAGCAGCCGCGCGTAGTCGGGGGTGCGCAGCCCGCCGGGTACGAGCGTGCCGGCGGAGCGCACCCGCACTGCCCGGGCGGCGAGAGCTTCCAGGCGGTCCTGGCGTCCCGCCCGGGTGTCGACGACACGCTCGCAGGACGGTCCGTCGGCGCGGTGGTGGAGCTCGGCGAGGGCGAGGAGTGCCTGCCGGTCCGGATCGCCGTCGGGCAGGGCGAGCCGGTCGGCTGTCTGCCGGGCGTGCGGGAGTGTCAGAGCTGTGGTGTCGAGGCCGGGGACCCACAGGGCTGCGAGGCGGGCGGCGGTGTTCACGCGGCGCCCCCGGTGTCGAGTCGTGGCGCGGGGATCCGGGCGGCGGAGCGGGCCGGTGGCCAGGTCGACAGCGGGCGCCCGGACGGGGAGAGGAGGCCTCGGCGGGGCCACGCGGCAGCGAGCGCACGGGCGGCGGCGTGCATCTCCTCGTCCCAGGTGGTGTCCGCCCACGCGCACACCGCCCGGGCGCGCTGCTCGCCGGCACCGGCGGGCAGCGGCAGCGCGAACTCCAGGCCGGCGTGACCGGTGTGCCGGTCGCGGGCGCCGGCCAGGTCCTTGGCCAGGTGCGGGTCGAGGGCGGACAGCGCGCCGGTGAGTTCGGCCAGCGCGCTCCAGTCCTCGTCCGCCCGGTCCGCGGAGACGACCAGCAGCGGGCCCTCGCCGGGGCGACCGGGGGTGAGCGCGGCCTCGACGACGGCGGCGGTGCGCCCGGTCGGGGCACCTGCGGCGGTATGGACCAGGGCGTCCGCGCCCAGCCCCGGCGGCAGTGTCCTGTCGGTGACCAGTACCATCGGCGCCCGGTCGTCGGCGAACCACCGGGTGAGGACCGGTTCGCGGTCCCGGGTGGGCAGGACCTCGGCGGCCAGGCCGACCCTGGCGAAGGCGAGAGCCAGCAGGCGGACGTCACACGGGCCGCTGTGCACGAGGACGCGCCGCAGGCCGTCGCCACGGACCAGGTCCGCGACGAGCTGGGCCGGGGCCGCGTGCCGGCTGGAGCGGCCGGAGACCGTGGCCGCGAGCCGGTAGCCGCGCACCAGCCCCAGCTCCGCGGCCTGCCGCAGCGGCACGGCCGCCGTCAGCTCGCCGGTGACGGCCCGCTCGCAACCGCCGCGCCCGGCGCGGTCCGCGCTGGTGAAGCGGGGCGTGGACGTCAGACGCAGCACGCCGCCGACGGGAGGGCACCCCTCGGGGCGGCCGATCAGGCCGTCGACGCCGGGCAGGTGCGCGTCGAAGGCGATGGCAAGGTCGAGCGGCGGCCAGTGGCCTTCCTGCTGGAGGCGGTCGAGGACGCGAAGGCCCGCGGGGGTGGTGACGAGAACCGCGGGCAGGGTGGAGCCTGCCGTGGCGCGGACACTCAGTGGGCTGGCGGCCGCCGCGACACCGGCCGGCAGTGGTGGCAGCCGGGCGGCCTCGCCCTTGCCCAGCACGGCGAGGACCTGGCCCGTTTCACGGTGCGCGGCGGCGAGGACCTCCAGGTCGTGCTGCCAGTACTCGCCCGGCTCGGTGAGGACCAGGACGCGGCGCAGTCCGCCGGCGCGGGCGGCGACGACGGCGGCCAGGTGCGGCTGTTCGCTGCGCGTCACCGTCACCAGTGCCCGCCCCGAGGAGGTGAGCCGGCGCAGCGCGAGGGCGACCGGGAGGCGGAGGTGCTCGGCCACCGGCACAGGGGCGGGCCCGAACCGTCCGGGCATGTCGGCACGGCGTACGACGCCGGCCAGGCAGCCCAGCCCGACGGCCTGGTGCGCGCTCACCACTCCCAGGATCCCTAGGAGGACATCGCGGCGCTGACGCACCGTCGCCGCGCCGGCGCCGATCTCCGCGCCGGCCACCCGGTCGTCCGCGCCGCCGGCGGTCAGGCGCAGCAGCCGCTTCTCGGCGGGCAGTCCGTGGAAGGCCTCGAGGTCGTGGGCGCCGAGGTGGCGGGCGGTGAGGTGTCCGGCCCAGGCGTAGTCGGCGACCAGCTCGGTGCGGTCGCGCGCGCCCGTGACCTGCTGCAGATGCGCCATGCCGGTCCTCATCCGCGCCAGGGACCAGTCCAGCGCCTGGGCGATCTCCTCGACCCCGGACGGTCCGGCGAGCAGCCGGGCCAGCGCGAGGGACCCGGCGTCGGCGGGCACCGCCGGGCGCCCGACTCCCGCGGCCGCGCTCACCGGACACCCCCGGCAGCGCACGCCACCGCGCCGACGCTGCTCGGCTGCGCCAGCACGACCCGCGGCGCCGGCCCCTGCGGCCGGCCCGGCGTGACCAGCACCAGCGTGCGCGACCGCGCCCCCCACAGATCGACCACCCGCGCGCTCGCCCCGGCGGTACGCAGCTGCCGGGCCGTCCGCGTGCAGCCGTCGACCCGCACGAACACCTCGGGGCCAGGCGTGGTCGGCTCGCCGGGAAAGACACTCCGGGCGGCCGCGTGCGGATCGACCCGGCCCGCCAGCAGCCACAGCACGGTCCCGTCCTCGTACGTGCTGCGCACCGCGGGCACCGTGCTGTCGGCGGTGACGAGCTCGACGCGGGGTTCGTACCCGCCGTCGAGCAGCGGTACCCGCACGGCCGGGCCCGGGGAGACGGTCCGGTCCGCCCCGGGCGAGGCGTGGGCGTGCAGGAGTCGCACCGCCGGGGGGTCCGGCACCCCGCGCACGGTCACCGTCTGGCCGTCGACACGTGCCGTCCAGCCCTTCACCGGTCCGCCGGGTACCGCCCGGCAGCCCGTGGCCGGGTACGCGGTCCCGTCGACGACCAGCGCGCCGGCGGCGAACAGGCCGGCCCCGTCGGCCGCCCGCCTTTCCTCGGCCCGGTCCCCGGCCGGTACCGGGCACGGCGCGTGGGCGCGGACGGAGAGGGTGACGCCGTCGGGGTAGTGGGCGGTGGTGGCGGTGTAGCGGCGGTCGCCGTCGACCGGCTCGGCCGTGGCGTCTATCCGCAGCGGCGCCTCGACGTCGGCGCCGTCGAGGACGGCGACCGCCAGCCCCGTGGCACCAGCGACGGCGCGGGCCCGCTCGTCGAGCGGAACCGACGGGCCGGGGTCGAGCAACGGGGCGTCGGGGCCGGGGGCCGGGCACGCACCGGGCGCGCGGCCGGGCGCCGCCGAAACGACGGCCGGTTCCGAGCCAGGACCGGTACCGGGGTCGTGGGTCGGGGGCCGCTGGGGTGAGCGGGGGCGGGACACGAGCTGCTCCTGGATCAACGAGGGCGGGTGCGGGGCGCTGTGGACGCGGTGGGTCAGGTCGGTGGCGGGCCGGCCGGGTTGGTGAGGCGTTCCAGGTGCCGGGTCAGCCGCCCGACGTCGGAGGCGGACGCGGCCGCGGTGTAGGCCTGGTGGGAGGCGGAGAACAGCCGGCGTGCGACGGCGGGGCGGCCGGCGGCTTCGGCGGCGAGGGCCCGCCACTCCCGCAGGCGCGCGCTCCACAGGGCGTGCCCCAGCGCCTCGGCGGCGTCCTGGGAAGCGCCCAGGACGCGCCAGGCCAGCAGGGGGTGCCCGGCCGCGGTGAGGAGGTGCCCGGTCCACGCGAGCGCCCGCATTGCCTCCAGCGGCTCACCGGCCAGCGCCGCCCGGGCCCGGCGCAGCATCGCCAGCCCGGACCGCACTTCACCGAGGTCGGCCACTGCGCCGGCGAGCACGATCTCGGTCAGCGCCACGCCGCGTGCGTAGCCGAGTTCGCGACGCAGCCGCAGGGCCTCCTCGAGCGGGCCGCGGGCCTGGGCGGCGCGGCCGGCGTCGTGCAGGGTGGCGCCGATGTCGTGCAGGTGCTGCGCCCGGGGGAGGGCCACCCCGTCTGAGGGGTCGGTGTCGGCGCTGGCGAGTGCCTGGTGCAGCAGTTCGAGGGCCTCGTCGTGCAGGCCGACGGCGCGCAGGCCGATCGCCAGCGAGTTGAGGGTCTGGCGCAGGGCGGCCGGTGGGGCGTCGGTGTCCTCGCGTACCGCGTCGAGCGCCAGTTGGTAGAGCCAGAGCCACAGCGGGTAGTCGCGGTGGCGCAGGATCAGCGGCCACAGGGCGAGCGCGGCCCGCCACACCAGGGCGTGGTGCCCGGTGCGGGCGGTCGCCGCGACGAGCGGGCGCACCAGAGGGTCCTGGGCCTCCAGCCACGTCCTGGCGGCGTCCGGCCCCGGGAAGGCCGTGCCGTCGTGGCCGGGTTGCGGTGGCAGGAGGGGGCGTCGGGCGCTGGCGAGGGCGCCGGCGGCCTCGGCGGCGGCCACCCACCAGCGCACGGCGCCCAGCACGGTGGCGGCCGAGGCGTCGGGGCCGTCGGTGCTGGCCGCCAGCCGGGCGGCGTGGTCGTGGCCCGGGCCGGGGAGCCGGTAGCGGGGGCCGTCGGGACCCTCGTCCGTGACGGTGACGAGGTGGCGGCGCCTCAGGGCGGTCAGGTGCGCTGTGGCCGCGGCCGGGGAGGTGGCGGTCGCTGCGGCGAGCAGGGCGGCGTCCACCGGCACGGCGGGCAGGGCCCCGAGTGCGCGGTAGGCGGCGGCGCGGGTGTCGTCGAGGCGCCCGTAGGCCTGGTCGAGAGCGCGGGTCACGGTGGCCTCGACGGGGTGGCTGCGGCGGTCGGGAACGGGGCCGGCCAGGGTGTCGGCGAGGTGGGCGGGGGTGAGGTCCGGGTCGATCTGGAGCTGGGCGGCTGCGAGTCCGATCGCGAGCGGCAGGCCGGCGCACGCCGCAACCAGCCGATCCAGACCTGTCCGATCGCCGTTGTCCAGGGGGCGGTAGGCGAGCGCGGTGAGGAGTTCGGCCGCGTCGTGCACCGGCAGGGGGCCGAGGTCGAGGTGGACGGCGCCGTGGGGCACCAGGCGGTCGAGGTGGGCCGGTGCGGTCACCACCGTCCTGCAGTCGGCGGCGGGCAGGAGGTCGGCCACCAGGTCTTCGTCGCTCGCCCCGGCCAGCAGAACGGCGGGGCGGCGGGCCGCGCTCAGGGTTCGCCACAGGCCCTGGGCCTCGACGAGCCCACCGGGCACTAGGGGCGCACCGAGGGCGCGCAGAAAGCCGCCGAGGACATTCAGCGCCACGGGCCGACGGCCGGGGGCCGGCCGGAGGTCGGCGGCCAGGTAGCCGCCCGGCTCGTCCTGTGCTCGCAGCACCCGCGCCGCCAGGGCGGTGCGGCCGATTCCGTCCGGGCCGACCAGTACCGCGATGCGGCCCGCGTCCAGGGTCGCGGCCACCCTCGCCTGCTCGGTGGTCCGGTCGACGAACACGGTTGCGGGGCGCGGCAGTTGCGCGGGGCGTTGCCACCGCTGGGCGGGGCCGGGGTGGATGTGGACGCCGCCGTGGATGCTGCGGGCCTGCACCACCGGCCCGCCCACGTTCCCGCCGGTGATCGTGTTCGTGCTCGTGTTCACCGCGCCGCCTGCGTCGGGGTCGCCATGCGGCGTGTGTCGGCGGCGTCACGGGCTTCGGCGTCCAGGTCGACGGGTGTGCAGTCCCACAGCGTGCGCAGCCAACGCGTCGCCGTGATCCACCCCAGGCCCGGATCGTCGTAGCTCAGCACGCCCTGCCCGACCTCCACCGGTCGGCCGTCGCGTTCGGAGAACACGGGGCCGGCGACGTGCGACAGCTCGCTGTCGCCCACGCGGACCGACACCCAGCCCCGCCGGCGCCCCTCCGGGCACGCGCCGCGCGAGCGCAGCGCGCACGGCAGGCAGATCGGCGGATGCTCGACCCGCGCGCCCTCCGGCCACCCGAGGGGTGCCGCATCGGGGCGGGGCATCAGCCACAAGGTCCCCGCCGCGGTGCGGTCCGGGTCGCCCCCGCAGCCCTGGCACAACTCCCCTGCCATGAAGCGGTACTGGCGGGCCGGGTGGACCAGCTTGAGGCGGGCGGTGCCCCAGCCGGGAGCCTGGAGGCGGCGCTGGATCAACACGCCCATCGCGTCGCGGTCCGCCCCTCTCTCGTCCGCGTAGCCGACACCGAGGACCCGAGCGGGCCGGAACGCGCTCGCACCGGAGTGCTGGAGGACGATCTCGCCGGTGCGGGACTCCCCGGACCAGAGGGTCACGGCCGGCACCCCGCGCAGCATCGTGTTCACCGGCGGACCCCGCTCTCCAGGAGCACCACGGCGAAGCCGTCGGGCGTCGCCGCGCCGCCCGGCGGGCCCGGGGTCCGCCAGGTGGAGGCCAGGGCGGCGACCTCGGCGCCGGTACGCGGATGCCACACCAGCCCGGCCCCGGCATGGACCGCGGCAACCGCCGCCCGCCGCTCCTCGTCCCGGTCCGGGGCACGGTGCGTGACGACCAGGACACTGTCGGCGGGCAACTCCTCGCCCAGCACTTGGAGCAGCCCGTAGGCCTGCCGGTCGGTCAGCTCGTGCAGGACGTCCGACAGGACGACGGCCACCGGCCGCCGCCAGTCCAGGCCCGCGAGCGGGGAGCGCAGCGCCGCCAGGAGCGGGCCCGGTTCGGTGAGGTCGCCCTGAAGGTGCCGCGCGCGCCCGGGCTCCGGTGTGTGGAGCAGGGCGCGGGCGTGGGCCATCACCATCGGGTCCCGGTCCGTGTAGAGGAACCGCGCGCCCGGGGCGGCCGGCAGGACGGCAGTGTGCAGCGGGCGCAGCTCGGGCGGTGCCCCCAGGTGGTCGCCGGTGGTCAGGCCGCATCCGAGGTCGGCGAACTGGGCCGTCCCGTCGGCGGCGAGGCGGGCCACGTGCTCCAGGACGAGCCTGCGGGCCGCGACGGCATGCGTGCCCCACGCGGGGTCCGCTTGGCGCAGGCTGTCCGCGGCGAGCCGGTCGGGCGCGAAGTGGTCCTTGCCGCCCAGGAGTTCGCCGGCCACTCGCGCGGACGTGGGTGCATCGGTCCGTACCTCGGGTCGGGCGTGGTCCTCGGACCAGCGTGCGCGCCACCAGGGTGCGAGCACGTGCGGTTCGGCGTCGGCCACCGGCTGCGCGAGGCGGACGGCGGGGCGCGGGCGCGAGGCGGCCGGGCGGCCGGCCGGGCGGTCGGCGAGGCCCCCGCGCGGGGAGGCGGGTCCGGTCACGCGGCACGCTCGCCGGTGTCCGTGCGGCGGTTCGGCGGCGCGACGACGTGTCCGTCGGGCAGCAGCATTCCGGTGTCGTCGAACTGCACGGCGCCGTTGCACAGCAGAGCCCAGCCCTGTCCCGGGTGGCTGGCCACCGGGACGGCCGCCTGGACGTCGCTCGCGTCGGAGTCCGGGCAGGGGGGACGGTGGCCGCAGCTCATGACGCCTCCCCCGTCGGCGCGGTGGAGTGCTCGTGGGTGGGGCGGGTCAGGCGCACCTGCGGGATGCCGGGCGTTGCGGCGGGGGTGAGGGCGGCGACCAGCAGGCTCTGCCAGCGCACGGCGCGCACCGTCGAGCCGTCGGTGCGGCGCTCCTGGGCGAACAGCAGGCGCCCGTCGACGCGCAGGTACCCGGACATCGCCGTGCCCTCGGGCAGCAACTGTGCGGCCAGGTCCGCCGGGTCCGTTTCTGCGGTGTCGGGTCGCACGCAGACGGAGGATCCGTCCGGGTAGGCCGTGGCGCACTGCGTGCCGTCCTCCTCCCGGACCTGCCCGGCGGTGCCGGGGTGACCGGCCAGGATCGGGACCGGCAGCGCCGGACCGGGCTCACCGGCCGGCTGTGCCGCGGCGTGCGAGGTGTCGGCAGCGCGGGTCGTGGTGTGGATGGGGGGCACCGGACCTCCGTGAGGGGTGGGGTGGGGCGGGGCGGACAGGACCGGGACGGGTGGCGCGCCGGATGCGGAGCGAGCGGCGGCTCTGGTGTGCGGGCGCTGGAAGCGGTGCCCTCGGGGTGCGGGGACCGGTGGCCGGACGTGGGCCGCCGCTCCCGCACCGATGCCCGCGACGAGGACGAACGCGGCGAGGAGCAGGGCCTGCCAGACCTCGGTGCGGACCGCCGCCCTGAGGACCGCCGCCAGGCCGGCGGCCACAAGGGACAGCAGGACCAGGCCGAGCAGGGCGTTGCGGGCGGCGGGCGGCCGCTGGGCCGGTGACGTGCGCGGTGTTGTCATGCCGCCCCCCTTGACAACCCGGCCCCGGTGGCGGCGGGGCGTACGAGGCGCAGGTGCGGGGCGGTGCCCTCGCCGGGCCGGTCCGGGACCACGGCCAGCAGCAGCCAGCCGTGCGCCTGGAGGGTGAAGGCCCGCCACCCGCCCGCCGCCGCCACGACGGCGGGGTGGAGCCTGCTCTCCAGGAAGACTCGTGCCTCGCCGGTCCGCGCCCCGGGAAGCACGGTCGCGAGCAGGTCCTGCTCCGGCCTGCCGCGCCCCGGCACGGTCGGGCTGGCGCGGGTGAAACTGCCTGCGGTGTAGGAGCAGGTGACGGCGAGGACGCCGCTGTTGGCGGTGGCACGGACGCCGGCCAGCGGGGAGGTGGCCGACACCAGTAGCGCCGCCGCGACGCCGGTGCGGTCGGCCACCGCGCCCGGGTCCTGCGGCGTCGCGTGCAGCGGTTCGCCGTGGTCCCGGGTCGGACCGAGGTCGACGGGCGTCACGGACCGGCGGGTCACCGTGGGAAGCGGGGCGTACGGTGCGCCGGTGCGCGGTCGGCCCCGCCGGGGAGGGGCGGTCGCGGTTCGGGGGGAGGTCATCGGAGTCCTCGCGGGTCGCAGGGCAAGGTGATGGGTGGTCGGCAGGTCAGTGGGAGGTTCTGCGGCGGACCTCGGCGGCGAGGTCGGACAGCGCGAAGTCCATGGCGGCGAGGTCGGCCTCGCCGTCGCCCGCGAGCGCGACCAGTGAGCCGTCGGCGAGCGGCTGTGCCAGCAGCGTCACGGCGTCGAACTCGCCGCAGAAGCGGTTGAGGCCCGGGCGCGGGGAGCCTGAGGCGCCGATCGCGGCGCCGCAGCCCCTGATCGCCGCGGTGGCGGCGGTGAGCGCGGCGGCCGCCGCCTCCGCGGTGTCCCGGTGCAGGTCGCCGGCCGAACGCAGCAGCAGGCCGTCCGCGCTCACGTGCAGGGCCGCGAACACGCCGGCGGCGGCGAGGGCGGCGGTCAGCGCCTCCGGGCGGACCGGTGCGAGAGAGCCGGCGCCGTGGGGACGGGTGGACACAGGGGCGGGCGAGGCGGGTGTCGACAGGGGCATCGGGGCGGCCTTTCGGGTCGGTGGGGTCACTGGAAGGGGGTGGGGGCGGCGCCAGCCCGTGGGGGGACAAGGAGGGCCGGTGGCAGCAGGAGGGCGGCGGTGGTCCGTCGGGGGACGCTGGTGAGGGACACGCGCAGGTCCAGGTGCCGGACGGCCGCCGCCACCAGGCGCATACCGAGGCCGGGCCACGGCGCCCGGGCCGGTGCGCACCCGCCCTGCGCCAGCACCCGCCGTGCGGCCGCGAGAGTCTCCCCCGGCAGGCCGGGGCCGTTGTCGGTGACAACCAGCCATACGGCGCCGCTCACCGCATCGGTCGAGCACTCCAGGACGACCTCCGCCTGCTGCCCGCCGTGCCGCACCGCGTTGTCCAGGAGTTCCGCCGCCGCGCCGACCAGGGGCTCGACGGCTGAGGGCACCAGGGTGAGGCCCGGCGCGTCAGCGACCCGCACGCGCTCGTAGTGCGCGACCCGGCTCTGCGCGGCCCGGGCCACCTCGTGCAGGCCCGCGGGCCGAGCTCGTGCAGGCCAGGGCCCGCCGGACAGGACGGACAGCCGCACGCCCAGGTGGGCGGCCAGCACGTTGGCGTGGTCGGCCCGGTAGAGGTGGGAAAGCGGCACCTCGGCGACGACCGACTGCTGGGCCGCGAGCAGGTCCTGGCCCTGGCGGGCGAGCTGGTCGAGAATCGGCTGCACGGCCGCCGCCGTCTCCCCGGCGGCCAGCTGCCGGACCCGGCCGGTGGAGACGAGGACCAGATCGGCGGCCCGCACCACGGCCGGAGGCGCTCCGTCCAGGCGCGCCGGGAGACCCGTCTCGGCGCAGCGAAGCAGGTGAGGGAGCCAGGCGTCGACGAAGTCGGCCACTGCGGCGTCCTGCGTCCGGGTCCGGTCGGCGGCTTGGGCGGCCTCGGCTCGGCCCCGGTGACGGCCTGCCCGCGCGAAGACCGCCATCACGACCCCCCGCCCACGGCCGCGCGGACGCCGGCACACCGTCGAACGCCGGCTGCACCGGCGCGGGGGCGACAGCGCCCTCCATGGGCATCCGCGTGCCCACACGGCGATCGCGTGCACGGTTGCGCGGCCAGGAGCGCTCTGGACAGGCTCGAACTGCTCATCGTCGGCGCTCCGGGATAGCCGTCCACAGGAAGGGCTGGGCCGGAAAGGCCGTCAAATCGGCGCCGCACGCCGTGTGGTTCGAGGACCGGACGGGGTGCGGACTTGGGGAATGAGGGCTCCGCAAGGCCAGGGCAGGCCATATCGTCATGACAGTGAGCGAACCGTCTGTCACGCCCGGTGTGAATGCCTGGGGCGGGGTGGATGCCGCTAACGCCGCTAAAGATCGTTTCGAGCACAGGGAGCACACGGTGGCGCCGGTCCGCAACACACGCCTGGAAGCCGTGGTCCGGGAACTGGGCTGGTCCCAGGACCGACTCGCGGCCCAGGTGCGCCGGACTGCGGTCGAAGCCGGGGCCGGCGAACTGCTGTCGGTGACGCGGTCCCACGTCTCGCAGTGGCTCCGCGGATCGCGGCCGAGCGGCCGGGCGCCCGCTATCTTGTGCGAGGCGCTGTCCCGCGGACTGGGACGTCCGGTCACCCCGGCCGAGATCGGCCTCGCCGGTCACGGCCAGGACGCGACCGGCTGGGACAGCGACCCCGTGTCCGCACTCGCGAACCTCAGGGATGACATGTTCGGTCGCCGACCGCTCCTCTTCTCCGCCCTCGCCGCCACCGTTCCGGGCCCGGCCTGGTGGGGTGATCGCCGCGACCGGGCCCGCAACCGGGCGCCCGTCGCGGTGCTCACGGTCTCCGAGACGCACGTGGAGGCCCTGCACGATGCCGCGGCCTTCTACTCCCGCCAGGACCAGAGACTGGGCGGACAGGCCGGCCGCACCTCCCTGCGGGCCTACCTGGGCACCGACGTCGCCGCCTGCCTCGCCGGGCGTCCGACGAGCGAGCGGGTGCGCACCGACCTGCTCGCCGCGGCCGGCCAACTCGCCTACCTCGACGGTTGGATGAACTTCGACGGCGGCGACCAGGGCGGCGCCCAGCAGGGCTTCGGCCTGGCGCTGACGCTGGCCGCCGAGGCGGACGACCCCGCGCTCGCCGGACACATCCTGCGCGCCCAGGCCCACCAGGCACTCGACCTCGGCCACCCCGCAATCGCCCTGCGGTTCGCCGATGCCTCCGTCGACAGCCCCCGCTACGCGGCCGCGAGCCCCCGCGAACGGGCGCTGCTCGGAGTCGTCCACGCCCGCGCCCTCGCAGCCGCCGGGCGAAAGCCGGACGCGATGGCGGCACTGCACCGCGCCGAGCGGGACCTCGCCGCCGCCGACCGCGACAAGGACCGGGAGCCGGAGCGCGTCGCCTTCTTCGCCGAAGCCAGCCTGGCGCACGAGACTGCCCTGACCCTGCGGGCCCTGGGCGACCTGCAAGGGGCCGAGGAGGAGATGAGGCGCAGCGTGCGGACCCGGCAGAGGGCCTCGGCCCGTACGCACGCCGTGACCCTCGGGTACCTCGGGGCCGTCCAGGCCCAGCGCGGCCACATCGAGGAGGCGTGCGCGACCTGGCACACCGCGCTCGACGCGATGGCGGGCATCCGGTCCGGTCGGACCCGTGACGTCGTGCGGCAGATGCGCAGCGCGCTGTCCCCGGTCCGTGGGCGGGGCGGCAGCTCGGCGGCCGAGCTGGACACCCGCGCCCGCGACGCCCTTCGGGCCGTAGGCTGACCGCGCCGCAACGAGCTCCCGACCGGCCGGGCGCCGGGCGGCATCGGGGTCCTGCGGACCGGGGAGGAGAAGCGCATGATCGTGATCGAGCCTGTCGCCGTGGTGGTCGGAGGCCACCTCGAGCCGGCCGACGACTACCAGGGCGGCATCCGGTCCGTGATCCGCCTCAACCCGAGCTACCCGCTCGACGCCGTGCAGGGTCTCGAGGAGTTCAGCCACCTGACCGTCACCTGGCACTTCCACCTCACCTCGCCGGACGACGTGGAGCTCCGCGCCCGCAGCCCGCGCGGCAACCCGCGCTGGCCGGCGACCGGGACGTTCGCGCACAGGAACCACCGGCGTCCGAACCGGCTCGCCGTCTCCTACCCCCGGCTGCTGCAGGTCGACGGCCTCGACCTGCACGTCACCGACCTCGACGCCGTCGACGGCACACCGGTCATCGACATCGCGCCGTACTTCCGGGAGATGGGCCCCCGCGGGGAGGTCACCGAACCCGCTTGGCCCGGCGAGATGCTGACCGACTACTGGACGGACGCCGACAGCAGGCCCCGGTAGACCGGGCGCCCCCGGCCCGCCTCCGGTGCCGCACCTGCCGGGCGGCCGCGCCTGCGGCGACTGCGGCGTCGCTGCAGCGGCTCGCGCCCGTGGAACACGCCTGCTCACCGGGCACCGGCCTTGCAGGTCGCGCGCGGCGTCGTGCCCCGGACGTCGCCCGGCACAGGGAACCTGTCCGTGTCGTCGACCGGCACCCCGAGCGTCTGCGCGATCTGGGTGGCCAACTGCACGAGGTGGACTTCGGGGAGCCGGCCGCCGGCCACGGCCAGCGCGAGCGCGGGGCGCAGTTGCTGCTGCTGCTCGACACTCGCGGCCAGGGCGATCGCCAGCGCCGCGTCGCAGCCGTCCTGCCCGACCAGGTCGACCAGGGGCCAGCCGTGCGCATCGACGATCGCCGCCAGTGCGGCGACGGCGCAGCGGACCTCGGCGAGGTAGGTCTCCGCCGCCGCGTAGGCGCCGCGCCGCAGGAGCATGCTGTGGCTGTCCCAGACACACTGGGCGAGCCGGAGCAGCTGCCCCTGCAGCACGGTGTCGAGGGTGGCCTCGCCCCACCCGCCCGCCGCGGCCGGTTCGACCGCGCTGTGGCGCGGGGTGGCAGGTACCGGCACGATTCCCGCGCCGGGCGGCGTGCGCACGCACAGCTCGGCCGACACTCGCGGTTGGCGGTTGGGAAGGGTGTCCCGCAGCCGCTGGATCAGTGCCGGACCGGAGCGGCGATGCCGCGACCGTGCGGTCGAGGTTGCGCTGGTCATCAAGTCCCCAAGAGAAGTCGTGGTCGGAAAACAGGTCAGTCCGAGGCCGGGAGGCGGCCGTCGTGGCGCTGTTCGCTGTGCAGTCCCGCGGCTGGCGGCAGGTCCCAGAACGCGCAGACCTGCTTTCCGTCGTCCGCCGTGGGCAGCACCGGCCACTCGTCGCGGAGGGCCTCCGCCAGGAGCAGCCCCCTGCCACCGGCCGCGCTGCGACTCGGCCACTTCACTACCGGCCGGTCGGGACGCGGGTCCTCGACGCCGACGGCGAGGACATCGGGCATGTGGCCGATCCGCGCCCGGATCTCGAAGTCGGTGACGTGTCCCGGCCTGTGGCGCACGGCATTGGTGACCAGCTCGCTGACGACCAACAGCACGTCCTCGAGTCCGGCCCGCTCGTACAAGCCCCACAGCCGCAACGCCTCCCGTGTGAAGGACCGGCCCGTGCTGACGGAACGGTCCTCGGCCGCCAAGAGCAGCAGCCCCGTTCCGTCGCGCAGCCGGCCCGGGCCGCTGCCGTCGGGAAAGGCGCGGGCCAGAGCTTCAGCGGGCGATCCGGAAATGGAGGACATGCCTTCCCCCTTTCGGGGTGACGGCCGGGCCCAGCGGCGGGGCCGAGGAGGGACGAAGGTGCCGGGGTGCTGCCCGGGCCCGGAAAGACTCGCTCCGGCGGACAGGCCCGGCAACCGGACGAAGTTGGGCCGGGAAGGCCGAACCGGGCCGGGAGCCGGGCCCTTTCGGGCACCGGCCCGCTTCCGCCGGTGGGACCCGGGCCGTTTCGGCCCGGAATCGCGGCGATCCGCTCCCCGGCATTCATCAAGACCCGCACAATGGCCGGTATGACGAATCGTCACGGCCGCTCCTGTGTCAGGCGTCTGCGTACGTCGCCCGAGGTGCTGGACCGCGGTCTTCCGGCGCTGGTGGCGGCCCTGCAGGAGTGCTGCGGAAGCAGCGCCCTTCGTGCTCACCGGGAGGCCCGCGGCTGGAGCCGCCCCGAGGCGGTCACCCGGCTTGCCGCCCTCGCCGAAACCGACGGAAGCGCGCCGTTCAGGGGAACCCGCGAGCTCCTGCGAACCTGGGAGGACCTCGGCGCCAGACCCCGCGAGCGGGCCGCCGGACTGCTGTGCGCCCTCTACGAGGCCTCGCCCGGCGACCTCGGTCTGGGAAGCCCCGCGCCCGGCGGCGCCCAGTTGGTCGGCGCGCCGGCCCGCCAACCGCAACCGGCCGACCCGGTGCACGACCACGCGGAACGCACCCGCCGCGCGATCAACCGCACCCTCGCCACTGCAACGGTCAGCCCGGGCGAGCTGGACCTGCTCGACGAGCGCCTTCACAGCTCCCGCTGCCTCTACGTCACCGCCCCGCCCGAGCAGATGATCCAGCACCTCCTCGAGGACCTGGACGACATCCAGGCCCTGGCCGCCGAACGGCAGCCGGCCGCCGCCCAGGCCCGGCTGTCCGAACTCACCGCCGTCGCCGCCACCCTGGTCGCCGACGCCATGATGAAACTCGGGCGCCTGGCCGAGGCACAGCGCTGGTACGGAACCGCCCGGCTCGCCGCCGACGACGCTGGCAACCCGGAGCTCCGCGCCCGCGTCCGCGTCCAGACCGCCATGCTCCCCTACTACTACGGGCCCCTGCTCGCCGCCGCGCAACTCGCCCGCGAGGCGAGACTGCTGAGCCGCGGCCGCCCGGGAGCGACCGCGGTGTTCGCCGTGGCGGCCGAGGCCCGCTCGCTCGCACGGCTCGGCGACCACGACAACGCCACAGCCGCGATCCGCCTGGCACTGAACCTCTTCGAGCACTGCCGGAGCGCACACCAGGACGACGCCTGGGCCTTCCCCGAACGCCGGCTGTGGCTCTACCTCTCCGGCGCACACACCGCACTCGGACAGACCAGCCAGGCCCGCCACGCCCAGCAGCAGGCACTGGCCCTCTACCCCGAAGGACACACCGGCATCGACCCGGCCCTGCTGCGCCTGGAGGAGGCGATGTGCCTGGTCATGGACCACAGCCCGACGGAAGCCCTGCAACTGGCCGTCCACGCCTACAGCGAGGTTCCCGGCCCGCACCGCACCGCGATCCTCGGCGCACGGGTCCGAGACGTCATCGCGATACTCCCCGACCGGCTGCAAACGGGCCGCCCGGCCCGCCAACTCCAGGAGATGCTCGCCCTGCCCGCCGGCCAGGGGTGACATCGCCGCACCGCGTAGGAAAGTCTGACCATCATGACCACCACCGCAGTCACCGTCGGCGGTTTCGCCGCCGCGCACCTGGCCTCCGTCCTCGACCGGGTGTGCCGCACCGCCGGACTCGACCCGGAAGGCGCGGTCCTGCTGCGCGGCCACACCAACGCCGTCTACCACCTGCCCGGCGAACACGTCGTGGTCAAGATCGCCCGCCGCGGAACCCCGGCCGACTCCGTCCACCGCACCGTCGCCCTGGTCACCTGGCTCACCGCACAGGGCTTCCCGACCGTCGGCCTGCACCCGGGGCACCAACCGGTCCAGACCGACGGGCACCTCGCCACGATCTGGACCCACCTCCCCCAGCCCGGCCACCCCGTCGCCGCCGCGCAACTGGCCGCCCCTCTGAAGGCCCTGCACCAGCTGACCGATCCACCCCTGAAGCTGCCCTCGGTCGACACCGTCGCCGCCATCCGCCGCTCCCTGGCCGCCGCCAGTTCCCTCACCGGCAACGAGCGGGACCATCTCGCACGCCGCGTGGATCGGCTGGAGGCGGATCTCGACGCCGTCACCTACCTGCTGCCGCCCTCGGTCATCCAGGGCGATCCCCAGCACCGCAACGCCCTGCACACCGGCGACGGCCAGGCAGTCCTGTGCGACTGGGACACCGCAGCGTTCGGCCAGCCCGAGTGGGACCTGGTCACCGTCGAGATCCACTGTCGTCGCTTTGGCCACGGTCGGGCGCACTACCAGGACTTCGCCCGGCGTTACGGACTCGACATCACCACCTGGGACGGCTACCCCGTCCTCGCCGCGATGCGCGAACTCAGGATGATCACCACCAACGCCAAACGCGGCGGCACCGACACCCTCGCGGAGGTCCGACGACGCATCGACCAGCTCGCCGACAACGACACCCGGCACCGGTGGAACATCCTGTGATCCGGCGGCCGTCGTCGACAGCGCGCCAGTTAGCGGCCCGCCGGAGGGCCGCTGGAGCGCACTGAGGGATCCGTCGCCCCTCCGGCTGCTGGACGGGTCGTCTACGGGTCCGATGCTGGGGCACGCCGAACCGGGGCCGCCTTCTCGGCTGTGGCATGACGCTGGCGTCATGCCACAGCCGGAAAGGGGGCGCATCGCGGAGAGCTGCAGTGCCATCGGGGGCTCGTCCAAGGTCGGAGACGTCGAGGCACAGCCGTGAGCGGCAGCCTCGGGGACAGGTCTCAACCGTGGCTCGGGAACGGTGGCATCACCAGGCCGTAGGGTGGCCATCCGGTGGCCACCTTCGGGGCGCGAACGGCCCGATTACCCGAGTCGGGAGGCCGGTTTGTCCGGGTTAGAGGACCGGCTGAGGTCCGGTCCCAGGTGGAGATGGCCACCAGATGGCCACCCGGCGGCCTGGTGCTGCCGGACCGACGGCGGCACGGTGGAGGTTCGGAGGCGGCGAGCCCCGGTCGGCCGTACGGTGCGAGGAGGCGAGGATGCCGCTCCCGGTCCCTTCCCTGTTGGACGCTGCGGGCTCGGGATGACCCGCGTCGACATGCTGCTGCGGCTCGCTGACGAGGAGATGCCGGCGGCTGTGGCGAGGCGTGTGGCCGTTGTTCTTCTCGCCCGGCACCTGCCGGAGCTGGCCGACGATGTGGCGTTGGTGGTCGCGGAGCTGGTCGCGAACGCGGAGAACCACGGCGGCGGACCGGCCGAGGTCGGCATCGCCCGCTACGAACGCGGGATCGCTGTGACGGTCACCGACCGCAGCGGCGATTGCGAACGGATCAAGGAGTTTCTGAAGGGAATGCCGGTGGACGGAGATTCGACGGCCGAGAGCGGCCGAGGCCTGGCCCTTGTGGACGCCTGTTCCACGGGGTGGAGCGTCGATCCCGCGTGTCCGGCGGGCGCCACCGTGACGGCACTCTTCCGAGCGGCGGATCCGACCTGATGGGCCGTCTGGACTCCGTACCGCGGCACCTGGCGCCCGGCCTTGCCATCCATCCGCTCGGGGTGGGGTGCCGTTCCATTGGAGCGCTGCCGGTGTCGCGCCCGGTTCCGGACAGCGAGTGGCTGGACGGCATGCGCAGCGCAGTCGAGCGCGGGGCCGACTTCTTCGACGTCGCCGACACCTACGGGGCGTCCGAGGGGCACGCGGAGCGACTGATCGGCCAGGTGGTCCGGGAGTGCCGCCGTCAGGGGATCACGCTCAAGGTCAGCAGCAGGGCCGGGCACAAGGGATCGGCTCCCCATCCCTACGCGGGACCCCACCTGAGGCATCAGCTCGAGCAGAGCCTGGAGAACCTGTGCGTGGAGCAGGTCGACCTGTTCGGGCTGCCGTCCCACGACTTCGGGCCGAGCGACTGCTACCTGGGGCCGGCGATCGAGGTCCTGCGGACGATGAAGGATTTGGGCATGATCGGGGCGATCGGTCTCGTCGGCCCGCATGGAAACCCAGCGACGGCGCCGGACGCGGTCGGACACAAGCGCTTCGACCAGCTGTTCACCCTGATCCGACCCGACGTCGTCCTGCTTCCTTTCAACGCCCTGACCCCGCTCGCGGCCCTCCCCGACACCGGGGAGAGCGATCTGCTCTCCCGAGCGGCCGGGCAAGGCGCCGGCGTTCTCCTGACCTCGCCGCTGGCCGGTGGGCTCCTGGCGGGGACGTCACGTCGTGCGCAGGGGCGTTCGACACGAGAGAACGGGACCAGGGCCGTCGTCGCTCGCGCGCTCGAACCGCTGCGCCGCCACCTCGGCGGCCACCCTGCCGTCCTGGGGCAGGCCGCGCTGCGGTACTGCCTGTCCCGCGGACCACACACAGCGGTGGTCGCCGGGTTCGGGCGGGCCGAGCACGTCGCACTGAACTACGCCAGCCTGGATCTGGAGCTGTCCCCGCAGGACGAGGCCGCCATCGAAGCCGCCTACACGTCGTTGCGCGAAGCGCTCCGGCCGAGAACGGCCCGGCTCCTCCGTCAGGACAGGGCAATACGCTGAAGCGTCCGCCACCAGTACTGCCGGTCGTGGCGCCGCAGTTCGACCAGGTCGAGAGACTCGACGGCCAGGGCTACCGGTGCGAGAGTGCGCAGCGGTTCGACGGCGTCGATGAGGGGGCGTGCGGGCCGGTCAGCGGGGTTGTAGCCGATGCCGAGGTGTGGACGCCACCGCCCCGTGCTGGTTCCTCCGGGGACGCCGAGCTCGCGGCCGACGGCGGTGAGCTGCTGGTGCAGGTGCACCAGGCCGGTCCACGGCGCGATGGAGAAGCGGACCGCTCCGCGTGATCCGCTGAGAGGATGTGCCGACAGGGCCAGTCGGGGAAGCCGCAGTTGGTGGACGCGGTCGGCGAGGGCGTCCACGGTCCGGGCCGGGACGTCGTCCGTGTCGCCGATGCGCAGGACCGTGAGGTGCAGGCCCTCGGGCGGTGTCAGGTCGAGCCCCATGTGCTGGAGGGCGTGCTGGCACTGTGCCGCCCGGTCGGCGAGCAGCCGGTGCCCATCGAAGGTGAGCATCCAGTACAGGCGCCGAGTGCTGCTGTCCCAGCCGGGACGGTCCCAGTGGTCCACCAGGCGGTCGAGCCTCGCGTATGCCTCCCAGTCGGCGCGCACGATGGCGGCCGCGTCGTCCAGGTCGGACGGAGGTTCGGCCGGAAAGGCCTTGTCGTCGGGAACCAGGGCCACGTCGCGTCCTCCGCCAGCTCAGGCAGCGCCGGGGATCCCGGTGCTCCCCGCGACGGTACCGGCGGTGGGGTGCGCGCGGAAAGCTCGAAGCCGCTCGGCGTAGCCGCCGACAACCGGTTCGCTCTTCCACCGTGTAGCAGCACGCGTGTAGAGCTCGACACCGCGCAGCCACACGGACCGGATCGGGGCTGCGGTGCCCGACCCCAGCGCCCGCTGCCCTAGATCCATGGCCATCTCCACGTCCGGATGCGCCTGCTGGAGCAGCGCGGTGGCGACGTCGAGGCCCACCAGGGCGCGGCTCCACACGGAGCCGGAGCCGGCCAGCATCGGTTCGAGGTCCCGGGCCCGGTCGAGGACCTGGTCGGTGTCTCCGATGGACAGGTGGGCCGTGACCACGTTGGCCAGCGTGCGGGCCGCGGAGTACGGCGCGAACGCGATGCACGGCGTCAGCCCGGGAGGAACGTCGTGGCGGTCCGAGAGCTGCAAGGCCTGGTCGATGGCGTTCAGGGCCTGCAGACGGTGGCCGGCCCGAGCCAGAGCCCTGGCCCGGCCGTTGGCCAGCAGGCGGATCGCCTGGGGATGCTCGGGAGCGAGGGCGACGCCAGCGGCCGCCGCCTCGTCGGCCAGGTCGTAACGGCCCTGGTAGTAGTAGCCGAGGGATCGCGTGCCCAGGGCCCACATCTGCAGGCCGCGGTCACCGATCTCACCGGCGAGTTCCAGCGCCTCGGTGCTGTAGGCCTGGGCGGCGGCCGGCCGGTCGGCGTTGATGGCCATGTAGCCGAGGAGCCCGGAGGCCTGGCCGGCGAGGCGGTACAACTCGGTTCGGGTCCGGGGCGGCTGATGGCCAACCAGCAGGGTGTGGAGCATGCCGCGCAGCAGTTTCGCCTCACCGACGAGTTGGTGGGGCCCCAGCCGCTCGTAGCGGTCCACGATGCCCGTGATGGCGGTAGCGGCCATGGTGAGGACGGCGGCGTCGGTGTTGGAGGCGGTGAGCAGCCCGGTCTGGTCCCGCACCTGCTGCGGGTCGTCGAACTCCAGGGCGGGGAACTCGGTCGGAACCAGGTCTTCATCAGGGCCGGCTTCCAGCGGGAGGCCGAAGGTGTCCGGGTCCACCAACTCGAAGAGCGTCTCGACGGGCATGCCGAACAGGTGCTTGAGGACCAGGCGGACCTCGATGGTCGGGGCGGTGCGCACCCCCTCGGACATCCAGCGGCTGAAGGTCCTCCGGCTGACCGTGACCGTCCGCAGCGACGGCCGCTCCTCCTTGTCGGCCGCGGTGCGCGCGGCCCGGGTGAAGCGGAGGTCGAACACCTCGAATTTCTGCCACCTCCGTTCCAGGACGAGCAGCCGGAACCTGGGGACCCGCTCACCCATCACGTGCTCCTGTCAGTCATCGGGCTCTCCAACGGATCGGGCCGTGCCCGCGCCTGTGAGCACCCGCAGGGTCTCCGTGAAGCCCGACGCCAGGGCCCGCAGGACGGCCTGTCCCTTCTCGGGGGTGCCGAGGGACGGACGGCCGACGACGCCGCTGACGGTGGAGGCCTGGAGCCCCAGGACGAGCAGGTGGGGTCGTTCGGCCACGTGATCGGCCGCCGCGTAGTCGGCTCCGACGAGCTGGGGCCACAGGTGCATGAGCACGGAGGTCTCGATCTCCCCGGCGTGCATGTCCTCGTGCGCGGTGCTCTCCAGGCCGGCCGCGGCGCGTGCCGCTGCCCAGTCCTCGCGGCGCGGGAACAGGGCCATGCGCGGGCCCGCGACGTTGGCCTCCTGGACGACGTTCGCCAGCGCGTAGTTGCCGCCGTGGCCGTTCACCACGACCACGTGCTCGACACCCGAGGAGCGCAGGGACTCGGCGATGTCGGTGACCACCGCGATGAGCGTCTGCGCACGGATACTGACGGTGCCCGGCCACGCGGCGTGCTCCTGAGAACAGGCGATCGTGATCGGCGGCAGCAGGAACAGGTTGTAGGCGCGGGCGATTGCGTCGGCGATCGCGCACGCGACGAGCGTGTCGGTGGACAGCGGCAGGTGCGCGCCGTGCTGCTCGAAGCTGCCGACGGGCAGCACCGCGACGCGGCTCGCCCGGTCTCGTTCGTCGGCACTGGTGGCGGTGGCAAGAGGAAGGATCATGGTCACATTCTCCGGGGGATCAGGGCGATGGTGGTGCGGAAGCTCTCCAGCTCTGCCGGGCGGCTGGCGAGTGACCCGGCGAGCTGCGCCAGTTCCACCAGGGCTCGGTGCACGCGCCCGGATCCGACCGCGATGTTCGCAGTGAGGACCTGCTGTCCCGCGGCGCCGGCTTCGTCGGCCCGCCCGATCTCCACCAGGCAGGTGGCAAGCCGCACCCGGGCGAGCAGACCGTCCTGCCTAAGGCCGTCGGGCCAGTCGGCCAGGACCTCCTCCAAGACCGGTACCGCGCCCCGGTGGTCGTTCAGCAGCACCAGGCAGTGAGCCTCTTGAGCACGGACGTACGCGGGCACGCAGTGCAGGCCGATCGCCCCGGGGTCGCCCGCAGCGCCGATCCGCTCGGCCTGCTCCACCAACCGGCCGGCTTCGGCCGCGGCCCGCCGACTGCCCCTTCCGTCACCAGCGACCGCGTACGCCTCGGCCTGGCGAACCGCGCACAGCGCCCGGTCACGCGCGCTGTCCCCGGCCGACTGCCACGCCCGGCCGGCCAGCGAGATGGCCGCAGCCGCGTTCCCACGCTCCACCGCCCCCTGCGCCTGCCGCATCAGCACGTAGGACGCGAGAGCCGGATCGTCGGCATGCTGGGCCAGGAGCAGCGCTCGGTCGAGCCAGAACGTCGCCCGCTGTGGATCCCCCATGGTGTCGGCCGTCCAGCTCGCGAACTCCGCCCACCGCGCCTCCAGCGACATCAGGCTCACCGCGAGCCCACCGCCCGCCCGCTCCCGGAACTGCCGGATCACCGCCATCTCCTGGACCGCGGACTGGTGGATCTGCGCGGGTCCAAGCATGTTGTGCGCGGCGGACAGGATCTGCAGCATCCCCGTCCAGTGCGGCACCAGAGCCGGGTCCACCGAGGCCGACCCGTCGGTGAGCACCTCCGGCACGACCGGCCGTTCAAGGTCGCCATCGCCCATCCGGTCGTCCACCGGCTCCCGGAACAGTTCCTCGGCCGACGTCACGCGCTTGGCGAAGAGATGCTCCAGAACCAGGCATGCCTCGCGTGACGGCAACGTCTTCATGTCCCCGGTCAGCCACCGGGTGTAGGTCCGCTGCGAGACCGTCACCTGGGCAATCCGCCGATCGCCCTTCCTCGACGCCGTCTCCCGTGCGGCCCTCCCGAAGTGGAGACAGAACGCCTCGTAGGACCACCTCTCCACCTCGACCAGTCGGCGCAACAGTGTCATACGAGCTCACCACCCTCCTGCAGCGCACGGTGAGCAGCCAGGACGCGGAGCAGAGGGCCGGCCGCCTCCGGGACCATGCACCGCTTTCGCATCGCCGAGCAGGCACGAACCATCCAGGACACCCCCTGAGAGCCGACTCCGAAGCGCGCCGATCAACACACGGCGACCGCACCGGTACGCTTCGTCGAGAACCAGAATGTCCGTCAGACCGCGCCGGAGCAATGCGATTCACCAAAATGATGGCGCAAATTGCTCCACCACCCCTTGTCCGGGTAGGGCCGACCCGGGAAGACTGCCGCCATGCCCACCAGACAGGCCACCACCTCGGCCGCCCGCAAGGAGCTCGGTGACCTGCTGCGCCGCCTGCGCGGCCGACGCGGACTGACCGGACCGCAGGTCGCCGAGGCCACGGGCATCGACCCGGGCACCCTCAGCCGGTACGAGAAGGGCCATCGGAGAATCGAGCCCCCGACCGTCCGGGCGCTGCTCGACCTCTACAACGCCGAACCCTCCGCACGCGAGACCGCGGCAGAGCTGTGGCAGGCGGACTCGGCCGTCAAGGCGCGCCCCGCATGGTGGCGCCGCGGCTTCACCCTGCCCGAGGACTTCGGCCAGTACCTCGCTGACGAGCAGGAAGCCCGCCGGATCCGCTCCGTGGAGCTCCACCTGCCGCCCGGCCGCCTGCAGACCGAGGACGTCGCCACCGCGGTGATCGCAGGCATGCGGCCGGACCTGACCCGCCGCGAGGTCACCGGGCTCGTGGACCTTCGCATGCGGCGCCAGGTCGAGGCGCTCGGTGCGGAACAAGACATCCTGCTCGGACCGTCCGTCCTGGCTCTCCCCGGCCTCGCCCCCGGCGCCGTGCGTCGGCAGCTCGAGCGGATCCTCGAAGCCGCCCAGCAGCCCGGAATCACCCTGCGCGTGCTCCCGCCCGATCTCCCCTACCACCCCGGCCTCGCCGCTCCGTTCGTCCTGATGGACCCGCCGGTCGGCGGCACCTCCGTGTGGGTGGAGCTCCTGGACCGGAGCGTGCGGCTCCCCGACACCGCCGTGGAGCGCTACGAAGCCGCCTTCGCCACGATCGCCGCGCACGCGCTTACGGTCCCCGCAACCCTTGACCACCTCACCCGACTGATCACGGAGCGCACATGACTCTCGAACCGCTGGCACCGAGGCCTGATGCCCCGAGCCTGGCCGATGGACTGAACTGGGTGAAGTCCAGCCACAGCGGCGGCGGAGGGAACTGCGTGGAGGTCGCCGCCGTCGACCACCTGCGCTACATCCGCGACTCAAAGGATCCGCACGGCCCCGTACTCGCCGTCACGCCCGAGGCGTTTACCGACTTCCTCACCGCCGCTGCAACTGGGAAACTGGACGGCCCGGAGTGATCACGAGCCGGCGTCGGCATACGGCCGGGCCGGCAGGTACAACGGGGACCGGCCGTACGTGAATCCGTGTGAAGCCAGAACTGGGGCCTGCTCGGGCCCTTGCGCGTCCTCGCCGTACCGCCGGAGGCTCTGCGTCGCGCAGTGCGGTGCGACGTCCGGTGCGGGGGAGGCCACTTGGTCTTCCCGGCCGTTCAGCGGCGAACCGGGGCGGCGCCGCTGGGGGCGGCGAATTCGAGAACTCCGACGCGTCGCTCGCATGTAGTGCGCATGGCCCGACCTCGCGCCGGCCTGGTGACTGTTTCCATGCTTGCACCTTGGTTCACGTCTCTGCCTCGATACCAGGTGAGCGGCCTGACCGCCCCGGTGCTGGCCGGGCCGGCGGTCATCACATCGGCGGGACGAGAACAACGTCGGTGGCCGGACCGCGCTGGCGCACGGCCCGGACCAGGTCCAGCAGTTCGTCGTCCGGGTGCTCGGCGAGAAGCCGGTCCGCGTCGATGAACAGGACCTGGCGTCCTTCCCCGCGATCCGCGAGGCGGCCGAAGCGCCGTTCGGCGCCCTCCGGTCCGACCTCGCGGCACTCGATCGTGTGCAGTGCGCGCCTCAGCTGCGCGACGAACTCGCTCCGGGAGGCTCCGGCGGGCAGCACACGCTTCCCACTCGTCGCACGGCCGATCAATGCGGGTCCGGCTGCAAGTGTGTGGCTCATGGGCCGTATTCTGCCGCAACCCGCCGCAGCCCTGCAGGAGATCGGTCCGACCTCTGGCGGACGGGGTCGGCGTTCACGAGAGCGCGAGGCGTCGGCGGGTGCGGCGCAGCATAGTGCGTGGGTGACCGCGATTCCCGCACGTCTGGACCAGCCCGCCCGCCGACGCCGCCACGCTCAAACGGCGCCCGGCCCGAACCCTTGGGTGCACGGCGTCGCATGTTGGGTATTCGCCCATCGTCACCGTCGCGGGCCTGGTGGCCGTCTTCGCCGACGCCGGGATCGAGCGGGTCCCGGTTAACGGCGGCGCCCTCACCGCTGCCCGGCCGACCCGCGGGGTGCAGATGGCCACTGGCCCCCACCCCGCGTTCCCGACCGACGTGAAGCCCCATCTGACCGCCTTCCTAACCCAGGCCCGGAGCACCTCGAGGATCGAGGAACGCGTCTGCCCCGAGCGCGCCACCCACATCGGCCCGATGCGGGCCCTGGGGGCCGCCGTCAACGCCGACGGCAGTACGATCACCGCCGCGGTGCCAGCCCGCTGGCCGGTGCCGACGGGGCCGGGGAGGACATCCGGGCGGCCACCGCCGTGCTGATCGCCGCCCTGGCGGCCGAGGGCACCTCTACGATCCGAGGCATGTAACCACCTGCGACGCGGCTACGGCGCTCTGCTGCCAAAACTCGCCTCGCTCGGTGCCAAGCTGACGCTTGATCGGGAGATGCCGTGACCGCCAAGGCCCTCAAGATCATCAGCCAGCCGTGACCGCCCTGCCCGCGGCGACAGCCCGCCTGGCCGGGCCGGCCGAGGCCGTCGCCGACCTCAACCGGCCCGCCACCACCGCCTCCGTTTAGCTGCTGCGCCGCCCCAGCGGCCAGCACCTCGTCCTCAAAGGCAACGACAGCCCCGACTGCTACGCCCGGGAACTCCAAGCCCACACCGACGACCGCGGCCGCAAGCGCTGGCGATGGCAGCTGGATCTGAGCTGGGGACTGGACCATGACAGCCTGCTGGATCTGCTCACCGACACCGCGCTCACCCTCGGCCTGGAACTGTGGAAGCGCACCTGCACCTGCCGGCAGGCCCGACCGAAGGCCACCGGCTGCACGATGACCCTCCACGACTGCGGCCAGATCCTCGTCGTCCACGACCGCCACGTCCCCGGCCCGCCGTTCCCCAACGCACCAGGCGGCCCGCGCCATCCGCGTTGACCGCACACCCGGCAGACGTCCGCCCCCCGGAACCCAGGCAAGCCCATCCCGGCGGACCGGACGGGGATCGGCCGACCCGCAGCACCGTCCAGGCCCGCCCGGGCGAGGGAGCCCAGCCCGAAGCAGTGCAGCTCCGGCGGGCCGGGTGTCTACCGCTTCGCGCTGCGCCGGGTCGAACGGGTGGGCATCAGGCCTGGGAGACTGTCGTCGTGCCTGATCCGCCGATCGCCCAGCACGCGGTGGTCTCCACCCGAGCGTGGCATCGGCGAAGGGCGCCACCAGGAGGAGCTGACCTTACACCTCGTCAAGTCGGGTGACTGGCTGCCACGATCGTGTGTTGAGCCGTAGTCTTCGAGAATGGCAGCGTACCGGGGCGTGATCTTCGATTTCTTCGGTGTCCTGACCTTCAACATGGTCGAGGTCATCACATCGTTCGAGGCCAGGGAAGGGATCCCTCGGGGGACGTTCCTTCGCGCGTGGGCCGATCCCCGAGGGCAGGAGCTGTTCCGGCAGCTCGAGCTGGCCGAGATCGGCCAAACGGAATGGAACTCGCGGTTTGCGGTGCTGATGGGTGTGGCGCCGAACGATCTGATGGCTCGATACCTCCACGACGCGTTCCCGGCGTACTCGGTCATCGAGGTCGCCCGGCAGGCGCGGGCAGCGGGGATCAGGACCGCGGTGCTGTCCAACTCTCTCGGGCGGGAGCCGTATGACTCCTACGCCGGCTTCGACCTGCGCAACGCCTTCGACGTCGTGGTGCTGTCGGCGGAGGTGGGGCTGCGCAAGCCCGACCCGGCCATCTTCAGCCTCACGTTGGACAGGCTCGGCGTCCCGGCGGAAGAGACCGTATTCGTCGATGACAGCGAGCAGAACCTGGTTGCGGCTGCCGAACTGGGCGTCACTCCCGTCCACGGGCTGGACGAGAAGGTGACCGCCGCCCGGCTGCGCGGGCTCCTGCGTCTACCCGGCCTCTAGGAAGTCGCGCACCGCCGGGTCCGCGGCGTGCGGTGCAAGCTTGCCTCGTAGGTCCTTCAGCTGGGAGGCCGACCGTGCGGAGTCCACCGAGCTGAGGCAGGCCGCCGCGTGGCGGGCGGCGGCCACGGCTCCGTCGAGGTCGTCGAGCGCGAGGTGTGCCTCGGCCGCCCGGGCCAGGTAGATCGCGTGGGTGCGGGGGTACTCCTCGTCGCCCGGGTATGCCTCCATGCCGGCCGCGAATCTGCGCAGGGCCTCGGCCGGGTCGCCGAGGTCGAGGGCCGCCGATCCGGCGATCATCTCGATCTCGCCGTAGTCCACCCAGTACAGGGTCTTCGGGTCGTCGTCGCTCCGGCCCTTGTCCAGCGCGGCCCGGGCGACGTGGAGCTGGTGGGCCGTGTCAGCCTTCGCCCCGGTCTTGGACAGGGCCCGGGCGGTGCGGGCGGCGAGCATGGCGTCCATGCGCGGTGTCGCCTTCCCTCTGACCTGTGTGCGCGCTGTGTCGAGGAGGGAGACCGCTCGGCCGGCCTGTCCGGTGGAGTAGCACTGGATAGCGGCGAATGACAACGAGTACGCGCCGGTGATCACATCTTCGGCCTCGACGGACGCCCGTAGGGAAGCGTCGAAGTGGCGCTGGGCAATCCCGAAGCGCCCCTGGTCGAAGGCGGTCCAGGCGACCTGCCGGGATGCCTCGGCCGCGATCGTGTACAGGCGCCGCAGGTCGGCGTCGGTGTGCCGGCCCGCCTTGATCAGCCGCACGGCCAGGGACAGTTCACCGCCCGCCTGTTTGTGGACCTCGCCGCTGCCGAGTTCGTCGTCGACACGGCGAAGGTAGTCCAGCCGCTCCTCGAGGTGCGCCAGCAGCCGCGGGTTGCCGACGTGCACCATCGCGGGCCGGTCGGGCGGCATCTGCGCCACGGCTCTGGACCAGCTGGTCGCGGAGGCCGACAGGGCGACGCCCGCTGCGATGAAGCTCCTGCGATCCACTCTTCTCCCGTCCACCAGCTCGGTGAGAACCGCGAGGGTCGCGCCCTCCCACGGGGCGTGCCTGGCGGTGGCCGCCGGGGCGTCCGCGAGCGCGCTGCCGAACGCCCCACCTGTCTTGAGTACCAGGTCGTAGGCGGCAGCGACAGAGGCGGTCACCGGTCGGTTGCCGTTCTCGATGTTGCGCAGGTACGCCTCGCCGAAGCCGGCCGCGCGGGCGAAGGCCGCCCACGGTATGCCGGAGGCTCGGCGTGCTGCCCTCATATCGTTCCGCAGCCTCTCGGACACGGGGGCGCTCCTCGGGAATTGGGATCGCTGTTGGATCGGCCCGCTCCATTGTTCCCGCAGAGCTGGCGGTGTGTGCTCGGTTCAACACAGATCGCAACGATTTCTCGGCCGGACCAACGCGCCGGCTCTGTGCCCCTTGTCTGCCCCCTCGCCCGTACGTCGCTCACTGGGGCTCGAGGGCTTCCGACACCCAGAGAGAGGTGAACGATGAAACTGCAACCGTTGCCCCGGCACGCGGTCCTGATCTTCTCCGGTGGTCTCGACTCCACCACCGCGGCCTACCACCTCGCCGCGAACGGCACCCGACTGATCCTGCTGTCCATCGACTACGGGCAGCAGCACAGCGTGGAGCTGCGCCACGCCGCCAAGATCGCCGCGCTCCTCGACTCCCCGCATCACGTGCTCGACCTGCGGCCCCTGGGCGCCCTGCTGAACTGCAGCGCCCTCACCGACCCCGCACTCGCCGTTCCCGACGGCCACTACACGGACGCGACCATGCGCAGCACGGTCGTGCCGCACCGCAACGCGCTGATGCTCGACCTGGCCGTGGCTGTCGCGGTCGGCCAGGGCGCGGACGCGGTGGTCTTCGGTGCTCACGCCGGTGACCACCCGATCTACCCGGACTGCCGACCGGCGTTCCTTACGGCCTACCAGCAGATGGTCGCCGCGGCGAACGAGGGCTTCCTGCCCGACGGCTTCCAGATCGCGGCGCCGTTCCTGTCCATGACCAAGGCCGACATCGTGCGTGTCGGTGCCGCTGTGGGGGTGCCGTTCGAGCGGACCTGGTCGTGCTACAAGGGCGGCGCGGTGCACTGCGGGCGCTGCGGGACCTGCACGGAGCGGCGCGAGGCGTTCACCCTCGCCGAGGTCACCGACCCAACCGTCTACGCCAGCGCCGAGGCGGTGACGCGGTGACACACGGTCAGGATCTTTTCCGGATCGGCAAGACGTTCTCTTTCGAGGCGACCCGGACGCTGGACGGCGCGCTGGACGGCCGCTCCTTCCTCGCCGAGGTGACGCTCGTCGCCGACCGGCTGACCGGTCCCGGTTTCGTCGTGGACTTCGGGCAGCTGCGTCCGGTCAAACAGTACATCGACGCCAACCTCGACCACCGGCTGCTTGACGGCGTGGTCGACGGCACGCCCACCGGGGAGGCGATCGCCGACCACCTGCTCGCGTGGTGCCGGGAGTTCCTGCCTCCCACGGTGGCGGCCCGCCTGGAGACGGTCAGCATCCGGACAGGCCGCCGGCCGGCTGCGGACGCCACCGCGGTGCCGTTCGCGGCCTCGCACCGGCTCGGCGGACTTCCCGAGGGGCACCAGTGCGGCCGGTTGCACGGCCACTCCTACCTGGTGAGCCCCCTGCCCGGCGCAGGGCAGCTCTTCCCGGTCTCGATCGCCCAGTACATCAAGAGGGTGCTCGACGGACGGCTGCTGAACGACGTGGTGGACTTCGAACCCACCTCCGAACTCCTCGCGAGGCACCTGACCGGTCAGGCCGCGGGCGCCGTGGCCGGGTTGCGGGTGTCGGAGACGGAGTCCAGCTGGGCGGAGTTCCGGACCGGTGCCCGATGACCGCCGCGCTCGCGCCGGGCGAGGAGGCGGGGACGCGCGGTCTGTGGATCGCGGACACGTTCGCGGACACGGTCCAGGGGGAGGGGCCCAGCACCGGGGTCCCGGCGCTGTTCATCCGCACCAGCGGCTGCAACCTGGCGTGCCGACCGTGGTGCGACACCCCGTACACCTGGGACCGTGCGCGCTTCGACCTGAGTCGGGAGCGCCGGCGGATGAGCGTCGAGGAGGTGGCCGACTGGGCGCTGGAGCGGCCGGAGCGCCTCGCGGTGATCACTGGCGGGGAACCGCTGATGCAGCAGAAGGCCATCGTGGCGCTGGCGTGGAGGCTGAGCGCGGGGGGCAAGCGTGTCGAGATCGAGACGAACGGCACCTACCCGCCGTGCCGGGAGCTGGTGGACGCCGGCGTGCACTTCAACGTCTCACCCAAGCTCGGCAACTCCGGCATGCCCGCCGGCCGGCGGATCCGCGACGACGTGCTTAAGAAGACGTCTCATTTGGGCTTGTAGGCTGGTCCGGTGACGATCGTGGAGCGTCTGGTGCCGGACGAGTTGTGGGAGTTGTTCCAGTTGGTGGTGCCGGCGGCGCCGACCCGCCCGCAGGGCGGTGGTCG
>NZ_JAQYWW010000339.1:0-381 GCF_036322525.1 Streptomyces sp. BE20 | reverse complement strand
GTCCGGCCGGACCCCGGACGCGCTGCGGGCCCAGGCGGAGCGGCTGAGGACGGTGTCGGGTACGGACCTGTCGGCCGTGGCGGCGGCTGCGGCGCGGCCTCCGGTGCTGGCGCATCGTGAGGTGGAGCTCGCGGGTGGGCCCGACGAGCTCATGACCCGGCTGGACGCGGTGGCGTCCGGTGCGGGTGGTCTGACGGGCACCGCACGGGCGGGCGGGGTGGCGTTCCTGTTCACGGGTCCGGGTGCGCAGCGTGCGTCGATGGGACGGGGGTTGTACGAGGCTTTCCCGGTCTTTGCGGACGCGTTCGACCAGGTGGTGTTGCACCTGGATGCTCACTTGGACCGGCCGTTGGCGGAGGTGCTGGCGGACGAGGAGCTGAT
>NZ_JAQYWW010000338.1:0-1047 GCF_036322525.1 Streptomyces sp. BE20 | reverse complement strand
CGGTCTGGTCGACCTGGCCCGCGCCCTGGTCACCACCCGGGCGAGCTTCGAGGAGCGCGCGGTGGTGCTGGGTGATCCGGCTGCGTTGCGTGATCTGGAGGGTGTGGAGGTCGTTCGCGGTACTGCGCAGGCTGGTGGGCTGGCGTTCCTGTTTTCGGGTCAGGGGAGTCAGCGGGTGGGGATGGGGCGTGAGTTGTATGCCTCGGAGCCGGTGTTCGCCGCTGCGTTCGATGCGGTGGTGGAGGCGTTGGGTGTGCCGGTGGGTGAGGTGATTGTTTCGGGTGTGGGGTTGGACGAGACGGGGTGGACGCAGCCGGCGTTGTTCGCGGTGGAGGTGGCGTTGTTCCGTTTGTTCGAGTCGTGGGGTGTTCGGCCTGATTTTGTGGCGGGGCATTCGATCGGTGAGTTGGCGGCGGCTCATGTGGCGGGGGTGTTGTCGCTGGGTGATGCGGCGGTGTTGGTGGGGGCTCGGGCGCGGTTGATGCAGGCGTTGCCGGGTGGTGGGGCGATGGTGGCGTTGGAGGCGTCGGAGGAGGAGGTGCGGGCTGTTCTGGTCGCGGGTGTGGATGTTGCGGCGGTGAATGGTCCGTTGTCGGTGGTGGTGTCGGGTGACGAGGTGGGGGTGGAGGAGGTTCGGGGTCGTTTTGCGGGTCGGCGGTCGCGGCGGTTGCGGGTGAGTCATGCGTTTCATTCGGGGCATCTGGACGGGATGTTGGAGGAGTTCCGGGTGGTGGCGGAGGGGTTGGAGTTCCGTGCGCCGTTGATTCCGGTGGTGTCGAATGTGACGGGGCGGGTTGCTTCGGGTGGGGAGTTGGCGGATCCGGGGTATTGGGTGCGTCAGGTTCGTGAGGCGGTGCGTTTCGCGGATGTGGTGGGGTCGTTGTCGGCGGAGGGTGTGTCGACGTTCGTGGAGTTGGGTCCGGACGGGACTCTTGCGTCGTTGGTGGAGGGGGTTCTTGAGGGGCCGGTGACGGCTGCGGTGTTGCGGCGGGATCGTGGGGAGTCGCGGACGGCGGTGGCGGCGTTGGCGCGGATCCATGTGCAGGG
>NZ_JAQYWW010000337.1:0-1002 GCF_036322525.1 Streptomyces sp. BE20 | reverse complement strand
TTCCTCGGCTATGAGATCTCGATCGCCGGCACGAACCGCAGAACAAGAAGGCCGTCCGGAACGGACCGGCGGAACCGGCGATCCCTCAACGGAACGGTCGTCCTGCACGTGCCTCCATCGGTGATCAAAGCCAAGAGCGCCCCGTACCTGTCGCGCGGAAAACCCGCGTGCCGGAACTTCCTGGTGAATGAGACGGACCACGTCATCGTCGGTAAGTTTGCGGCCGAGTACCGAGGTGTCGTCCAGTACTACCTGCTGGCCGGTGACGTGTTTCGTCTTCACCGGCTGTGCTGGGTCATGGAGACTTCCATGCTCCGGACCCTGGCGAGAAAGCACGGCTCCACGGTTTCCAAGATGGCGGCCAGGTTCAAGGCCAAGATCCAGACTCCGTACGGGCCGCGCACGTGTTTCGAAGCTCGCATGGTGCGCGACAGCAGGAAGGAACTGGTCGCACGGTTTGGAGGTATTCCTCTCAAGCGGCAGAAGACGGCGGAACTGACCGACCGTCTGACCGGGCCGGTCTATCCACATAAGGAGCTGATCAGTCGGCTTCTTGCAAATAGGTGTGAGGTTTGCGAGGAACCAGGTGAGGTGGAGGTTCACCACATCAGGTCACTCAACGACCTCAACCGGCTCGGCGAGCCGTCCTCCGAATGGGTGAAGCTGATGGTCAGGCGCCGACGCAAGGCCCTTGTGGTCTGCGGCAGTTGCCATGGCCGCATCCATCCGGAGAGGTCGGCCGCGCTCACGCAGTAGTCACTGGAGAGCCGGATGACCAGGAAACTGTCATGTCCGGTTCGGTGGGAGGCCGAGCGGAAAAGGACCCGCACCGCGGGCACCTCGCCGCTCGGCCGACCCTACCCGCACCCTGCTCGACGAATGGGCCTACCAACGCCCCTACACCAGCAACCAGGAACGAACCGAAGCGCTCCCCGACTTCCTGCACGCCTACAACTACCATCGCTGCCACACCGCACTCGGAGGCCAACCCCCGATCACGCG
>NZ_JAQYWW010000336.1:0-317 GCF_036322525.1 Streptomyces sp. BE20 | reverse complement strand
TGCAGCGCGCCCAGCGCGTTCGCCGCGTAGCCGACCCCGGCCTCGTCCGCCTCCAGCCCCCACCACAGGGCCGCCACGGCCCCGGGGCCCAGCTGGTGCATCAGCACGCCGCGGTTGTTGGCGGCGGAGCGGAGTCCCGCAGCGGCGGCCCCCCGCAGGTACGGCTCCGCCTCCACCAGTCCGGAGTCGACGTACACCATGAACAACCGTCCGTAGCCGACCTCCCGCAGTTCCTAAAACAGTACTCAAAGCACATACTCTCCAATCCCGTGAACATCTACGTCGGCGACGTAAAAAAACAAAACGGCCGCCTCCTC
>NZ_JAQYWW010000335.1:0-301 GCF_036322525.1 Streptomyces sp. BE20 | reverse complement strand
TCGCCCTCCTGGGTGCCCCACGGCTGCGCGAGGATCGCCTCGTGCGAGGGGCCGCCGCCGCGGCCGACGGTGCCGCCGCGGCCGTGGACGAGCCGCAGCCGGAAGCCGTACCGGTGCGCGACGTCGCGCAGCCGGCTCTGGTCGCGGTCGATCTCCCTCAGGGAGCTGGGGACGCCGCCGACCTTGGAGCAGAACGAGGGATCTAGGAGGTACGCCCGGTAGACGACGCGCAGCGAGACGAGCAGCCGGTAGGAGGGGTCGGAGAGCATCTCGTCGAGGATCCGGTCGGCCTGCTGGAGCT
>NZ_JAQYWW010000334.1:0-1477 GCF_036322525.1 Streptomyces sp. BE20 | reverse complement strand
GTCGGCGCGGGCTGCGGGTCGTCGGGTGCTGGCGGTGGTGCGGGGTACGGCGGTCAATCAGGACGGTGCGTCGAACGGTTTGACGGCGCCGAACGGTCCGTCGCAGCAGCGGGTGATCCGGGCCGCGTTGGCGCAGGCGGGCCTGTCGGCGTCCGACGTGGACGTGGTCGAGGCGCACGGCACCGGCACGACGCTCGGTGACCCGATCGAGGCCCAGGCGCTGCTGGCGACGTACGGGCAGGACCGGGACGGCGGCGAGCCGTTGTGGCTGGGGTCGGTGAAGTCCAACATCGGGCACACGCAGGCCGCGGCCGGTGTCGCGGGCATCATCAAGATGATTCTCGCGATGCGGCACGGTGTGCTGCCCGCGACGCTGAACGCCGACGAGCCGTCCCCGCACGTGGACTGGGCGTCCGGCGCCGTCGAGCTGCTGACGGAGTCCCGGCCGTGGAACCCCGGGGACCGCCCGCGCCGGGCCGGCATCTCGTCGTTCGGCATGAGCGGCACGAACGCGCACGTGATTCTGGAGGAGCCCCCGGCGACCGAGCCCGTGTCCGCGCCGGTGCCGACGCGGTTGCCGATCGTGCCGGTGGTGCTCTCCGGTCACACCTCCGAGGCTCTGCGGGCTCAGGCCGCGCGCATGTTGGCCTCCGCCGGAGAAGGCGGGGACCCGGCGGTGGCGCTCGGCGCCGCCGCGATCCGGCGTGCTGCGTTGGCTCACCGGGCGGTGGTCCTCGCCGGTGGGACCGGTGAGTTGATCGGTGGCCTGGGCGCGGTAGCTTCCGGTGCGGGTGGTCTGACGGGTGTTGCGGGTTCTGGTCGGGTGGCGTTCCTGTTCACGGGGCAGGGTGCGCAGCGTGCGTCGATGGGCCGGGGGTTGTACGAGGCTTTCCCGGTCTTTGCGGACGCGTTCGACCAGGTGGCGTTGCACCTGGATGCTCACTTGGACCGGCCGTTGGCGGAGGTGTTGGCGGACGAGGAGTTGATCCACCGGACGGGGTATGCGCAGCCGGCGTTGTTCGCTGTCGAGGTGGCGTTGCATGCGCTGCTGTCGCACTGGGGTGTGCGGGCGGACGTGCTGGTGGGGCATTCGATCGGTGAGGTTGCTGCCGCGCATGTGGCCGGGGTGCTGTCGCTCGGTGATGCGGCGGCGTTGGTCGTGGCCCGGGGCCGACTGATGCAGGCCCTTCCGTCGGGTGGGGCGATGCTTGCGGTGGGTGCTTCCGAGGCGGAGGTGCTGGCGGCGTTCCCGGACGTGGACGTCGCGGTGGTGAACGGCCTGTCCTCGGTCGTCGTGGCCGGGCTGGCAGCCGAGATCGACGCCGTCGCGGAGGCTGCGGGCGGGCGGGGTTGGAAGTCCAGCCGTCTGCGGACCAGTCACGCGTTCCACTCCCGGTTGATGGAGCCGATGTTGGAGGACTTCCGCGCCGTGGTGCGTGGGTTGTCCTTCGCCGAGCCTTCGGTCCCGGCGGTTTCG
>NZ_JAQYWW010000333.1:0-306 GCF_036322525.1 Streptomyces sp. BE20 | reverse complement strand
TTTCGGGGTAAAACCCTATCCTGCGTGTACCCCGGGGTCCCCGGGGAGAGCGTGCCAACCCCCCGGGGGTGGGGGGGGCCGGCGCCGGGGCGGGGGGGGGGGGGGGGGGCCCCCGGAGCCCGGACCCCACCCCCACCCCAACCCCCCCCCCCCCCCCACCCCCACCCGGCGACCGCCCCCCCCCCCCCGCGCGCCCCCCCCCCCCCCCAAATACCACCGGATCTCAACCACACCCCACTGGCCCCCACCCACCCCCACCCCACCACCCCACCCCCACCCAGACAACAGACCCCCACCCCCCCCAAC
>NZ_JAQYWW010000332.1:0-282 GCF_036322525.1 Streptomyces sp. BE20 | reverse complement strand
CGCGTGATCGGGGGTTGGCCTCCGAGTGCGGTGTGGCAGCGATGGTAGTTGTAGGCGTGCAGGAAGTCGGGGAGCGCTTCGGTTCGTTCCTGGTTGCTGGTGTAGGGGCGTTGGTAGGCCCATTCGTCGAGCAGGGTGCGGTTGAAGCGCTCGACCTTGCCGTTGGTCTGGGGTCGGTAGGGGCGAGTGCGTTTGTGGGCGATGCCGGATGCGGCGAGTGTGTCGCGCCACAGGTGTGACTTGTAGCAGGCGCCGTTGTCGGTCAGGACGCGTTCGACGGTG
>NZ_JAQYWW010000331.1:0-363 GCF_036322525.1 Streptomyces sp. BE20 | reverse complement strand
GTTGGGGGGTGTGGGGGGGGGGGGGGTGGGGGGGTGGTTGGGTGGGGGGGCGGGGTTGGGGGGGTGGGGGTGGGGGCTGGGGGGGGGGGGGGGTGTTTTTGGGGTGGGTTTTTTGGGGGGTCTCGGGTTGTGGTTTTGTTTTGGTGTTTGGTTGTGTTTGTGGTTTGGGTTGTGGTGTTTGTTGTTTTTTTGTGATATTGGTTGTGGGGGTGGTGTTTTTTGGTGGGGGTGTGGTTATGGGACGGCTGACCCCCGCGCTGGCGTGGAGGACCCTTTCTGGGCGTCGCCGGCGTCCCACGTGTACGGCTGACCCCCGCGCTTGCGGGGAGGACTCGCTCAACGACCAGGAGGACGTTCCGCGCT
>NZ_JAQYWW010000330.1:0-232 GCF_036322525.1 Streptomyces sp. BE20 | reverse complement strand
CCCGGGGTTCCAGGACCGCGACTCCGTCAACAGCGACACCGCGCCGGAAGCCCAATCCACGTGTGGGGACTGCTCGTCGGCGTGGAGCGTCGCGGGCAGGGTCTCGTGCCGCATCGCCAGGACCATCTTGATGATGCCGGCGACACCGGCCGCCGCCTGCGTGTGGCCGATGTTGGACTTCACCGACCCGAGCCAGAGCGGGTCACCGCCGTCCCGGTCCTGACCGTAGGTG
>NZ_JAQYWW010000329.1:0-397 GCF_036322525.1 Streptomyces sp. BE20 | reverse complement strand
GTTGGGTTGGTGGGGGTTGTTTGTGTTGTGTGGGGGGGGGGGGGGTTGTTGTGGTTGGGGGGGGGGGGGTTGTGTTTGGTGGGGGGGGGGGGGGGGGTGTGGGGGGTGGGGGGCCCCGCGGGGCGCCCCCCCCCGCGGGCCGCCCGCCGGGGGGGGGTGGTGGGGGGTGGGGTGCCGGGGGCCCGGGGGGGCGGGCGGGGGGGGGGGCGGGGCGGGCGCGCAGCGTGGGCGCCCCACGACCCCGCCACCCACCTCCCTCACCAACCACAGACACCACACCCCCCCCCCCACCCCCCACACCCCCCCCCCCCCCCCCCACCAAAAAAACCACCACCGGTCCCCGCCGCGGCAAAAGCCCCCCACCCCAACCCCAGCCCCCCCGCCCCCGCCCCCCCCC
>NZ_JAQYWW010000328.1:0-316 GCF_036322525.1 Streptomyces sp. BE20 | reverse complement strand
GTCGTCGGGCCCGTTGGCCGCAACGCTCTGGTACTCGCCGTAGAGGCCGGTGAAGGCGGGGGCGGTGACCCTGGTCCAGTCCCGGCCGTCGTAGTGCAGCAGGACGGGCTGGTCGTCGGGGTAGGCGGTGTTCCCGACCGCCCAGACGTCGTCCGGCGCGACCTCGGTGACGGAGCTGAGCCGCCAGTCCCCGTCGATCTCGGGAGCGGCGAGCCGGTGCCAGGCGGTACCGTCCCAACGTTCGATCAGTCCGGTGGTCCTGTACTCCACCGATTCGCTCCCGGGGACGGGCCCCGGGGTCCGGGAGGTGACGACC
>NZ_JAQYWW010000327.1:0-917 GCF_036322525.1 Streptomyces sp. BE20 | reverse complement strand
TTGAAGCGCTCGACCTTGCCGTTGGTCTGGGGTCGGTAGGGGCGAGTGCGTTTGTGGGCGATGCCGGATGCGGCGAGTGTGTCGCGCCACAGGTGTGACTTGTAGCAGGCGCCGTTGTCGGTCAGGACGCGTTCGACGGTGATGCCGAGGGCGGTGAAGAACTGCTCGGCGCGGTGCCAGAACGCGGTGGCGGTCTCCTTGCGTTCGTCGGGCAGGATCTCGCTGTAGGCCAGGCGGGTGTGGTCGTCGACGGCGCTGTGGACGTAGCTGTAGCCGATCTTCGGTGTCCCGCTCGGAGTTCTCAGGCCGGTGGTGGCGTACCGGTTGCTCTCGCCGGCCTGCCGGTCCATGACGCGGTGGCCGCCGCCGTCGGGGATGTTGCCGAGCTTCTTGATGTCGACGTGGACCAGCTCGCCGGGGCGTTCGCGCTCGTAGCGGCGGATGACCTGGCCGGTGGGCCGGTCCATCCACCGCAGCCGGTTCATGCCGTGGCGGGTCAGGATCCGGTGGACCGTCGAGGTCGGTATGCCGAGGATCGGCCCGAGCCGGGCGGGGCCGAGCTTGCGTTCCTGCCGCAGCCGGCAGACCTCGGCCTCGATCGTGTCCGGGGTGCGGTGCGGGGTGGTACGGGGGCGACTGGACCGGTCGTGCAGGCCCGCGTCGCCCTCTGCGCGCCACCTGCGGACCCACTTGTGGGCGGTGGTGCGGGAGATCCCCATCTCGGCGGCTATGTGCGCGACCGGGCGTCCTGCCCGGACGCGTTCGATCAGGAGCCGCCTGCCGTGCACGGTCAGGCGGGCGTTACGGTGGGACACGAAGACCTCCGGTGCGGTGCAGTCCTAGACAGCTCCACCACACCGGAGGTCTTTACGTTTGATCAAGCCCGACCACTGTCAACAACGCTCGTGATCAATACA
>NZ_JAQYWW010000326.1:0-380 GCF_036322525.1 Streptomyces sp. BE20 | reverse complement strand
GGTCGTCACGGCCGCGGTAGCCACCCCGGTCGCCGCCGCGGTCGTCGCGGCCACGGAAGCCGCCGCCGCTACCACCGGACGGACGGTCGTCACGACGGCACCCGCCGCGGTCGCCACCACGGTCGTCACGGTCACGACCGACACCACCCGAGGGACGGTCATCGCGGCCACGGTAACCGCCTCCGCTGCCACTGGAGGGGCGGTCGTCACCACGGAAGCCGCCGCCGTCGCCGCCACGGTCGACACGGTCACGACCGAAACCACCGCACGCACCGACAACGCGACCACGGTAAAAGCACCAGCACCCACCCGACCGGCGCTCGACAACGCCACGGAAGCCGCGACCGCAACCACCAGCGAGGCAGTCGACAACTCGTCGG
>NZ_JAQYWW010000325.1:0-305 GCF_036322525.1 Streptomyces sp. BE20 | reverse complement strand
TTTTTAGTGTGTGGGGGGTTTTTTTTTGTTTTTTGGGTTGGGGGTTTTTTTTGTTTGGGCGGTGTTTTTTGTTTTTTTTTTATTTTTTTTTGTTTGTTTTTTTTTTGGTGTTTGTTGTGTGGGGGGTGTTGTTTTTTGTGGTGTTGGGTGGGGGTGGTTTTTTTTTTTTGTTTGTTTTTTTTTTTTTTTTGGAGTTGTGTTTATTTGTTGTTGTTTGTTTCGGCGGGGGGGCGTGGTGTGTCGGGGTGTATGGGGTTTGTTTGTTTTTGGTTTTGTTGGTGGTGGGGTAGGGGTGCGGGGCCCCC
>NZ_JAQYWW010000324.1:0-306 GCF_036322525.1 Streptomyces sp. BE20 | reverse complement strand
GGTCGTCACGGTCACGACCGAAACCACCGGACGGACGGTCGTCCCGACGGACCCCACCGCCACTGCCACCCGACGGGCGGACGTCACGGGCACGACCAAAGCCGCCGCAGGGGCGGACGTCACGACGGACGCCCCCGCGGCCGCCCCCCCGCCCCGCCCTCTTTTAAGGTCCCGGCGACCCACGCGATCTAGCCTGCCGTCGTGACTCTGTCCCCACCGGTGGCAGTGGCGTCGGGTACCGTGGCCGTGACGACCGCCCGTCCGGCGGCAGCGGCAGCGGCTTCCGTCGCGATGACCGCCCCTCCG
>NZ_JAQYWW010000323.1:0-418 GCF_036322525.1 Streptomyces sp. BE20 | reverse complement strand
TCAGTGCAGGAGACTGCCCTGGAGTTCTGCGCGGAGTGCGGGGGTGAGGACGGCGCCGGCCCGGTCGACGAGCAGGGCCATCTCGTATCCGACGAGACCGATGTCGGAGTCGGGGGCGGCCAGGACGGCGAGTGCCGAGCCGTCGCTGACGGCCATCAGGAAGAGGAAGCCCCGTTCCATCTCGACGACGGTCTGGTTGACCTCGCCGCCCTCGAAGATCCGGCTGGCGCCGGTGGTGAGGGAGGTGAGGCCGGAGGCGACGGCGGCGAGCTGGTCGGCGCGGTCGCGGGGGAACCCTTCGGACATGCACAGCAGGAGGCCGTCCGCGGAGACCACCACCGTGTGCGACACCCCGGGGGTGTTGTCCACGAAATTGGTGATCAGCCAGTTCAGGTTCTGTGCGGCCTGGCTCATCTGA
>NZ_JAQYWW010000322.1:0-381 GCF_036322525.1 Streptomyces sp. BE20 | reverse complement strand
GGCGTGCCCGGGCGCACCCGGTCGCGGCGGCCTCGAGCCGCGTGGTGCGGGCGGCGCGCGCGCCGGCCGGCGTGGTGAGCCCGGCGTGCCGGGCCTCGGCGGTGGCGTCGACGGCGGACGGGTTGACGGTGGGCGCGGGGTCGTGCGTGCGGCGGCGCACACTCCGGGACCCCCCCCCGCCGGGCCGGCCGCCGCCCCGCGGCCCGGGCGGGGCGCCCGCGCGCCCGCCCGCCCCCCGGGGCGGGGGGGGGGGCCCGGCCCCCCCCGACCCGATAAGCCGCCCCCCGGGGGGGGCCCCCCCGCGAGCCCACCACCCCCCCCCCCCCCCACAGCTGCCCCCCCCCCCCCCCCGCCCGGCAAAACACGCCCCCCGCGGGGGGT
>NZ_JAQYWW010000321.1:0-389 GCF_036322525.1 Streptomyces sp. BE20 | reverse complement strand
TTCGCATTCGCAGTGGGGGGGGTGGCGACGTCCTCCCCGCACCCGCGGGGGTCAGCCGTTGTGGATAGCCTCGCGCTGGATCTCGCGCAGGTCCTCCCCGCACCTGCGGGGGTCAGCCGCGGGAGGCCCGGCCTTCCGGGTGTCGGCGGACGTCCTCCCCGCGCCAGCGGGGTTCAGCCCTAGCTCGGGGTGCGCCTGGCCTTGTTCGCCTCAGTCCTCCCCGCGCCCGCGGGGGTCAGCCGGCGGACCTCCCTTTCCGCGAAGCCCGTACCGCGTCCTCCCCGCACCCGCGGGGGTCAGCCGAGGTTCGCATTCGCAGTGGGGGGGGTGGCGACGTCCTCCCCGCACCCGCGGGGGTCAGCCGGGGTTGCGCGCCTCCCGCTGGAGCG
>NZ_JAQYWW010000320.1:0-331 GCF_036322525.1 Streptomyces sp. BE20 | reverse complement strand
TGACCCCCGCCTGCGCGGGGACGACCCTGGCAGTCGATGGCTTCTTCTCCACAGTTGCGGCTGACCCCCGCCTGCGCGGGGACGACGAGCCCTGGGACGCGCCCGGGACGGCGCCCAGCGGCTGACCCCCGCCTGCGCGGGGACGACGCGGCGCCCGTTGGGCGGTGGCCGGCCCCGTCCGCCTGACACCCGCCTCCGCGGGGCCGACCACCAGCCCCTGGCGAGGAGGCGGGCCCTGTCCGGCTGACCCCCGCCTGCGCGGGGACGACCCGCTGTGAGCCCAGTACTGTCTGGCCATTGCCGGCTGACCCCCGCCTGCGCGGGGACGACT
>NZ_JAQYWW010000319.1:0-327 GCF_036322525.1 Streptomyces sp. BE20 | reverse complement strand
TTCGGGCCGGTCGCGAGCAACGTCGCCACGGGAACAGCCCCGCAGGCGCGGGGAGCAGCCCGCGACAGCTGGCGCACGGGGCGCCGAGCTTGGGAAACGCCCCGCGGGCGCGGGGCGCGGCACCTAGCCCCTGCCCCGACCCCGCCACACCCCACTAGCCCGGCTCCCCGCGACTTGGTGGCAGTGCCCTCCCCCCGAAAGACCGCCCCCCCGCTCGCCTTCTGCTCCCCGCGCCTGCGGGGCTGTTCCCGTCTGGATGCACTCCAGCCCGCCGGCGACGCTCTGCTCCCCGCGCCTGCGGGGCTGTTCCCCCCCGGTTGATTTGCA
>NZ_JAQYWW010000318.1:0-3979 GCF_036322525.1 Streptomyces sp. BE20 | reverse complement strand
TCAGACTGCCCAGATGCCGCCGGGAGACACCGGTAAACAGCCGATGCGCCAGAACCGCCCGATTGACCATGATCCGCACGCCGCGATCATGCCACCCGCAGCACAAAGGCCCCACTCGCTATCACGCACCAACTCGTTAGCTGCCTCACGGCGAGCGTGGAGAAGATCTTTTCCACGCCGAGGGCCTGCCGGGCGGCCGGACACGGAAGTTGGCCGGGCCGTCGACGTCGAGGGATGGTGCGGGGTGGGGCTGCAACACCACCGTGGTACCGGCCGGTGCCGTTCCGGGAAAGACTGAGTCCATGAGAGACATCGTTTTCACTCGCAGGAGCGGCTGGATCCCGAACGTGATCCGTGAGGACGGCGAGCTGAGGCTGATGCTCGGCGCCGGGGCCGACGCCAACCACGAACCTCGCACGTTCACGTTCTCGATCGGCGAAGCCCATCTTGCGGTGATCCGGGAGGACCTGGCCAGACACCTGCTGCTGTGGAGTGCGATCCTCCCGCTGTGCGACGACGCCGGAACCCGGGGCCGGCTCGACGAGAACGCCGCCGTCGCGCTCCTGGACCCGGTCCTCCTCGGCGCGCCCGCGGACGTCGACGCACTCTTCCGGCGCATCCGGTGGGACAGGAGCCGGCTCATCGCCCACGGGGCCGACATCGGTCTCCTGGAGCGCGGTCAGGTATGCGCGGCGATGCGCGCGGCGACAGAGACGTCGAACGGCAAGCGGGCCCAGGAGTACCACGCGGACCACCGTCGCGCCGAGCGCGGAGCGGTACTCGGTCCACTCGACGCGGCGATCCTGAGGTTCACGGGCCAATACCTGCACGGCGGAACCGTTCCCCGACGGATGCCCGATGCCGTCCAACCCGCGCTGCTGCCCGAGGTCCTGCGGGTGATCGCCACCGCGGAGCAGGCGTGCGCCGCGCTGCGGATCGGCCGCGATCCGCGACGGGGAAACCGCGCCACCGACAGGCACGACTGGCGTCGGATGGAGACCACGGTCGAAACGGCCGTACGCCGTGCACACCCTGAACTGGTCGACGACGCGGTGCGCACCGTGAGCTTCCTGATGTGCTCGGAGGCCGCGGACCGCTCCAGGAACACCCCCATGGAGGATGACGACGAGGGCGCCGACCACCGCGCCGACCTCGACGGGGGTGCGAGGAAGGACGGGGGTGCGAGGAAGACGGTCCTGTCGTTCACCGACGACAAGGGCGCCGAGAAGAAGTGGCGGCAGGACAGCCCCCGCACTGCCACCGCGGAGTTCTGGGAGTTCGTCGGCGACCGCTCGGCCACGGACAACGAGGTGTTCACCATCGAGGACGAGGAGATGGGCGAAGGGATCCAGCTCCACTTCTACGCGGACTCCGTCGCCCGGGTCACGACGCTGCGCGAGGGGGAAGGCGGGTCGGATCCGGAGTACCGGGTCGAGTACGGCCTGGTCGACGGGATCGGCGGGTACCGGAAGCTGGTGAGCACCTTCGTCCGCGGCGGCTGCGCCGCACTCGAACAGCACGGTCCCTGGATGTCGGACGTCGCCGAGTTCGAGCGCGCGCGTCGGCGACGCGACGCCCGGTAGTCCCGGCCGCAGCCCGCGAACGCGCCGCCGGAAGAACCTTCAGGAGCAGAGGATGACCGGGCCGCGACCGGGCGGTCGGAGCCGCAGGGCCGGTCGGCGGCAGGCGGTAGGCGCGGGGTGGCCGGAACCCGGCGACCGCAGCTGCGGCGCGGCAGTGCAGCGGCCGGCCCGGACGGCGAGCAGCGTGGGAGTGGGACGCTCCCGGCGGCGCAGGCGCAGACACGACGGTCGGCTCCGGAGGTCCTTCGGGGGTTGACGTCGGAGTAGCTGCGAGCAGTGGCCCGACCGAGGGTCGCGTCAACGATGCCGGGGATCGCGCCCGGCGATGCGGCGGCTGTCGGCGTCTCGGCCGGGCCCGCGGTCATGCGTGCACTGGGCTGTGGACTCTTCGTCGGGCGGGCGCGCCGCCCGTCACCGCAGGTGTTCGAATGCCTGGTCGGCGTCGGCCAGGGCCTCGGTGTGGACGTCGCGCGCGGTTCGACCGTCAGCGATCTTCTGCCAGTTGGTCCGGGCGAGCACCCGTTGGACTGCGAGTACCTGGGCAGCGCACAGGCGTGCCCGGATGCCTTCGCCGAGTGCGTCCGCCAGTGCTTCCTCGTCCTCGAGCTGGTAGCGCGTGAGCCGTGCCGCCAGGCTCGGTGTGGTGAACACCAGCCGATGGAACGCCACCACCTCGGGGTGGTCGTTGAGGCCGGTGACGGGGTCGAACCGATCGAGGCCGGCCCGGAAGTGGCGGTGCAGCGCAGGCACCGGCTCGATGCCGGACCCGCGGTCACGGACGACGCGCGCCGCCTCGCCCTGGTGGTCCGCGAACCGGTGCAGCACCAGGTCCTCCTTGGCGGGGAAGTACCGGAAGAGGGTCGGCTTGGAGATCTCGACTGCCGCGGCGATGTCGCTGACCGAGACGCGGTCGAAGCCGCGCTCCAGGAACAGCGAGATGGACGCGTCGGCGATGGCATCGCGCGTCCGCGCCTTCTTGCGGGCCCGCAGCCCCGTCGGCTCGTTCATCCGACCACCGTAACATTCATAACCAAGTTGCTTTTTTAACCGAGTAACGTTTTTATGGGCGGCATGAGTCAGAAAGACACTCCTCCCGTGCTCGTCACCGGGGCGACCGGCCGGATCGGCCGCGTCGTCATCGACCAACTCCTCGACGCGGGCGTACCGGTCCGCGCCCTCACCCGCCGCCCCGAGGCCGCGGCGACGCTACCGGCGAAGGTCGAGGTCTTCACCGGCGACCTCACCGCGCCCGGGACACTCGACCCGGCGTTGAACGGTGCCGGTGCGGTCTTCCTCGTCTGGACCGCCCCGCCCCGGACCACCGAGGCCGTCGTCGAGCGGCTGGCGGCCCACGTGCGGCGGGTCGTCTTCCTCTCCTCCCCGCACCGGACACCGCACCCCCTCTTCCAGCAGCCCAATCCCATCGCAGCGATGCACGCCGACATCGAGCGGCTCATCGCGGCCACCGGACTCGAATCGACGGTCATCCGGCCGGGCATGCTCGCATCGAACGCACCGGCCTGGTGGGCGACCGCGATCCGGGCCGGCGGCGTCGTCCGGTGGCCTTACGGCGCCGCCGAGTCGGCACCGGTCGACGACCGCGACGTCGCAGCCGTCGCGGCGCGCACGCTCCACCGGGACGGACACGTCGGAGGCGACTACGTCCTGACGGGCCCCGAATCGCTGACCCAGGCCGCACAGGTGGGCCTCATCGGCGACGCCCTCGGGCGAAAGATCGACTTCGAGGAGATCACGCCGGACGAGTTCCGAAGCCTGTGGAAGGGTACGGCGCCCGGCCCGGTCGTCGACATGCTGCTCGCCGCGTGGAGCGCGGCCGTCGGACAGCCCGCGTACGTCACCACCGCGGTGGCCGACATCCTGGGGACGCCACCGCGAACGTTTCGCCAGTGGGCCGCCGACCACGCCACCGCGTTCACCCAGGGTTCGTAGCCTCGTCGACCGCGCCCGACCGCAGTTCTCGGACCGGCCTCGCACCGGCCTCGCCTCCGGGGGTCTTCGAGGATGATGATGCGGCAGGCGGCGTCGATGGCGGTGCCCTGGTCGACGAGGTCGCGGGCGCGCATGGCGATGCGTAGGTGGTAGCGGGAGTAGCGGCGGTGGCCGCCGTCGGAGCGTAGCGGGGTGATGAGGCCCTGGTCGCCGAGGGTGCGCAGGAAGCCGGCCGTGGTTCCGGTCATGGCGGCGGCGCGGCCCATGGTGTAGGCGGGGTAGTCGTCGTCGAAGGAGCTGACGAGGTCGGGGGTGTTCGGTGTGCGGGGCGGGTTGGTGGCCGTGGTCACTGCACCTCTTCCTATTCCTGGTACGGGAACGCGTCGAGGGGCCCCGGCGCCGTTGCGGCTCCGGGGCCCCGAAGGGGAACAACACCATCTACCGGC
>NZ_JAQYWW010000317.1:0-315 GCF_036322525.1 Streptomyces sp. BE20 | reverse complement strand
CTCCCGCAGGATCTCGCGCAGGTCCTCCCCGCACCTGCGGGGGTCAGCCGCGCGAGGCCCGGCCAGCCTCGTGTCGGCGGTCGTCCTCCCCGCTCCCGCGGGGGTCAGCCGTAGAGCGGGGTGGTCGAGGCCGGGGTCGCCGCGGGCCGCCGCGGCGCGCGGCGCGCGCCCGCCGCCCGCCGCGACGGAGGCCTCGAGCACCCCGAGCGACGGCTGACCCCCGCGGGCGCGGGGAGGACGACCGCCGACTCCCGCCAGGGCGGGCCTCCGGCGGCTGACCCCCGCAGGTGCGGGGAGGACCTGCGCGAGATCCTG
>NZ_JAQYWW010000316.1:0-313 GCF_036322525.1 Streptomyces sp. BE20 | reverse complement strand
TTGGGGGAGGTCGTGGGTGGGGGGGCGGGGGGGACCGTCGAGGTGGTGGGGTTGGTGGTGGTGGGGGTCGTGGTGGTGGTGGGGGTGGTGGGGGGGGGGCCGGGGCGGGGGGGGGGTCCTGGGGGGGGGGGGCGGTTTTAACCAGTGATGCTCGTTTGGGGTGCCCTGGTTTTTATGGTACTCGCGTTAGTGGGGGGGGGGGGGGTTGTGTTTTTTCCATTATGTCGGGCGGGGGTGGGGTTTTGTTGGTGTTGGGTGTTTTTTTGGGTGGGTTAGGTGGGGTGGTTGGTGGTGGGGGTTGGGGGGGCCCCCC
>NZ_JAQYWW010000315.1:0-460 GCF_036322525.1 Streptomyces sp. BE20 | reverse complement strand
GTCGGCGCGGGCTGCGGGTCGTCGGGTGCTGGCGGTGGTGCGGGGTACGGCGGTCAATCAGGACGGTGCGTCGAACGGTTTGACGGCGCCGAACGGTCCGTCGCAGCAGCGGGTGATCCGGGCCGCGTTGGCGCAGGCGGGGTTGACCCCGCAGGACGTCGACGCGGTGGAGGCGCACGGCACCGGCACGACGCTCGGTGACCCGATCGAGGCCCAGGCGCTCCTGGCGACGTACGGTCAGGACCGGGACGGCGGTGACCCGCTCTGGCTCGGGTCGGTGAAGTCCAACATCGGGCACACGCAGGCGGCGGCCGGTGTTGCCGGCATCATCAAGATGGTCCTGGCGATGCGGCACGAGACCCTGCCCGCGACGCTCCACGCCGACGAGCAGTCCCCACACGTGGATTGGGCTTCCGGCGCGGTGTCGCTGTTGACGGAGTCGCGGTCCTGGAACCCCGGG
>NZ_JAQYWW010000314.1:0-746 GCF_036322525.1 Streptomyces sp. BE20 | reverse complement strand
GTGTCGAGGTGGTCGAGGAGGGTGCGCAGGTGGCGCTGGCTGCCGTCGCCGGGGATCTGGAGGGTGAGGGCCTCGTCGTCGCGGGTGGTTTCGGGCAGTGCGGAGGTGGCGTTGCGGTAGGCGGTGGGGTCGGTGAAGCGGAGTCGGACGTGTCCGCCGGGGACGAGTCGCTTGAGTTCCTCGGCGGTGCCGTGGGCGGCGATCCTGCCGTCGTTCAGGACGGCGATGCGGTCGGCGAGCTGGTCGGCCTCCTCCAGGTACTGGGTGGTGAGGAGGACGGTGACGCCGTCGGCGACCAGGGCGCGGATGATTCGCCACATGGTGTGCCGGGAGCGGGGGTCGAGGCCGGTGGTGGGTTCGTCGAGGAAGATGATCCGCGGGCTGCCGACGAGGGTCATGGCGATGTCGAGGCGGCGTTTCATGCCGCCGGAGTAGGTGGAGGCGGGCTTCTTCGCGGCGTCGACCAGGTCGAAGCGGGCCAGGAGTTCGGCGGCGATCCGTCGTCCCTCCTGCTTGGGGAGGTGGTGGAGGTCGGCCATGAGGAGCATGTTCTCCTCGCCGGTGATGAGGCCGTCGACGGCGGAGAACTGGCCGGTGACGCCGATGGCGGCGCGTACCGCCTGCGGGGCGGCCGTCAGGTCGTGGCCCGCGATCCGGGCCTGCCCGCCGTCGGCGCCGATGAGCGTGGAGAGGATCTTGACGACGGTGGTCTTGCCGGCGCCGTTCGGGCCCAGCAGGGCGAAGAC
>NZ_JAQYWW010000313.1:0-346 GCF_036322525.1 Streptomyces sp. BE20 | reverse complement strand
TTTTTGGGGGGGGTTGTTTGTGGTTGGGGGGGTGGTGTGTGTTAGTGGGCTTGTAGGTTTTGGGGGGGGGGTGGGGGGGGGGGGGGGGGGGGGGTTGTGTTTGGTGTTGTTTGTTTTTGGGTGTTTGTCTGGGGGGGGCCGGGGGGGCCGGGCGCGGGCGGGCGGGCGGGGCGGGCGGGGCCGCGGCGGGGGGGCGCGCGGGCGGGCCGGCCCCCGCCCCGCCCCGGCCGCCCCGGCCTCCGGGGCGCTGGGGGGCGTGTCGGAGGCCGAGGGAGAGCACGGCAGGGGAGCACGCGTGTGCGGCCGGGTCGTGGCCGAGGGGGGGGGGGGGGGGGGGGGGGGGGGG
>NZ_JAQYWW010000312.1:0-313 GCF_036322525.1 Streptomyces sp. BE20 | reverse complement strand
GTTTTGGGGTTTGGGTTGTGTTGGTTTGTGTGGTTGGGGGGGGTGTGGTTGTGGGTGTGGGTGTGGGGGGTTTTTGGGTGTGGTGGTGGTTGTGTTTTGTGTTTTTTTGGTTTTTGTTGTTTTTTTTGTTTGTTGTGGTTTGTTGTTTTTTTTTTGTTGGTTTTGGTTTTTTTTTGGGGGTGTGTTTTTTTTTTTGTTTTTTTTTTTTTTTGTGTTTTTTTTTTTTGGTTTTTTTTTTTTTTTGGTTTTTTTTTGTGTTTTTTTTTTTTTTGGGTGGGTGTTTTTGGGTTTTTTGTTGGTTTTTTGGGGGGGC
>NZ_JAQYWW010000311.1:0-405 GCF_036322525.1 Streptomyces sp. BE20 | reverse complement strand
GGGTCGTTGGGTGGGGTTGGCGTTGCCGCGGTCGGTGGACCTGGTGGTGGCGATGGTGGCGGTGTTGCGGTCGGGGGCGGGGTATCTGCCGCTGGATCCGGGTTTCCCGGCGGAGCGGCTGGCGTTCATGGTGGAGGACGCCGGCCCGGTCTGCACGGTCGCGGTGGGGGAGACTGCCCGGGCGGTGCCGGGAGGGGTGCCGGTGCTGCTGCTCGACGACCCGGAGGTCGCGGCCGGGATCGCCGCGGCGCAGCCGGCCCCGTCCGTGCCGGTGGATCCGGAGGGGGCGGCGTATGTGATCCATACGTCGGGTTCGACGGGGCGTCCGAAGGGTGTGGTGGTGTCGCACGGGGCGTTCGCGGGTTTCCTGGCGGCGATGGACGGTCGGTTGGGTCTGGGGCCGGG
>NZ_JAQYWW010000310.1:0-362 GCF_036322525.1 Streptomyces sp. BE20 | reverse complement strand
TTTTTGGGTTGGTGTTTGTTGTTGGGTTTGTTGCTTATTTTGGGTTGTCCGGCCCTTCACGGCTATTCTTATTGTTTTGGTTTGTTTTTGTTTTTTTTTATTTTATTGTGGGGGGGGGGGTGCTTTCGTGGTGGGGGGGCCCCCCCCCCAACCGGCACAAACCCCCCCCCGACCCCACCCAAAACCCCCCCACCCCCCCCCAACACACACCAAGAAACCCCCCCCCCCCCCCCCCCCCCCCCACCCCCCCGCCCCCCCCCCCACACACCACCACCCCCCCCCCCACCCCAACCACCCCCCCCCAACCCCCCCCCCCCACCCCCACAAAAACACACACCCAAAAACAACCCACAAACAAACAC
>NZ_JAQYWW010000309.1:0-315 GCF_036322525.1 Streptomyces sp. BE20 | reverse complement strand
GCAGAAGTGGCCTCACTCGTGTTGTCACTGTGACTGGAGTTATGTCTTGTTCTGTGCCTATCTGGCGTTTATCTCTAGGTCATGAAGTCCGGTGCGCAGCTCGACCGCGCCGATCACCTCGTCGCCGTCCGTGAGCGCGATCACCTCGAACAGATCGGAAGAGCGTCGTGGCGGGAGCGTGGGTGCAATGCAGTGTAGATCTCGGTGGTCGCCGGCTCCGCCAAGCCGGCGCGGCGCGGGGCGCGGGCGGGCCGGGCGGGCGGGGGGCGGGTGGCGGGGGGGGCGCGGGGGGGGGCGGGGCCGGCGGGGGGGGGG
>NZ_JAQYWW010000308.1:0-5312 GCF_036322525.1 Streptomyces sp. BE20 | reverse complement strand
GGCTCCTCGCTCTCGTCGGCCCGGCGCTTCCCCGCGACCGCCTCGCGTCGTCCCTGTTCCGCGTCCTCGTCGGCCTCGCGCCGCGACTCGGTCTCCCGCCGGAGGCGCTCCTGCTCCTGCCTGCGCTCGGCGGCGGCGACGGTCGAGTAGCCCTCGCGCTCGTCGTGGTCGAGCCTGACGCGGCGACCGTTCTCCGGACCGAACTCGGACACCGTCTCGCGGTCGTTCCGGACGTCCACGAGACCGACCCGCAGATCCAGTGCGGAGGCCGTGAGCACCGCGAAGGCGTCCCGTACGGAGAGCGGGTCGCTCACCGCGTCCCAGCCCTGTTCCCGCCAGGTGGCGATCTCCCGGTGCATGTCCTCCACGAAGACCGGCCAGTCCGCCACGTCGTTCCCCATGCGGCCGGCCCAGGCGGAGTAGAGCTCGTACGCCTCCCGCGCCAGCTCGGGGTTCTCCCGGAACCGCTCCTCGACCAGCCCGCGCAGCGCCCGCTCCGCGGCGGCCGGGTCGGCGGCCAACCGCCCGCCCTCGTCCTCTCCGAACAGCTGCCTCAGCAACTGCGGGTCGTCCTCGACGAGCGCGCGCAGCATCGGCGCGCCGGCCGGCTCGTCCTCCGGCCGTACGGCGTTCCGCGAGACGGGCGCGCCGTTGTCGGCCGGGGTGGAGTGCTGCCGGGAGCTCTCCTGGCCCGGCTCGCCCCGGACCTCGGCGATCAGGCCGCCCTCACGCCGGACGTGCACGGTGACGCCGCCCGCCGTGCCGTGCACGACGCCGTCGGCCGGCAGCGGCTGCCCGGCCCGCTGGGCGCGGTCGAGCACGACACCGGCCGCGTAGCGGATGTCGTCGGTCTGCCACTCGCGCGGCAGACCGGGACCGCGCGGTTCCCTCCAGGCGTCCTCGGTGAAGCTCGGCCGGAGCGTGCGGACGTCGAACTGCGGGACGGTGGGCGGGAGCTGCTCGCCCGGCCGGAGCGGGCCGGGCTCGCGCAGCGCGTGGGGACCCCCGGTGGGCAGTACCCGGTCGGAGTAGGTGGTCACCGGCCCCGCCATGTCGAACAGCTGCCGCAGCGGGCTGCCGGGCTGGTTCCAGCCGAATCCGGGCAGCAGCTGGCCCACCAGCGTCGAGACGTTGGTCCCGGCGGCCTCCCGCGCCGTGAGGCTCCGGAAGGCGCCGGCGGGCTCGCCCACCGGCACGACGGTGACGTTGACCAGCAGCGGCTGCCGACCGCGGTTGCCCTGGGCCCAGACCTGCTGGACCTCCCGGTTCACCTGGTCGGTGAAGGCACGGATCTGCTGTTCCGTCACTCCGTCCTGCCGGCTCACGTGGAGCGGGACGACGACGTCGAGGCCGTGCTGTCCCGAGTTGAAGAGCACCCGCTGGACCTGGAGCTGGCCGGTACCGACGGCGATCCGCCGGCCGGCCCCGGTGGCGATCACCTGCTGCTGGTCCCAGCCCTCCGTGGTGGTGCCGGGCTGCAGGTCGGTGGGCCGGTAGGCGAGGTGCCGGCCGTCGCGGGTGAGGCCCTCGATGCGGACGCCGTTCGCCTCGCCGATCCAGCGGTAGGTCCGCTCGTCGATCCGGACGCGGTGGGACGCCGCGCCGTGCGCGGACTCGACGGCCTGGAGGACGCCCATGCGGCCCCACTCGCGCGGGAACATCGTCCGGACGGAGTTGTCCCGCGGCTCGAACCAGTGGTTGCGGAACTCCGAGAGCGGCGCGTCGGGGGCGACGGTCGCGTCGAGGAACCGCACCCGGGCACGGTACGTGCCGTTGACGTGGGCGGCGCCGCGCTCGATCACCTCCACGCCGCGCAGGCGGTGCCAGGTCGCGGTGTCCACGTTCGAGCCCGGGGTGAACTCCTGGTGCAGTCCGGTGAAGAACTGCCGGTCGCCGTAGCGGGAGACGTCCTGGGCCCGCTGCCCGTAGCGCAGGAGGCTCGCGGGCCGCGAGGGCGCGTAGTCGAGGTCCGGGTCGCGGGGCGGCAGCGGGCCCGGGTCGGACAGGCCGTTCCAGGGCGTGGCCGTCCGCCGGGGGCGGGTCGGCGGGGTCGGCGGGGCCGGTGACTCGTGCGGCTCCGGCTGGGTGTCGGCGGGCCGGAAGGACGAGAACCGGTCGCCGTGGATCTCGCCCTCGATCCGCACGCCGGCGTACTCGCCGGTCCAGCGGTAGCGGCTGCCGCCCGCCGGGACCACCGTGCCGTGGCGCAGCGCGTCGAGGTAGGACTGCTCGGCGGCGTAGACCGCCTCGTCCTCGGTCCAGTTCCGGGGGAACAGCCGCCGCCGTTCGGCGGTGTCGGTGGTGAGCAGGTCGCCGGCGGCGCTGTCGGTGCGGACGCCGACGGCGCGGCGCGAGCCGGCCGGTGCGGCCTCGTACTCGACGTGCAGCACGCCGTTCGCGTGCTGTTCGACGATCGCCGAGGGGCGTCGGCGGTCGGAGCCGGGCGCCGGCAGCAGGTGGCCGCCCTCGGTGCGGCGGTCGCCGTACAGCGAGGACTGCCGGGCGTCCAGCCCGAAGGAGGCGCGGGGCGGCAGCGGGTGGCCGTCGGGGGCGTGGTGGGTGGAGGTGAGCCGGGACGGCTGGGTGCCGAACGCCTCGTCGACGGCGGCGCCCAGCTCGCGCAGGTTGCGCGCGGCCAGGGTCACCGTGCCGTCGACCCGGCGCGGGCCGATGCCGGCGGGCTGGTCGGCGGAGATCCGGCCGTGCTCGACGTGGTCGGAGCCCATCATGCCGGCGTCGGTGTAGATGGTGTGCCGGTTCTGGGGGCGGCGGTACTCGTCGTCGAGGCCGAGCAGGTGGCCGATCTCGTGGGCCAGCGTGTCCGGGGTCGATTCGAGGGACCAGGTCTCGTTGTCCTCGTGGAGCTTCCGGGTGAACAGGTCGACGATGTGGATGTGGTGGTTGACGTCGGCCGAGTGGTCGACGAACTCGGGCCGGACCCGCAGGACGTCGCCGTTGGGCAGCCGGTGGCCGGTGTTGTACGCGTCGTTGACGCCGTCCCACACCCGGTCGATCACCTGTCCGATCTGGTCGTCGGTGAACTGCTCGACGGGGGCGTCGTAGCCGTAGCCCTCCTCGATGCCCGCCTCGGCCGGCTCGCGGCGGATGTGGATGCGCACCACGATCTCGGTGGCGGGGTCGCCGTTCTCCAGGAAGCCGCGCCGCACCTCGTAGCCGCGGAGGTAGGAGGCCGAGACGGACCGCCCGAAGGCGTCGAGGGGCGCCCGGACCTCGCGCGCCGCGAGGACCTGGGCCAGCTCGGTCTCGGCGGGGTCCACCAGCATGGTGAGGTCGTCGCCGTGGTCGGTCTGGGCCGGGGAGGACTCCCGCTCGGACTCAAGCTCGGACTCCCGCTCGGACAGCATCTCGGTGTCGTGGTCCTGCGGGGCGTCCTCGCCGATCCTGACCACTGTCTCGCTGTCCTCCGGGCCGTACCGGGTGACGTTCCCGTGCCCGTCGGTCACCTCCAGCCGGACGTGCAGGGTGTGGGCGAGCAGCGGCGCGAGCGCGCCGCCGAGCCCGGCGTCGTGGGTGCCGTCCGAGGCCGCCAGGGCGTGCCGCAGGCCGTGGAGTTCCCTGGCGGTCTCCATGCTCGGGGGAAGGAGGGGGCGGAAGGCGGTCAGCGCCTCGACCGGGAGGTTCTCGGGCCGGGTCCGCTGGAGGTACTCGGCCACCTCGGTGGTCATCAGCCGGAGCACGTCCGGCCGTTCGGTGGTCGGCGGGAGGCCGTGGTGCCCCAGCAGGGCCTCGGTGAGCTCGGGTGACGCGTCCGCGACGGCGTCCAGCAGGGGGTGGCCGGCCGGCGGCGCGAGGTGCGGTACGGGAGCGGGGCCGGAACCGGCGGTGTAGGACGGTCCGGAGTCCACCGTGCGCGGCGGGACGTGCAGCTGCGGGAGGTCCCGCTGGTCGCCGATGCCCCGGTAGCGGTTGATCTGGCCGTCGACGACCTCGACCTCCAGGAGGACGCCGTGGAACTCGTCGTAGACGACGCCGGTCTCGGTCCGGCCGACCTGGTGCCGGTCGACGAGCCGGGTCACGGCCCAGCGCGCGTCGGAGGCGGTCCACTCGCGGGGCAGGCTCTGGTTCTCGGGCAGGCCGTGCGGGTCCAGCTCGATCCCCGTCCGGGTGAACCGGAAGTCCACGGCTCCCACGGCCCGCCGGCTCTGCCGGTCCGTGCCGGCGGTCACCGCGGGCCGGTGCTCGCCCGGCCGCAGCGGGCCGGGTTCACGCAGGTCGGTGGGGACGTGCGGGGCGCCCTCCGCGGTGTGCAGGTCCGCCAGCACGTCCACGCGGGTGGGGGCGAGCTCCTCCAGACGGGAGACCGTCTCGTGGAACACGTCCCCGTGGTCCTGGTGGACCAGCGGGCCCAGGAGGAGCCGGAGGCTCTCCGCGGTGTCGACCACCGACAGGTCTGCGGGGTCCGGCAGGGAGTCGTGGTCGATGATCACCCGGGCGTAGGGGTCCTGGTGGTCGTCCCCGAAGTCGAGGCGGACGGTGACCAGCGTCTCCGGCGTCCCGTCCGCGTCCGCGGTCGCCCGCACCTGTTCCCGGACGTAGGCGTCCACCCTGCGCTGGAGTTCGCCCCTGGCGGCCTCCTGCTGCGGGCGCGTCAGACCGCCCTCGACGGACACGTCGACGGGGAGGGTGATCTCCACGCCCAGCTGCCCGGAGTCGAACAGGACACGGGAAACGGTCAGGGTGCGGCCGTCCAGGTCGACCTCGGTTCCCCGGAGGGTGTGCCGCGCACGGAGGTCGTCCCAGGCCCGGAGGGGGCTGGTGGGCTGGTCCTCGGTCGGGCGGTGGGCCAGGTGGGCCCCGTCGCGCGAGAGTCCCTCGATGCGGACCCCGTCGGCCTCCCCCACCCAGTAGTACGTCCGGCCGTCCTCCAGGTACACCCGGCGCTCGGCCGGGACGCCGTCGTGCGCGTCGTCGACGTGGTTCAGCAGGTCCGCGGACGACCAGGTCCGCGGGTACATGGTCCGCAGGCCGTCGTCGTCGTCCCGGACCCGCCAGCGGGTCGGGAAGTCGGCGAGCGGGGAGTTCGGCGCGACGGTCGGGTCGAGGAAGGCCACCCGGGCCCGGTAGGTGCCGTTGTGGACCGGGGGCCTGGTCTCGACGACCTGGGCGCCGTGCGCCCGGAGCGCGTTCTCCCGGCCTGGCAGCTGAAGGTCCAGCTCGTGGTGCAGGCCGGTGAGGTTCTGCCGGTCGCCGTAGCGGACGACGTCCTCGGCACGCTGGCCGAACGCCCCGAAGGCCCGGGCCGGGTCGTCGGGAGCGGGACGGTGCGGGGCGTTCAGCGGCGGGTCCACGTC
>NZ_JAQYWW010000307.1:0-310 GCF_036322525.1 Streptomyces sp. BE20 | reverse complement strand
GCGGGGTCGACTGGTTGGCGCGGGTGGAGGTGGTGCTGGCGGTGCTGTGGGCGGTGGGTGTGGCGCTCACGGCGTGGTGGGAGTCGTTCGGGGTGGGTCCCGCCGCGGTGGGGGGTCATTCGCTGGGTGAGGTGGTGGGCGGGGTGGTGGCGGGGGCGCTCTCGGTGGAGGAGGGGGCGCGGGTGGTCGCGGCGCGTTCCGGGGCGTTGGTGGTTCTCGTGGGTGAGGGTGGGTTGTTGTCGGTGGGGGCGCCGGTGGCGGATGTGGTGCGGTGGTTGGAGCCGTCGGGTGGGTGGGGTGATCTGTCGGT
>NZ_JAQYWW010000306.1:0-315 GCF_036322525.1 Streptomyces sp. BE20 | reverse complement strand
CGTCGTCCTCCGGAGGGGCTGTCTTCTCGGGCTTGTATGCCGCGACCGATACCACCCGAGGGGCGGTCGTCTCGGCCACGGTAGCCGCCTCCGCTTCCACCGGTGGGGCGGTCGTCACGACGGAAGCCGCCGCGGTCGCCGCCACGGTAGTCTCGGTCTCTACCGATTCCTCCGGACGGTCGGTGATCGCGGCCACTGTAACCGCCACCGCTACCACCCGAGGGGCGGTCGTCACGGCCACGGAAGCCGCCGCCACTGCCACCTCGGTCGCCACGGTCGTCACGGCGCGGGCCGTCACCACCGCGGTCGTCGCGG
>NZ_JAQYWW010000305.1:0-280 GCF_036322525.1 Streptomyces sp. BE20 | reverse complement strand
GGACGAAGTTGTAGCCCTGGGCGCTGTGGGCGCCGCCGGAGGGGCAGACGCCGTCGGTGGGATAGCCCCAGAAGAACATGGAGAAGCATTTCTGGCAGAATCGCCAGTTGCGCTGGGCGGTGGGCGCTTCCGGTACGTCGTGCGGGAGGACGAAGTTGTAGCCCTGGGCGCTGTGGGCGCCGCCGGAGGGGCAGACGCCGTCGGTGGGATAGCCCCAGAAGAACATGGAGAAGCATTTCTGGCAGAATCGCCAGTTGCGCTGGGCGGTGGGCGCTTCCGG
>NZ_JAQYWW010000304.1:0-2938 GCF_036322525.1 Streptomyces sp. BE20 | reverse complement strand
GACTTCGCGCTGGGACTCCTGGGCGATCCGCTGCACCTCGGTCATCTGGTCGGCGGCCTCCGGCCGGCCCCGGCGGGCCAGTTGGACGGCGAGCTCGCTCTTGAGCGCGATGGTGGTGAGGTTGCGGCCCATGACGTCGTGCAGGTCCCGGGAGAACCGCAGCCGCTCCTCGGCGACGGCCAGCCGGGCCTGGGCCTCGCGGGCGGTGTCCAGCTCCCAGACGACGGACTGCAGCCAGGCGAAGCTGCGGCAGCTGAGGCCGACGACGACGAGCGTGATCAGGTTGCCGAGCAGCAGGCCGGCCGTGGTCGGGGCGCTGAGCCCGGCCAGCAGGGCCGCGGGGGCGATCAGGAGCTGGGCCACCGCCCCGGCGAGGCACGCCCGGCCCACCGGTAGGCCCACGCTCGCCGGGCAGAAGGCGGTGGCCAGCAGGGCGGAGACGACCACGGCGGTGAACGGCGGTGCGTACGGACTGCCCGGCCCGCCGCCGGCCGGGCCGAGCAGCAGTACGGCCCAGGAGCCGGCCACTGCCACGACGCCCACGGCGACGAGCCAGCGCAGGTGGTCGGTGGGCCGCTTCAGGTAGTGGTCGAGTGAGGTGCGCAGGGCCGGCAGGGTCAGCAGGGTGGTGCCCAGGACGACGACCAGGCAGATCCGGGCGATGCCGTCGGTGTTCGGTTGGACGTCCGGGGCGGCGGCGATGGCCAGCATGATCAGCGGGAGCATGACCAGCGGCACGAGGTAGAGCGACCAGCGGAGGTAGAGCTCGGTGCGCTGCGGTTTGCTGTATCCCTTCCAGAGGCGCCTCGGCGTCAGGACGGCCATCTCTTCCGTGCCCCCTTCGATCGGGATTGTGCTGTGCTCTTCCTATCAGGTGGGGGAGCGGGATTCGCCGCGGTCAGGGCCACTCGCTCCGAGTCGCTCAGCACCGGGCCCCGCTTCCCGGCTGGCATCCGCGACCACACCCCGGCGTCGTTAACCTGCCGGGCCCCGCTGGGTGGGGCAGGAAAGCCCGTCAAGGAGAGCGCGGACTACTGGGCGGCCGAAGTCTGCCGATCGTTGCCAGGACGAACGTGACACTGATCAGCAGCGTCCATGCGCCGATCTTTGCGGGAGCAACGGGCTCCCAGCCCTGTAGCTGGTGGGGGTACCGCCAGGCACCGGAGTAGGTGGCCAGGTTCTCCGCCAGCCAGAGGAAGAAGCCGATGAGGAGAAACGACAACGCGAGAGGCATGCGTCGTCGGTCGCCGCGGACGCGGTAGCTGACCGTTGTGCCGGCGGTGACCGCCAACAGCATGGCGGCCAGCGGCCAGCGCGCGTCGGGCAGCCAGTGATGGGTGAAGAAGTTGACGTAGATCAGAGCCGCAACCCCAGCTGTCGGCCAGCGGCGGTAGCGGGTGAGCCGCAGGTCGAAGAGGTGCCAGGCACGGCACACGTAGCTGGCGACAGCCGAGTAGAGGAACCCCCCGTACAACGGGACGCCTCCGATCTTCAGTACCGCCGGCTCCGGATAGCTCCACGAGCCGAGGTGCACCTTCACCAGCTCGAATACCAGTCCGATGACGTGGCAGACGGCGATGACGGCGACGTCGCGACCAGTCTCCCAGCCGCACCGCCAGAACGTCAGGGTGAGCAGGATGCCGTAGACGACGAGTAGGTCGTAGCGGGCCAGGGGCAAACTCGGCAGCGCGGTGGAAGCCGCCACACCTGCGAGCAGCGCGATGGCGTAGGCACAGGCGCGGGTCTGTCTCCAGGTGAAGTCGGTGAGCTCTCGACACAGCTGGGCCAGGTAGCTGACGGGGGTGGTCACGTGCATGGGTGGCGGTCCAGAGTTGTTGGTCCGACGCGGCACCGGGTACTCGGGGACAGCGGCGCTTCACGCGCCGAGCCGGCAACGCGTACCAGCGGCCTGCGCTTCCGTAAGGCTTGCTGCTCCAGGGCTCGAACAGGCGGGTGGGTCATCGGGAGGTTCGCTGCTCCACAACCTGCGCTTCGAGGCCTTGGGGTGGTCACATCCTCCGGTGTCAACCGGCGGGCGTCGTCAGACTCCTTGCCGATCAGCTGTCATCCTGAAGTCGTACTGAACGGAAGCGCGCCCTGTCGGCGGCGGTTGAACCGCCCGGCACACAGCGCCGACCGGTGGACCCGACCGTCCAGGAGGTCCGCCGCCTTCTCCGGGCGCAGGCGAATCCTCCGCACGGTAACGCCGAGCGGACTGTTTCACCGGCGGCCGGAATGCCGCAGTCGCCACCAGGCCGCCGCCCGCCGCCGTCACTACCTGCGGCGTCTCAGCCGGGTGGGTCGGTGAGGTCGGCGCGGGTGGTGCGAAGTTTGGTGAGGACGCGGGCGACGTGGTTCTCGACGGTGCGGGTGGAGAGGAAGAGTGCGGCGGCGATGTCCTTGTTGGTGGCGCCGGTGGTGAGGAGGTCGCGGATCTGTTCTTCGCGGGGGGAGAGGCGGTCGCCGTAGCCGGCCCGGCCGCGGGGGTTGGAGGTCGCTTTGCCGAGTTCCCGTAGCGTGCGGTGGCAGCGGGCGGCGTCGGAGGTGGCGCCGAGGTGTTCGAAGGCGGTGATCGGTGCGGTGAGGCGGGCGGAGACGTCGTCGAGGTCGGTGCGGGTGCGGGCGGCGCGTTCGGTGGCGAGGGCTGCGGGGTAGGGGCGGCCGATGGCGGTCCATCGTGCGGCCGCGAGGTCGAAGGCCGCCATCGCCGCGTCAGGGTCGGCCGCGCGCAGCAGCAGCCCGCGGCACAGGTGGTGTTCGGCGACGGCGCCGGGTGCGTCCCGGCCCTCGATCCCGCTGGCGTGGCGTGCGGCCAGGGCCTCGGCCTCCGCCAGCCGCCGCAGGGCGAGGAGGGTTTCGACGGCGGTGGGGACGAGGTCCCAGGCGTGGGCCCAGGCTTCCTTGCGGTCGAGGAAGGCGAGGAAGTCGTGCGGGTCGG
>NZ_JAQYWW010000303.1:0-509 GCF_036322525.1 Streptomyces sp. BE20 | reverse complement strand
GGGCGGGGTGATCTGACGGATGCCGAGTGGGAACGGCTGCGGCCGTTCCTGCCGGTCGGCAACAGGCGTTGTGGTCGGTGGCGGGACCATCGGCAGGTGATCGACGGGATCCTGCACCGGGTGCGGACCGGTGTGCACCGGCGTGACCTGCCCGAGCGGTTCGGTCCCTGGAAGACGGTCTACGAACGCCACCGGCTGTGGTCGGCCGACGGCACTTGGGAGCGCCTGCTCCAGCGGGTCCAGGCCGAGGCGGACGCGGCCGGCGACATCGACTGGGACATCTCGGTCGACTCCACCATCGTCCGGGCCCACCAGCACGCGGCCGGCGCCCGCACCGACCCGCCGCCGGCCCTCGCGTCAAGGGGGCTGGGCCGGGAGAACACCAGGACGAGACGCCGTGGCAGAGCCTGACCGCCCGCCTGGCGGAGGTGGTGCAGGAGGTGAGGGCCTCGGCCGCTCGCGCGGCGGGTTCACCAGCAAGGTCCACCTGAGCGCGGACGGCCGCTGCC
>NZ_JAQYWW010000302.1:0-16835 GCF_036322525.1 Streptomyces sp. BE20 | reverse complement strand
GTGGCGCCGGTGACGGCGTCGCCGACCGCGACCTCGACCGGAACCGACTCGCCGGTCAGCATCGAGGCGTCCACGGCGGAGGCGCCCTCGACCACCACCCCGTCGGTGGCGATCTTCTCGCCCGGGCGGACCACGAAGCGCTCGCCGGCCGTCAGCTCGGCGGTCGGGACGCGGACCTCGGCGCCGTCGCGCAGCACGGTGACGTCCTTGGCCCCCAGCTCCAGCAGCGCCTTGAGCGCGGCTCCGGCGGTGCGCTTGGACCGCGCCTCGAAGTAGCGGCCGGCCAGGATGAACGCGGTCACCCCGGCGGCGGCCTCCAGGTAGATGTTCGAGGAGCCGTCGCTGCGGGCGACGGTGAACTCGAAGCCGTGCCGCATCCCGGGCATCCCCGCGTGCCCGAAGAACAGGGCCCAGAGCGACCAGAGGAACGCGGCACCGGTGCCGAGCGAGACCAGGGTGTCCATGGTGGCGGCGCCGTGGCGGGCGTTCGTCCAGGCGGCCCGGTGGAAGGGCCAGGCGGCGTAGGTGACGACGGGGGCGGCGAGGGTCAGCGAGAGCCACTGCCAGTTGTCGAACTGGAGGGCCGGGACCATCGCCATCGCGATCACCGGGACGGCCAGCACCAGCGCGGTGATCAGGCGCTGCCGCAGCGGTTCGAGTTCGTCGGCCGACCCCACCGGCCCGCTGGGTCCGCCGGTCGGCCCGGCGGTCTGCGGCGCGGCGGCGGGCCGGGACAGGGCGGCGGTGTAGCCGGTGGCCTCGACGGTCGCGATCAGGTCGGCGACCCCGGTCGCGGCACCCGCACCGGAGCCGGAGCCCTCGCTCGCCACGGTGATCCTGGCCTTCTCGGTGGCGTAGTTGACGGTGGCGGTGACGCCGTCCATCCGGTTGAGCTTCTTCTCGATCCTGGCGGCGCACGAGGCACAGGTCATGCCGCCGATCAGGAGTTCCACCTCGGTGGAGGCGGGGGCCTGGGTGGTCATCTGGGCTCCTCGTGGTCGTCGAGCGGGGTGGCGACCGTCGGCCGTGGTGGCGGGCGGCGGTCGGGCGGCGACGCGGTGGATACACCTGGGGGGTATCCACCATGGCGACGTCGCCCGCAGTTCTTTTATACCCCCAGGGGGTATCTCGGGCAAGCTTTCGACCCGTGATGAGGACTACCCCCTGGGGGTACCACGGACAGGCCGGGAACCGGACACGACGGAGCCCCGGGCCGGAGACACCCCCGGCCCGGGGCTCACAGGTCGTGCGGGATCAGCTGAAGTAGCCCAGCGCCCCGACCGCGCAGAGACCGCCCGCGCCCATGAAGACCGGCATCAGCACCTTGAGCTCCACCCAACTGCCGGCCCGGAACCGCATCCCCTTCGGCGGACCGAGCGGGTACCAGCGCTTGCGCCCTATCGGTATCGGCCAGAGCACCGGGCAGCCCGACACGGTCAGCGCGTCACCGAGGCAGTGCACGAGCGCGCCGAGGGTGATCGGCAGGCCGATCCACAGGTACTCCTGCCCCGGCTGGTCGAACAGCCAGAGCGAGCCGTTGCCCGGCTTGTCGAGCACGTACGTCAGCATCCACGCGCTGGTCGCGCCCAGCAGCCAGACCAGGACGTCGCTGGAGACCCGGGCGTGCCGCCACAGCAGGCCCTCGATCGCCAGCACCATGTGCACGAAGAGCACCGCCAGCACTCCCCACCGGCCGCCGTAGACGGCGGCGGCGGACGCGCCCGCCCCGCAGAGCACCGCCCAGAGCCAGGTGTGGGTCAGCGTCCGGTGGCCACCGGTGCGGCGCGGGTCGTGCCGGCTGCGGGTCGACTTGTAGACCGCGTACGAGAGCTTGTCGATCACCTCGCAGAGGACCCGCGACACCGGGCCGAACGCCCGGGATATGGTCGCCGCCTTGTGGTCGAGGTCCGGCGCCAGCGCGGCGCCCGCACAGATCAGCGTGCCCGCGAGGAGCACGGGCCACGGCATCGGCTCACCGAGCCCCGTCGCGATCGCTCCCGCGCCCAACCACGCCGCCGCCCCCGACAGCGAATGCGCCGGTCCCATCATCTTCTGGCTCCCGCCCTCGTTCCGAACCGCCCGTCGCGAGGGCTTCGCGAGGGCTTGACGGGGCGGCAGCTTAGTCGTTCATGATCGGAACCACCCGGTCGCGGGCGGCACGGGCGCCCCGCCCCCGGACCGTCCGGGCGGAACCGGACTGCCGGGCGCGGGGACGTGACGGCCGGTCACCCCGGCGGGCGCCCTCGATGCCCGGGCGGGTCGCGGACGCCGGAGCGCCCCCGCGCGGGGGCGCTCGACCTCAGCCGGCGACTCCCGGTCCCCCCGTCGGCCCGGTCACGGCCCCCGCCGCGCCCGCTGTGGCCGTGTCCGCCGCGCCCGCCGACCCGCGCCAGCGCGGCCGGGAGAGCGTGGTGACCGCGCGCAGCAGCCACTCCACCGGCCCGTACGGGTGGCGGGCCAGCCACCAGCGGCAGAACACCGCCTGGGCCGCGAACAGCGCGACGCCGATCAGCGCGACACCCGACGGCGGGACCCGGCCGATCAGCCCGACACCGACACCGGTGAAGAGGAGGACGCAGACCAGCGACTGCGTCAGGTAGTTGGTCAGCGTCATCCGGCCGGGCGGCGCGAGCGCCGCCACCATCCGCCGGCCGTGGCGGCCCCGGGCGATCCGCAGCACGGTCGCCGCATAGGCGGCGGCCAGCAGCGGCGCGGTGATCACGTCCACCCCGAGCGCGAACACCTGGAAGGAGGCACCGGGGTTCCGGAGGGCCGAGTAGGTGTACACCGCGGCGCCGAGCAACCCGAGCGGGAACCCCCAGACCTGGAGCCGACGGAGCGTCCGGTCGTGCCGGCCGGGTTCGGCCAGCGCCCGCAGCCGGCCGGCGGCGAGCCCGAGCAGGAAGGCCGCGAGCGCGGCCGGGGCCTGGAAGAAGGCCAGCAGGAAGAGGACGTCCGGCAGCTGGTCGAGGTGGGCCCCGACCACCGAGCCGAACCCGCCGCGCAGCGCCTCGGTGGCGTGCTGCGCGTCGGCCGCCAGCACCGCCCGGTCACCCCCGTCGGCGCCCCGCAGGGCCACGGCGAGCAGCAGGTACGCGGCCGAGGTGACGGCGAACAGGACGACCGCCGTCCGCACCGCGGTCCTCGGCCGGAGCCGGCGCAGGGCGAGCAGGATCAGCCCGAGCACGGCGTAGGTGGTGAGGATGTCGCCCGGGAACAGCACCACCGCGTGCAGCACCCCGAGCACGAACAGCCCGGCCAGCCGCCGCAGGAAGCGCGGGGTGAAGCGGACGCCGCGCCGTTCGGCGGAGTCGAGCTGGAGGGTGAAGCTGTAGCCGAAGAGGAACGAGAACAGCAGGAAGAACTTGGCCTCGAACAGCAGCGCCACCAGCAGCCGGACACCGGTGTCGAGCGGCGAGCCGAACCCGGGCTCCTCCACGCCGGTGCCGTGGTAGGCGGACGCCAGGTAGGTGATGTTGACGGTCAGGATGCCGAACAGCGCGAAACCGCGCAGTGCGTCGACGTCGGCCAGCCGGGCCGGTGCGGCCCGGCCGGCCTTCGCACCCTCCGCACCCTCCGTACCGTCCTGCTCCGGCTTCCCCCTCCGCCCGCGCTTCTCGCGGGCGCCTGCCTCCGTCCGCACCGCGCGGCCACCGGTGCCGCCTCCGTGGTGTCCCATGATCCCCCTCCGATCTATTGCTTTCAAAACGCTCGTCCCGGGAATGAACGTTACAGGATCGATCGAGCAAGCTCGACCGGGACGGAGGGAGGCGGCCGCAGAACGCGAAGGGCCCCGGCCCGAGAACCTCCCGCCGAAGCGGGAGGACTCGGACCGGGGCCGGAGGGTGATCGGTCAGGCAGTGGTCCAGCGCTGGTTCGCGAAGGAGTGGCAGCTCCACATCCAGAGCGGAACCATGTTCTGGCCGCCCGCGGTCATGTCGTCGACGCAGCGGTCGGAGACCGGGTTGTACAGGGTGCCGTCGCCCCGGAGCTCCCACTTCTGGTTGTCCGCGCCGGTGCAGCTGCGCACCGTCACCGGGCTCCCGTTGGCGGCGCCGTCGGCCGTCACGCACTTCTCGTAGACCCGGACGGTCTTGTCCGTCCGCAGGTCGTAGCGCTGGTTGAGGCCGTTCCAGCAGTCGTACAGCTGGATCTGCGAGCCCTCGTCCGGGCCGTTGGCATCCATGCACTTGCTGTTGTTCGCACCGGAGTGGAGGTTGACCGGCCGGTTGGCGGTGCTGATCCACTTCTGGTTGCTGTAGGAGTGGCAGTTCCACAGCCACAGCTGGACGCCGTCACTGCCGCCGGCCGTCATGTCGTCGATGCAGCGCCCGGAGTCAGGGTTGTACAGGGTGTTGTCCTGACGCAGCGTCCACTTCTGTCCGGGCGCGTCCGGCACGCAGGTGCGCAGGTTGACGGAGGCGCCGTTGTAGGTGTTGTCGGCGGTCACGCACTTGTCGAGAGTGCGCAGGGTGCCGTCCGTACGGAAGGTGAAGTGCTGGTTGTCACCGTTCCAGCAGTTGTACAGCTGGAGCCGGCTGCCGTCCGCGCTGCCGTTGGCGTCCATGCACTTGTTGGTGTTGGCACCGGCGTGGAAGCTGATGGTGCCGCCGGGGTAGCCGAGCGCCGCCGCGGAGAGGAAGCCGGTCACCGGGGCGTCGGCCTTGCCGGTGGAGGTGATGCCGCTCCAGACGTTGAGGACCCCGCTGGTGTCGCGCGTCCACAGGTCGGGGACACCGTCGCCGCTGACGTCACCGGAGGAGGTCAGCTTGGGGAAGTCCGCCGCCGAGGCGTGACCGATCAGCGTCCGCGTGCTGTCGTCGACGAGCGCGGTGATGTCGGGCTTGCCGTCGGGGAGCTTGCGGCTCGGGTACTGGTAGATGTTGCCGGTGCCGTTCTCCCGCACCCAGAGGTCGATCAGACCGTCGCCGGTGGCGTCGCCGGGGGCGATCAGCGTGCGGTTCGACCAGTCGGCGGTGCTCAGCGGCGTCCCCGAGGCGTAGACGCCGGTCGCGGAGGAGCTGCGGAAGAGCCAGAGCCCGACGTGGCCTGCGCCGTCGTCCTCCTGGGTGAGGAGGTCGTAGCGGCGCTTGTCCGCGGTCGGGTCGGGGATGCCGACGGTGTCGATGTCACCGATCGCCAGGAGTCCCTTGACCCGGCTCCAGTCGGTCTTGTGGTAGCCGACGCAGCTGGCACCGGGGACGCCGATCGTGCTGCAGGCCATCGGACGCCGCGAGAGGACGGCGTTCCTGCTGCTGAAGTAGAGGTTGCCCTCGGACTGCAGGCTGCTCGCCCAGAGCGAGTTGCGGTAGGAGTACAGGGTGGAGTCGGCGTAGACGATCAGGTCGTCGATCCGGATGCCGTTTCCGCCGCGGTGGGTGACCAGCGCCTTGTCCCAGCCCCTGCCGCCCGGGCTGTTGGCCTTGTCGGAGGCCATCGGCCCGCCGAAGCTCGGCTCGACACCGGCCGGGTACAGCATCAGGTTGCCGTTGTTGTCCGGGAGGACGAGGTCCACCTGCGCGTCGTTGGTGATGTCACCGAGGACGGTCTTGGCGTTCGGGTCGGACGGGGCGAAGAAGCTGTAGGTGTTCTCCTGCGAGCGGTTGCCCGCGCGGTCCACGGCCTGCACCCGGAGCAGGTTGGTGCCCCACATGGTGGGAGTGAGGTTGATGACCGCGGAGCCGTTGCCGGAGGCGTCGACCCGGTTGGCGCCGCCCACGGGGATGGCCGAGTTGAAGGCGTACTCGTAGTAGAGCACCCCGCTGGCGTTGTCCGTCGCGTCGAGGGTGAACGCGCCGGCCTCGCCGATGTGCTTGGTCGAGCCGGGCAGGGTGCCGGACGCCGGGTAGTCCGCGGACGTGACGGTCGGCACGGCGGGCGGGGTGAGGTCCAGGCTGAACTGGCAGCCGGCCGACCAGCCGGAGGGGAGCTCGCCGTCACCGGTCTGCACGCGCCAGTAGTAGGTGTGGCCGTCCTGGAGGTTGCCGGGCGTGACGGCGGCCTCGTGGTTGCTGTTGCCGAGGTTGCCCCAGCCGCTGTCCCAGGCCACCGGCTCGTCGGCGGTGCCGAGGTCGCGGACCTCGAAGCGGGCGTCGATCTGGTTGCTGTCCGGGTCGCCGACCCAGGCGGACAGGCGGATGCCGGTGGCGGCGTTGGTCGCGCCGATCCAGCCGCAGCCGTTGCCGTTCGGGTTCTGCGGGGCCGGGCTCATCCCCAGGCTCCACGGTGCGTACGGGGCGCGGTTGTACTCGACGTACAGGTACGGCAGCTTGGCCGGCGTGCGGGTGAAACGCTTGAAGCTGATGTTGCCGTTGTTGCCGTCCCGCTTGGACTCGTCGGCCGCGAACAGGCCGAACGACAGCAGACCGCGCCAGTTGTTGTCGCTCAGGTGCTGGCGGACGTCCCACTCGCCGGTCGTGGTGGCGCCCGGGCAGCCGTCGCCGCCCGCGCTGTTCAGCGTGGCCGTGCCGAGCGAACCCCAGTCCCAGGGCTGGTTGTTCCAGGAGGTGCTGCCGTCGATGGGGTGCGTGGGGTGCAGCGTGACGCCGTAGGTGGACGCGCAGTTGTTCGCCGCGGCGTACGACTGCGTGGCCACCAGGGCGGCCTTCCGGATGACCTTGTCACCGAGGTCACCGGCGTCGAGCTGGATGTAGTAGCGCTCCAGCCCCTTTTTGGTCTGCCACTGCTGGTAGCCGACCCCCGGGTCGTACGCGTTGCCGTAGTCGTTGTAGTGCGTGACCGTCGGGTACGCCTCCTGGACCCAGGTCCAGTTCTGCGTGCCCCGGTTGGTGGGCGTCCACGTCGGGTCGATGTAGACCGGGTAGGTCGTCGTCGGGGCGTCCAGGAAGGCGCTGTCGGGCGTGACCGTCAGCGAGGTGCCGGCGGGCGTGGCCGACAGCTGCGAGACGTTGGCGCCGAGGCCGGGGCCGTCCGCGTCCGAGTGGACCTTCAGGCCCTCGGAGTCGGCGGCGGGGGCGGCTGCCGGGGCGTCCGCGGCGGAACGGGCCGCGCGGGCACCGGACTTCGCGCTCGCGCTCGCAGGCGCGGCCGGGGCGGCGGTCGTGCTGGAGTCCCACATGGTGGGAGCGGGGGCGCGGAAGACGACGCGGCCGTCGGCGTCGGTGGCGTTGAGGTTGCCGCCCGCGTCGGCGCTCACCGAGACGCCCTCGGTCTTCAGACCGAGCGCGATGGCCTTCACCTTCGGATCCTGCGCGGCGGCCGGGGTCTTGACCACCAGGACCTGCGCGAACCCGCCGGCCTGGTTCGCCGTGAGCTTCAGGTCGACGCCGGGCGCGACCTCGGCATAGGTGGCGCTCTCGCCGTCCAGGGTGGGCGCCGGCAGCGCACCCGGCCAGCTCAGGGCGAGCTTGCGGCCGTCCTGGTCGAGAGTGGCGAGAGGTCCGGACCCACCACCCGAGAACGTCAGCTGATTGCTCGTCACCCTCGGCCGCAGGGTGCCGTCGGACGCCCGGGCGAGCGTCGCGTCGAGGTCCTTCCAGACCCCGTCCCGCTTGGCCCGCGCCGGGGCCACGGTACGCCGCAGACCCAGCGTGCCGTTCGGGTTAGCGACCACCGTGTCGGTCTCGGTGGTCAGCACCGCGATCTCGACCGGCTTGCCGCTGCGCCGGGCCTCGGCCAGCGCGGCGGCCTCGGCGGCCCGCTGCGCGGCCTCGGCGGCCGTACCCGGCACCGCCGGGGCCTGCGCCTCGACGACCGGAGAAACCGGGGAAACCGGGGAAACCGGGGAATTCCCCTCGGCGGCAAGGGCGGGGGCGGTAGAACTGAGCATGCCAACAGTCAGTACGATGCCGACCGATGCGGCCAGCATGGATCTGCGTCGACGACTGCGATGGGGGGATATCGACCCCATAAGAGGAAACCTCTCGTCAGCTGGTGGATTGCCGTGCGGATATCGGCGAACGGGAACCTAACATCCGCGCACGACGTCTTTTCTGACGGATGGTCTTCCGCGCTGTGAGGCACCTCACAACTGCGAGCTCTCCGTAGTCAAAGCCCTGGTCGGAGCGGCGGGACGCCCACGATCGGTGAGGGTGCATCAGGAGATTTGTACGGTAAAGAAGGGCAAAACACCCCCTCTCTTCGCACGCTGCGTAAGGTCGGGAGTGATCATCGATTCCCCCCCGTTCGTTGTATCCCGGCCGGGGCTCCGGACACCGATGGACCAGGTTCGCGAACGGACGTTAGGCTCCGCGCGAAAATCCCTGTTCAGCAGGCCTTCCGACGGAAGGTCTGCTTCGGCATGCCAGGAGGCAAGTCGTGTCGGTATCACCGGACGGATTCCACGCCAAACGGCGGTCACGAGGGAGACGGCGGCTGACCACCGCCGCGGTCCTCGTGCTGTCGATGCTGGCCGGCGTGGGACCTGCGCACGCGGCGGCGTGGAAGCCCCGCAATCCCACCCAATGGTCGCCCCGCGACCTCGACCGGACCCCGGCGGTCGGCGGCAAGAACGCCGCCCCGGTCAAGGCCGTCCCGCTCAAGGGCGACGGCGCACCGGCCTGGAAGGCCGGTGCGGTGGCGTGGCCGGGGGCGGTGGACGCCGAGGTCGACCTCGCGCCCAAGACCGCGACCCCGAAGAGCCTCAAGGAGTCCGCCTTCGCCGCCGCCCCGGCGGCCGTGCCGGCCGGTGGCCAGGCGGGTACCGCACCGGTGTGGGTGAGCTCGCCCGCCGTGGCGGCCGTCGCCGCCGCGCCGGAGGCCCTGCGCAGCGAGCGGGCGACGCCCGCCTCGCACAAGGTCCGGGTCACGGTCGCCGACCGGCCCGCCGCCGAGAAGGCGGGCGTCAACGGCCTGCTGCTGGCGGTGCGTCCGACGGCCGGCGGCAGTACGGGCTCCCCCGTCAAGGTGGACGTGGACGTGTCCTCGATCGAGGGTGCGTTCGGTGGTGACTGGCTGTCCCGGGCGCGTCTGGTGGCGCTGCCCGAGTGTGCGCTCACCACGCCCGAGCGGGCCGAGTGCCGCACCCAGACGCCCGTGGAGACGCGCCGCACCGCAGCTCGGCCCGGTCTGCTGAGCACCGACGTGGAGCTCGCGGGCGGGTCCGCACAGGCGGTCCCGGCGGCGGCGGAGCTCGGTGCCCGGTCCCTGTCGGCCGCCCCGTCGGGTGGCACGGTCCTGGCCGCGTCGGCCGCTCCGGGTGGTTCGGCGGGGACGTTCGCGGCGACCGGTCTGGCGCCGTCGGGGACGTGGAGCGTCGGTGGGAACACCGGCGGCTTCAACTGGTCCTACCCGATCGCGGTACCGGAGGGCCTGGGCGGCTCGAAGCCGAACGTGTCCCTGTCCTACAGCTCGCAGTCGGTCGACGGCCGGACCGCGGCGACGAACAACCAGTCGTCGTGGATCGGTGAGGGCTGGGAGTACACGCCCGGCTTCGTCGAGCGGCGCTTCAAGCCCTGCGCGAAGGACGGCCAGACCGGATCGGGCGAGCAGTGCCTGGCGGGCTGGAACGCCACCATCTCGCTGAACGGCCGCTCCTCGACCCTGGTGCGCGACGACGCCACCGGCACCTGGCGGCTGGAGGGCGACGACGCCTCCCGCGTCGAGCTGCTGACCGGCGCCACCAACGGCGACAACAACGGCGAGCACTGGAAGGTCACCACCACCGACGGCACCCAGTACTACTTCGGCCTGGGCCGCAAGCCCGGCGCAGGGGTGGGCGCCCCGGCCTCCAACTCCGCCTGGACGACACCCGTCTACGGCAACAACGCGGGCGAGGACTGCAACAAGCCGACGTTCGAGGCGTCCTGGTGCGACCAGGCGTGGCGGTGGATGCTCGACTTCGTCGTCGACCCGCGCGGCGGCCTGATCTCCCACTGGTACGACAAGGAGACCAACCACTACCAGCGGGGCGTCTCCGCGCAGAACCCGTCCGGGACCCGGACCGCGTACGTGCGCGGCGGCAACCTCGCCCGGATCACCTACGGCTCCAAGCTCACCGACACCGACAGCGTGAAGCCCACCGGGCAGGTCGTGTTCGACGTCACGGAACGCTGCCTGCCCGACGCCTCGTTCGACTGCGCGCCGAACAAGCTGAACACCGCCAACGCGGGCAAGTGGCCGGACGTCCCGTTCGACCAGAACTGCACCGCCACCGGCACCTGCGAGAACTACCAGGCCACGTTCTGGTCCACCAAACGCCTGACGAAGATCACCACCCAGGTCCTCAACGGCGGCTCCTACGCCGACGTCGACTCCTACGTGCTGGCGCACGAGTACCCGGACCCGAAGGACCACACCGCCCCGGCCCTGTGGCTGAACTCGATCACCCACTCGGGCCACGACGGCGCCAACCGGATCGACCAGCCGGCCATCACCTTCACCGGCAAGTTCCTCAACAACCGCGTCGACTCCGGCAGCGACAACAAGCCCCCCCTCAACCGGCGGCGCGTCATCGGCGTGACCGCGGAGACCGGCAAGACCACCGAAGCCGTCTACGCCGACGCCGACTGCGCACCCGGCGCCCTCCCCACCGCCCAGGACACCAACGGCAAGCGCTGCTACCCGGTGTACTGGAACGCCGACGACAAGAGCCCGCTGCCCCCGACCCTGGACTGGTTCCACAAGTACGTGGTCTCCCAGGTCAACGAACGGGACCCGTTCGGCGGCTCACCCGTGCGCACCACCACCTACGAATACGTCGGCCCGGCCGCCTGGCACCGCGACGACGACGAGTACACCGAGACCGACCGCCGGACGTGGAACCAGTTCCGCGGCTACGAGCAGGTGATCACGCGTAGCGGTGTCGCGCCGGATCCGATCGGCAAGGCCGTCGCGTACTACCTGCGCGGCATGGACGGTGACGTCAAGGCCGACGGCAGCAAGCGTTCCGTCACGTACTCCGACATCGGCGGTGCGAGCGTCAAGGACGCCAACCCGCTCGCGGGTTCGCTGCGCGAACGCCAGACCTACGCCTCCGACGGTGGCGCCCTGATCGCGGTCTCCAAGTCCGACCCCTGGCTGTCCACCGCCACCGCCACCCACAACCGCGGCACCGCCCTGCCCGCCCTGACCGCACAGATGCTGCGCAACGGCTCCGGCAAGGACACCGCCCTGCGCTCCGACGGCACGTGGCAATCCACATCCAAGACCGCGACGTTCGACACCCACGGCATGCCCGTCAAGGTCGTCGACCGCGCCGACGGCCTGCCCGACCTGTGCGCCTCCACCCGATACGCCCGCAACACCACCACCTGGACACTCGACCGCGTCGCCGAAACCGTCCAGACCAAGGACGGCTGCGCCACGGTCAGCGGCTCGGACCTCGTCGCGTCCGAGGCGAGCACGCTGGGCCGTAGCCGGGCGTTCTTCGACGGCCAGGCGTTCGGGGTCCTCAACGGCCCGGGCGCGGTGACCCGCACCGAGGAACTCGACGGGTTCTCCGGCGGCCAGCCGGTGTTCTCGCTGGTCTCCACCGTGGGCTACGACGCCTACGGCCGGGTCACCACCAGCACCGACTCCGCCGGGGCGACGACGACCACCGCCTACGAACCGGCCGCGGGCGTCCAGCCCACCACCGTCAAGGTCACCAACGCCAAGGGCTGGACCAGCACCACCACCTTCCACCCCACCCGCGAAGTGCCGGTCAAGTCCGTCGACCACAACGGCCGCACCTCCCAGCAGAACGTCGACGCCCTCGGCCGCACCACCGCCACCTGGCAACCCGGCCGCACCCCCGGCACCGACCTCGCCGACACCCTGGTCGAGTACCGGCTCACCGGCACCGGCACCACCTCCGTCACCACCAAGTACCTGCGCGAGAGCGGCAGGGACTACACCGTCGGCGTCGTCATCCTCAACGCCTTCGGCGAGCAGATCCAGACGCAGTCCACACCCGCGAACAACGCCGCGGGCGCCCGCATCGTCAGCGACACGTTCTACGACAGCCACGGCCAGGTGGTGAAGACCAACCAGCCCTACATCAACCGCACCGGCGAGCCCGGCACCACCCGGTTCGTCGCCAACGACAACGAGATCCCCGGCCAGAGCGCCGCGTTCTACGACGGCCTGGGCCGCCCCGTGGTCCAGACGTTCTCCTCCAAGGCCATCGAGCAGTGGCGCTCCACCGTCTCCTACCCGGGCGTGGAGCGCACCGACGCCACCCCGCCCCAGGGCGGCACCGCCACCACGAGCCTCGTCGACGCCCGCGGACGCTCGACCGAACTGCGCCAGTACCACGGCGCCACCCCGCAGGGCGCCTACGACGCGACGAAGTACACCTACGACGTCGAGGGCAAACTCGGCCAGGTCACCGACGCCGCCGGCAACGCCTGGAAGTACGGCTACGACGTCCACGGCCGCCAGACCCGTTCCGAGGACCCCGACAAGGGCGTCATCACCACGGTCTACGACGCCGCCGACCGCCCCGTCTCCACGACCGACGCCCGCGGTGTCACGGTCGCGGTCAGCTACGACATCCTCGGCCGGCCGCTGTCACGCAACCTCGGCAGCACCGCCGGCACCCCGCTGGCCACCTACGAGTACGACACCCTCCTGCCCGGCCTGCCCACCGCCGCCACCAGCTGGTCCGCCGGCAAGGCCTACCGCCAGGAGGTCACCGAGTACGACACCGCCTACAACCCGGTCGCCACCAAGGTCACCGTCCCCGACGGCGAAGGCGCCCTGACCGGCACCTACACCTCCAACACCTACTACGACGCGATCTCCGGCCTGCCGTTCCAGACGGACCTGCCCGAGGTCGGCGGCCTCCCGGCCGAGACCATCAACACCGGCCGCAACCCCAACGGCCTGCCGGTCTCCCTCGGCGGCCTCGACGACTACGTCAACTTCACCAACTACGACGAGCTCGGCCAGCTCCAGCGGATCACCTACGGAGACGTCCCCAAGCAGGTCGCCCTCACCCACACCTACCAGCCCGGCACCGGCCGCGTCCTGCGCTCTTTCCTCGACAAGGAGGACGGCCAGACCTCCCTCGACATCACCGACTACACCTACACCCCCGCCGGTGACGTCACCTCCGTCTCCACCTGGCGCAACGACGGCCAGACCGACACCCAGTGCTTCACCTACGACCACCTCAAGCGCCTGACCCAGGCGTGGACCGACACCGGCACCACCACCACCCGCCCCGGCCCCTCCGTCCCCGGAATCGGCGGCTGCACCAACACCACACCCAACCCCGCCACCAACGGCGGCCCCGCACCCTACCGCCAGTCGTTCACCTACGACGTCACGGGCAACCGCACCGCCACCACCGACCACGACCCCACCGGCGACACCACCAAGGACATCACCAGCACCCACACCTACCCCGCCCCCGGCCAGCCCCGCCCCCACGCCCCCACCACCACCCAGACCAAAACCGGCAACGGCCCGACCGTCACCACCGGCTACACCTACGACCAGACCGGCAACACCCTCACCCGCCCCGACGAGGGCGGCAACACCCAGACCATGACCTGGGACCCCGACGGCCACCTCGCCACCGCCGCCACCAGCACCGGCACCTCCACCTACGTCTACGACGCCGACGGCAACCGCCTTCTGCGCCGCGACCCCGGCCGCACCACCCTCTACCTCGGCGGCACCGAGCTGAGTCTGAACACCACCACCGGCGAGGTCACCGGCACCCGCTACTACCCCACCGCCGGCGGCCCCACCATCGTGCGGACCTCCGACGGCCGGCTCAGCTACGTCGCCTCCGACCACCACGGCACGGGAACGACGGCGATCGACGCCGCCACACTCACCGCGACCCGCCGCGCGTTCAAACCCTTCGGCGAGGAACGCGGCACCCAACCCGCCCCCGGCCAATGGCAGGGCGACAAGGGCTTCGTCGGCGGCACCCAGGACAAGGCCACCGGCCTCACCCACCTCGGCGCCCGCGAATACGACCCCAAGAACGGACGCTTCCTGTCCGTCGACCCGGTCATCGACGCAAGCGACCCCCAACAGCTCCAGGGCTACCTCTACGCCAACAACAGCCCCCTCACCTACACCGACCCCACCGGCCTGTGGTGGGGCTCCAGCATCGTCAAGAAGGCCGCCAACGCCGTCAGCAAGACCGTCGACGTCGTCAAGGAGAACTACAACACCATCTCCAACATCGGCCACACCGTCCTCGACGTGGCCGGCATGATCCCCGTCATCGGCGACGCCTGCGACATCATCAACGGCGTCTGGTACGCCGCCGAAGGCGACTGGAAGAACGCCGCACTCTCCCTCGTCGCCGTCGTCCCCGTCATCGGCAGCGCCGCCACCGCCGCCCGCATCGCCTCCAAAGTCGCCAACGCCGTCGACACCGTCACCGACGCCGCCAAAGCCATCGAACGCGGCAGCGGCGCCGCCCGCGGCGCCGGCAAATCCGTCCCCTCCTCCCCCTCCCGCCCCCGTGCCGGAGCCACCGGCAGCAGCGGCGGCAAAGCCGGCCCCGCCCCGGGCGCCGGCAAAGCCGGCGGAGGCAAAGCCACCAGCAGCGGAAGCAGCAAGGCCAGCGGCGGCAAGGCGGCCGGAAGCGGCAGCAAGCCCAAGGGCGGCAGCAGCAACGCCGGCGGGCGGCGATCCCCGAACTGTGATAACAGCTTCATCCCTGACACCCAGGTGATGATGGCCGACGGCACCACCAAGCCCATCGACCAGATCACCACCGGCGAAACCGTCCTCGCCACCGACCCCGCCACCGGACGCGTCGAAGCCAAGCAGGTCACCGCCACCATCATCGGCGAAGGCGACAAGAACCTCTACGAGATCACCGTCGACCCCGCCACCACCACAACAACCCCACAGATCACCCGGCCCGCCGACGACAGCGTCAAGGCCGCCGCCACCTACACCGTCGACCTCACCAAGACCCAAACCCTCACCGCCACCGACAACCACCCCTTCTGGCTCCCCCAGACCCGCGAATGGCTCACCGCCGACAAACTCCAACCCGGCCAATGGCTGGAGACCTCCGCCGGCACCTGGGTCCAGATCAGCACCATCCGCTCCCACACCCAGCAACAGCGGGTCCACAACCTCACCGTCAGCGACCTCCACACCTACTACGTCCTCGCAGGCACCACCCCCGTCCTCGTCCACAACTGCCCCGAGGGTGGCGGTGGAGGCTTCTTCTCCCGAATTTTCGGGAGTAAGTCCAAGTCGCCCGAGGTAGCCCATCAGCCGAATGCGACGGTCGGCGATCTTCGCGGAATCAAGCACGACAATGTCGACGCCAAGGGAAATTGGCTGTCGGATCCCCAGAAGGCCGGATTCGCAAGGTCGATGACAGACGAGCAGCTCCTCAAGAGCACGACCCAGCCGCTTGATGGCGAAATGAGCCTCCTTCGATTCCACGCGGAAGACAACTACATGATCGAGGGAAATCACAGAATGGCTGAGCTGCTCAGGCGCGCAACAAGCTCAAGGCACCCTGCGATCACGCTTGACACGCCGATCTACATCCACCTCTGGCCAGGATCTGGCTGACCAGCGAGTTAACCTCAGGGGTTGAGCGTAGAGGAGGCTGAGCGCATCCTCTACGCTCAACCCCTACTATGTGGATAGCATTCACTGGACAAGGACGGAGAGCGCCCGTGAGGCACTTTGACGACTGGGACGCAGGCTCGTTCTTGAAAAATATCGCCATACTTGAGATTAGAGCAATGGCGCGGCGCGCAAAACCTATGGAATATTGGCCGAATGATGATTACGTAGCCTGCATCGCATGGCTCGCGGACCTCTGTCACGCCATGCCTGACGCTTTCAGTCGCGGTAGCGGCTTGCGCAGAATGATTCGAATCTACAATTATCACCGACGACGCCCTTTTACCCACGCATGGAAAGTGGCCGATTCAATGGGCCGAGATTGGATAACCGATCGACTGACGCGCGAGGGAATTTCATGGGACCCGCCAAGTTCGGTGGACTGACATTCATGTTTCCATCGCTCTCTGGGCAGTGCGTCGTCCGTCCGTGAAGAAAAAACGCCTCTCATATCTTCCATACCGGGCGCCCCTCCCTGATCGACCCCAGCGGGAGTGGGGGACCGAGGTGGGGGGGTGGGGTGGACCGGGGGCCCGGGTGGGAATGGCACCTGGGGGCTGCGGGAGCGGCTCGGGCCGGTGGGAGGATGACGCCGACGACGACGGTCGCCACGCACTCGGTGAAGGCCCGGGGGGCGCCGTCCGCAGGGAAGGCCGCACCACATGGCGACGTACCGACCGATCGTTCCGCTCCCCCGGGGCGAGGACGGCCCGCTCTGGACGCGCAACGACGCGCTGCTCGCCGTCGGGGCGACCTCGATGGACCTGCTCGGCTACGCGCTCGGCGCCGCCGAGGGCTTGCCCGTCACCCCCCTGGGGCTGCTGCTCGCCGTCGTCGCAGGCCTCCCCCTGCTCGGCCACCGTCGCCGCCCGACCGTCGTGCTGGTGTGTGTCCTGGCCGTCAGCCTGCTGCAGAGCCTGACCGCGCCGATGGCGCACCACTTCAACAGCACCGTCGCGGTCGCCCTGTTCCAGGCCACCCGCGTCGGGCGTGTCTCCGTGACGGTGCCCGGCGCCCTGGCCGCGATCGTCATCCCGCTGGTCGGCCTGGGGCGGACGATGCCCCCGCCGGTCATGGACATCGGTGGTGTCTCGGTCGCGGTCGCCCTGGTCGTCGGCTCGGCCCTCGCGGTCGGCCGCTGGCAGCGCGAGATGGCGATCAAGCGGACCCTGCTGGCGGACCGCGCGGTGGCGGACGAGCGCCGTCGCATCGCGCGGGAGCTGCACGACATCGTGGCGCACCACATCACCACCATGCAGCTGATGGCCGGCGGCGCGCGGGCCAACCTCGGCCGCGACACCGAGGTCGTGCGCGAGGCCCTCGTCTCGCTGGAG
>NZ_JAQYWW010000301.1:0-1483 GCF_036322525.1 Streptomyces sp. BE20 | reverse complement strand
GCTTGGGTTCTGGGGGTCGTCGCAACACCACGTGGTTTAGGTGGTGAGTAGATCACGTAGACGCTCGGCTGGGGTATTCCAGCCGAGCGTCTTGCGTGGGCGGCCGTTGAGTTCCTGGGCGACGTGTTCGAGGTCTTCGGGGCTGTGCGGGCTCAGGTCGGTTCCCTTCGGGAAGTACTGCCGCAGGAGCCCGTTGGTGTTCTCGTTCGAGCCGCGTTGCCAGGGTGAGGCGGGGTCGCAGAAGTAGACGGGCATTCCGGTGGCCATGGTGAACTGCCTGTGGCGTGCCATCTCGCTGCCCTGGTCCCAGGTGAGGGAGCCGCGCAGGTGGGCCGGCAGGGTCCGGACGGTGCGGACGAGGCCGTCGCGAACGGTCTCGGCGTCGTGGGCTCCGCCCGGCAGGTGGACCAGCATCGTGTAACGGGTGCTTCGTTCGACCAGGGTGGCGATGGCGGAACGCCCGCCCGCGCCGATGATCAGGTCCCCTTCCCAGTGGCCGGGCACCGCCCGGTCCTCGACGTCGGCGGGCCGGTCGCTGATCATCACCATCGGGTCGATGAACCGCAGGGTGCGCCGCTCGGGGTCGCGGCGGGGTCTGCGGCGGGTCCGGCCGGAGCGGACGGCTGCCTGCACTTCCCGTTTCAGACCGCCGCGGGCCTGGAAATACAGCGCCTGATAGATCGTTTCCACGCTCACCCGCATGCTCTCGTCGTCGGGATGCTCCGTCAGCAGAGCGTGGCAGATCTGTTCCGGTGACCACCGCCTGAGCAGTCCGCCCTGGACGAAGCGACGCAGCCGTCCCTCGCGCAGCAGCTTGCGCTCCTTGGGCCGGGGCCTGCGCGCCGCCGCCGCCCGGTGGGCCGCGTAGGGCTGGTAGCCCCTGCTGCCCGCGTTCGCGTCGATCTCCCGTTTGATCGTGCTCGCCGGCCGTCCCAGGGCCCGTCCGATCGCCCGCAGAGACTGGCCCGCCGAGCGCAGATCGCGGATCTGTTCGCGCTCGGCCAGGGTCAGGAAGCGCGGGTGGAGCTGCTTCTCCAGGACCCCCAAGCCGACCGGTACTGTTGTCACACCGGACATGGTGACGGTTCCCGCCCGGTAGTCGACGCGGTACCCCTCCGGATACGTGCGCGAATGGCCGGTCTTCTTGACGCCCCGTTCCCAGTCCCTGGCCGTGCGCTCGTTCACACCGACCTGCCGGGCCGCCGCCAGGCGTGCGACACCCGTGTCCCGAAGCCGCTCGTACTCATCGCGCCCGGGGTGGCGCCGCGGCAGGCGCACCGAGCTCCGTCCGCCCTTCCGGGCCCAGCCGAAAGCAGTGTTCCGGTTCACCCCCAGCTCACGCGCCACCACCGTCACGTTCCCCACCACATCCACCCGCGCAAGGAAACGCTCCCTCAACCCCGAAAGATCATCGCGTCCAACGGCCACGGTCCTCGCAACTCCCACCGATCGCGGGTGTTGCGAGGACCGCTAGAACCCAAGC
>NZ_JAQYWW010000300.1:0-338 GCF_036322525.1 Streptomyces sp. BE20 | reverse complement strand
GGTGGGGGGGGGGGGGGCTTGGGCTCGGGTTTGGGGGGGGAGGCGTTGGTGGGGGGCGCGGGTGTGGGGTTGATTTGCGGTGGGGGGGTGGGGGGGGGTGGGGGGGGGGGGTGGGGGGGGGGGGTGGGGTGGGGGGTGGGGGGGGGTGGGGGGTGTTGTGCATTTTGGGGGGGGGTTGTTTGGGGTTGGGGGGTTTTGGGAGGGGCGGGGGGGGGGGGGGGGTGCGGCGGCCGGGTCCCCCGGGCGGCCCCTTTTATTTTTTTTGTTGCGTTCGCCTCGCGTTTTTGTGGGGGGGGGGGGTGGTGGGTGTGCGGCGGGGGGTCCCCCCCCCCCCCCCC
>NZ_JAQYWW010000299.1:0-341 GCF_036322525.1 Streptomyces sp. BE20 | reverse complement strand
GTGGATCGGGACGAAGGCGCTGGAGAGGAGCGGCAGCAGGATCATCGGCAGTGCGTTGTTGCTGGCGGCCTCGGCGTTCGGGCTGATCAGACCCATGCCGACGGCGATCCAGGTGAACGCCAGGGCGAAGAGCACGAGCAGCCCGAAGGCGGCCAGCCACTCCAGGGCGGTGGCGTCCGTGGACCGGAAGCCGATGGCCACGCCGACGGCGCCGACGAGGACCACGCTGGCGACCGACTGCAGCACGCTGCCGACGACGTGTCCGACGAGCACCGACGGGCGGTGGATCGCCATCGTGCGGAAGCGGGCGATGATGCCCTCGGTCATGTCGTTGGAGACGG
>NZ_JAQYWW010000298.1:0-358 GCF_036322525.1 Streptomyces sp. BE20 | reverse complement strand
TTGCTGGGGGGGGGGGGGGGTGGGGGTTGGTGGGTGGTGTTTTTTGTTGTTTTTGTGTGTGTATGTGGTTGGGGGGGGGGGGGTGTGGGGGGGGTGGGGTGGGGGGGGGGGGTGGGGGGGGGGTTGGTGGGGGGGGGTGGTTGGGGTGGGGGGGGTGTGGGGGGGGGGGGGGTGGGTTGTTGTGCGCGCGGGGTTGGGCCGCCCGGGGGCCGCGGGGTGGGGGGGGTCGCCGCGGGCGCCCCGCGGGGTCGGCTGGGGGGGGGCGCGGGGGGCGGGGGTCTGGTCTCCGTGGTGGTGGCGGCCGGTGCGGGTCCGGTGGCGGCGGCGGGGGTGGCGTCGTCTCCCCCCCCCCCCCCCC
>NZ_JAQYWW010000297.1:0-324 GCF_036322525.1 Streptomyces sp. BE20 | reverse complement strand
GGCGCCCCCCCAAACCCCCCCCCAACCCCTCACCCAACCCCACACGTAAAAAACCAACAAACAAAAAAAACAAAAAAAACAAAACACAAAAAAAACAACCCCCCCCCCCCCCCCCCCCCCCCCCACCACACCAAACCCAACACCTAAAAAAAGCAAAAAATATTTGATTTTTAGAGAACACACCGGCCACCCCGAGGCGACGACCGATGCCGATGGCTTCGGTGGAGGAGGCCAGGGCGGCTTCCCACTTCCCTCGCCCGGACTGGTGGTTGGCGAGGTTGTTGAGGGATCGGGCGAGGTCGGGGAGGTGGGCGCGCGGGTCGG
>NZ_JAQYWW010000296.1:0-306 GCF_036322525.1 Streptomyces sp. BE20 | reverse complement strand
CTATTGCCTGCTCCGGCGACCACCGTGATCTACACTTCATTTCACACTCTTGCCCGACCCGACGCTCTTCCGATCTGTGGGCCTCGCCCCGTTCGGCGAACGCCCAGGCGTACTCGGGGGTGAGGGTGAGGGCGGCGGTGAGGTCGGTCATCGCATCGTCGGGACGGCCGGCCAGGCGGTGAGACTCCCCGCGCGAGCCGAGCGCCCAGGCGTCGACGGGGTCGTGCCCAATGGCGGCGGAGTAGTCCAGCGTCGCCTCCAGGGCTCGGCCGGCCAGTTGGTGGGTCTCCCCGCGCCGGGCGAGCG
>NZ_JAQYWW010000295.1:0-377 GCF_036322525.1 Streptomyces sp. BE20 | reverse complement strand
GTCGTCCTCCGCAGCTGATCCGCGTCACGTTGAGCCTCCTGGCTGGTACGAACCTCTCCGACACGGGCGATCGGCGACTGACTCCGTTGTGTTGTGTTGTGAATCTCGGCGTTCGTTCCCGACGTCGGGCGCCCGCTAACCGCCTCCGCGCCGAGCGGACGAGCGGCGGGGAGGGGGTGAGGGTGATCTGCAGGGGGGCGCTCTGGGGGGGCCGCAGCCGCCTGACCGTCTGGGGGGGGCGGGGGGGGGGGGGGGGGGGCGCCCGCCGGCCGGGGCCGGGGGGGGGGGGGGCGCGGGGGGGGGGGGCGGGGGGCCGGGGCGTGCGCTCGCGGCGGGGGGCCCGCGGGCGGCGCCGGGGCCGCCCCCCCCCCCCCCCC
>NZ_JAQYWW010000294.1:0-214 GCF_036322525.1 Streptomyces sp. BE20 | reverse complement strand
GAGGGATCGGGCCAGGGACGGGACGACCACGTCGAGTGTGCCGGTGCCGGGGACGACGACGGTCTGTTCGTCGAGGGCGTCGAAGAGGTCGTCGATCAATCGTTGGGCCATGCGCGGGGCTTTGGGGCGGATCAGTTCGACGAGTCTGCGGCGTCCGGCTTTTCTCAGGGCGGCCGGGGATCCGTGGCGCTCCAGGAGCCAGGTGACGGCCTGG
>NZ_JAQYWW010000293.1:0-409 GCF_036322525.1 Streptomyces sp. BE20 | reverse complement strand
GGGGGGGGGGGGGGGGCGGCGCCCGGCCCCGGCCGACCGCCCCCGGCCCACGCCCCCCACGCCCCACCCCCCCACCCCCCCAACCCCCCCCCCGCCCCCCCGCCCTACCAACACAACACAAAAAAAAAAAAAACCACCCCCCCCCCCCCCACAAACCAAAAAAAAAAAAACACACCCCCCCCCCCCCCCCCACACACACAAAACCCACACCACCCACCCCCCCCCCACCCCCCCCAAAAAACAAAACCCCCCCCCCCCCCCCCCCCCCACACCCACAACCAAAAACACACCAACCCCCAACACCAAACCACACCCCCCAACCCCCGCCCCCCCCCCCCCCCCCCCCCCGCACCCGAAACCAAAACAACAAACAAAAAAAAAACCACCACCCCCCCCCCCAACACCACGC
>NZ_JAQYWW010000292.1:0-325 GCF_036322525.1 Streptomyces sp. BE20 | reverse complement strand
GGCGTGGAGGTTTTTGTTGCCACGGTTGACTTGTTTGGGTTCGTTGGTGGTCCTGTAGTTGCGGTAATTGGGGGGGTTGTGGGCATTGTCGGCATTGGGCGGGGATGGGGCTTTGGGGGTGTGGTGGGGTTTGTTGTGCGGCTCGGGGCGGCCGCGGGGCCGGTCGGGGGGGGGGGTGGGGGGGTGGGGGGGGGGGGGCGTGGGTGGCGGGGGGGGGGGGGGGGTTCGGGGCCTGGGGGGGCTTGGGGGGGGGGGGGTGCGGGGGGGGGGGGGTGGGCGCACGGGGGGCGGTGTCTTGGGGGGCGGGGGGGCCGCCCTTGGTCAG
>NZ_JAQYWW010000291.1:0-3137 GCF_036322525.1 Streptomyces sp. BE20 | reverse complement strand
CTGAGGACAAGCCCTCGGCCTATTAGTACCGGTCAACTCCACCCCTCACAGGGCTTCCATATCCGGCCTATCAACCCAGTCGTCTACTGGGAGCCTTACCCTCTCAAGGAGGTGGGAGTGCTCATCTCGAAGCAGGCTTCCCGCTTAGATGCTTTCAGCGGTTATCCCTCCCGAACGTAGCCAACCAGCCATGCCCTTGGCAGGACAACTGGCACACCAGAGGTTCGTCCGTCCCGGTCCTCTCGTACTAGGGACAGCCCTTCTCAACACTCCTACGCGCACAGCGGATAGGGACCGAACTGTCTCACGACGTTCTAAACCCAGCTCGCGTACCGCTTTAATGGGCGAACAGCCCAACCCTTGGGACCTACTCCAGCCCCAGGATGCGACGAGCCGACATCGAGGTGCCAAACCATCCCGTCGATATGGACTCTTGGGGAAGATCAGCCTGTTATCCCCGGGGTACCTTTTATCCGTTGAGCGACGGCGCTTCCACAAGCCACCGCCGGATCACTAGTCCCGACTTTCGTCCCTGCTCGACCCGTCAGTCTCACAGTCAAGCTCCCTTGTGCACTTACACTCAACACCTGATTGCCAACCAGGCTGAGGGAACCTTTGGGCGCCTCCGTTACTCTTTAGGAGGCAACCGCCCCAGTTAAACTACCCACCAGACACTGTCCCTGATCCGGATCACGGACCCAGGTTAGACATCCAGCACGACCAGAGTGGTATTTCAACGACGACTCCACAACAACTGGCGTTGCTGCTTCAAAGTCTCCCACCTATCCTACACAAGCCGAACCGAACACCAATATCAAGCTATAGTAAAGGTCCCGGGGTCTTTCCGTCCTGCTGCGCGAAACGAGCATCTTTACTCGTAATGCAATTTCACCGGGCCTATGGTTGAGACAGTCGAGAAGTCGTTACGCCATTCGTGCAGGTCGGAACTTACCCGACAAGGAATTTCGCTACCTTAGGATGGTTATAGTTACCACCGCCGTTTACTGGCGCTTAAGTTCTCAGCTTCGCCCCACCGAAATGGAGCTAACCGGTCCCCTTAACGTTCCAGCACCGGGCAGGCGTCAGTCCGTATACATCGCCTTACGGCTTCGCACGGACCTGTGTTTTTAGTAAACAGTCGCTTCTCGCTGGTCTCTGCGGCCACCCCCAGCTCTGACAGCAAGTGCCGTCACCAGGAATGGCCCCCCTTCTCCCGAAGTTACGGGGGCATTTTGCCGAGTTCCTTAACCATAGTTCACCCGAACGCCTCGGTATTCTCTACCTGACCACCTGAGTCGGTTTGGGGTACGGGCCGCCATGAAACTCGCTAGAGGCTTTTCTCGACAGCATAGGATCATCCACTTCACCACAATCGGCTCGGCATCAGGTCTCAGCCTCAATGAGTGACGGATTTGCCTATCACTCGGCCTACACCCTTACCCCGGGACAACCACCGCCCGGGCTGGACTACCTTCCTGCGTCACCCCATCGCTCACCTAATACAGACTTGGTTCAGCGGCTCCACCACGTCCCTTTGTCCGAAGACTCCGGGCCGGCTTCACGGCTTTAGCATCACCTGGTTCAGCGTTGGCGCTTCAAAGCGGGTACGGGAATATCAACCCGTTGTCCATCGACTACGCCTGTCGGCCTCGCCTTAGGTCCCGACTTACCCTGGGCAGATCAGCTTGACCCAGGAACCCTTGGTCAATCGGCGCAAGAGTTTCTCACTCTTGTATCGCTACTCATGCCTGCATTCTCACTCGTGTACCGTCCACGACTGGTTTCCACCGCCGCTTCACCCGGCACACGACGCTCCCCTACCCATCACAGCAGGCGTTGGCCCTATATGCTGCAATGACACGACTTCGGTGATGTGCTTGAGCCCCGCTACATTGTCGGCGCGGAATCACTTGACCAGTGAGCTATTACGCACTCTTTCAAGGGTGGCTGCTTCTAAGCCAACCTCCTGGTTGTCTCTGCGACTCCACATCCTTTCCCACTTAGCACACGCTTAGGGACCTTAGTCGGTGTTCTGGGCTGTTTCCCTCTCGACCATGGAGCTTATCCCCCACAGTCTCACTGCCACGCTCTCACTTACCGGCATTCGGAGTTTGGCTAAGGTCAGTAACCCGGTGAGGCCCATCGCCTATCCAGTGCTCTACCTCCGGCAAGAAACACGTGACGCTGCACCTAAATGCATTTCGGGGAGAACCAGCTATCACGGAGTTTGATTGGCCTTTCACCCCTAACCACAGGTCATCCCCCAGGTTTTCAACCCTGGTGGGTTCGGTCCTCCACGAAGTCTTACCTCCGCTTCAACCTGCCCATGGCTAGATCACTCCGCTTCGGGTCTTGGGCATGCAACTCAAACGCCCTATTCGGACTCGCTTTCGCTACGGCTACCCCACACGGGTTAACCTCGCTACACACCGCAAACTCGCAGGCTCATTCTTCAAAAGGCACGCAGTCACGGCCCACGTCCGAAAACGTGAACGACGCTCCCACGGCTTGTAGGCACACGGTTTCAGGTACTATTTCACTCCGCTCCCGCGGTACTTTTCACCATTCCCTCACGGTACTATCCGCTATCGGTCACCAGGGAATATTTAGGCTTAGCGGGTGGTCCCGCCAGATTCACACGGGATTTCTCGGGCCCCGTGCTACTTGGGAGTTTCTCAAACGAGCCGTACAGATTTCGTCTACGGGGGTCTTACCCTCTACGCCGGACCTTTCGCATGTCCTTCGACTATCCATACGGTTTCTGACTCGCCGACCGGCCGGCAGACCGGTCAAGAAAAATCCCACGACCCCACCAGCGCAACCCCTGCCGGGTCTCACACACTGATGGTTTAGCCTCATCCGGTTTCGCTCGCCACTACTCCCGGAATCACGGTTGTTTTCTCTTCCTGCGGGTACTGAGATGTTTCACTTCCCCGCGTTCCCTCCACATACCCTATGTGTTCAGGTATGGGTGACAGCCCATGACGACTGCCGGGTTTCCCCATTCGGAAACCCCCGGATCAAAGCCTGGTTGACGGCTCCCCGGGGACTATCGTGGCCTCCCACGTCCTTCATCGGTTCCTGGTGCCAAGGCATCCACCGTGCGCCCTTAAAAACTTGGCCACAGATGCTCGCGT
>NZ_JAQYWW010000290.1:0-340 GCF_036322525.1 Streptomyces sp. BE20 | reverse complement strand
GGTCGTCGCGCGGGGCGCTGCCCGCGGAGTCGGCGTCGACGTCGGGGGCGGGCAGGGAGCCCCGGTCGACCTTGCCGTTGGCGTAGAGCGGCAGGGCGGGGAGCACGACGACGGCGGACGGGACCGTGTACGCGGGGATCGCGCCGGCGGCGAACGGCCCGCGCGGTGAGGCGAGTCCTGTCGCGCCGTCCGGGGCGGCGGCGCAGTACTAATCGCACCAGCCGCCGGTCGGGCCGCAGATACCGGACCAGCACATAACTCGCTGGGCGCCGGACCACACATCCGGGCCCGGGACGGCCGGCGGGGGGGGGGGGGGGGGGTGGGGGGGGGGGGGGGCGCG
>NZ_JAQYWW010000289.1:0-302 GCF_036322525.1 Streptomyces sp. BE20 | reverse complement strand
GGGGGGGGGGGGGGGGCGGGCCCCCGGCCCCCCCCCCCGCGGCCGCCCCGGCCCCCCCCCCCCACCCCCCGCCCCCCCCCCCACCCACCACCACCCCCCCCCCCCCCACCCCACCACCCACCACCCCCCCCCAAACCCCCCCCCCCCCCCCACCCAACCGCACACCACCAACCACACACCCACAAAAACATACCCAAAACCCCCCACCAAAACCCCAAAAACCACAAAAAAAAACACAACAAACACAAAAAAAAAAAAAACAAAACGGCCCACTACAAAACACCCAAAAACCCCGTGCCCCC
>NZ_JAQYWW010000288.1:0-361 GCF_036322525.1 Streptomyces sp. BE20 | reverse complement strand
GGTCGTCGTGATCGCCGGACGGGCCACCCACGTGGTGGTCCGCACCCGCCCGCAGCCGATGACAAACCTGCACCTCGGCGGTTCCCGCGGCAGCCTGGCGCTGGCCCGGGAGGACGCCGGCCCGGCGTGGAGATCTCGGTGGTCGCCGGAGCAGGCAGAGAGCGGCGGGGCGGGGGGGGGCGGGGGGGGGGGGGGGTGGGGGGGGGCGGGGCGGGGGGGGGGGGGGGGGGCGGGGCCCCGGCCCCCCGGGGGGGGGGGGCGGGGGGGGGGGGGGGTGGGGGGGGGGGGGCCCGCGGCCGGGCGGGGCACAGCCCCCCGGCGCGCCCGACACCGGGCCCCGGGGCGGCCCCCCGCGCGCCCG
>NZ_JAQYWW010000287.1:0-314 GCF_036322525.1 Streptomyces sp. BE20 | reverse complement strand
GGGGCTGTTCCCTGCGACGCAGCCTGCTGAGCGCGCACTCGCGGCTGCTCCCCGCGCCTGCGGGGCTGTTCCCTGAGGATCGACCTCGTGCTGTACCTGGAGACCCTGCTCCCCGCGCCTGCGGGGCTGTTCCCTACAAGTCGACCCAGCGCACGGACCCCCTGGGCTGCTCCCCGCGCCTGCGGGGGTGTCCCCGTCCCCGCCAGCCGGCGCCGTGCCGCCCTGGGCACCTCCCGCCGGGTGCGGGAGATCGCCCGCCTGTGCGGTCGGCCGTGGGGCGTGGAGAGCGGACTCGCGGCGGGTGCGGGACTTGT
>NZ_JAQYWW010000286.1:0-372 GCF_036322525.1 Streptomyces sp. BE20 | reverse complement strand
CGCCTGCGCGGGGACGACTCCGCATCTGGCGGACCATCAGGCGGCCTCCGCGGCTGACCCCCGCCTGCGCGGGGACGACCCTTTCGCATGTCCGGACGCTTAACGCGTCCCCGGCTGACCCCCGCCTGCGCGGGGACGACACTGGCAGTCGATGGCTTCTTCTCCACACTTGCGGCTGACCCCCGCCGGCGCGGGGACGACCCTGCCAGTCGATGGCGCCGTCTCCACAGGAGCGGCTGACCCCCGCCTGCGCGGGGACGACGAGCCGGGGCCGGGGCCTGGCATGGCGCACTCCGGCTGACCCCCGCCTGCGCGGGGACGACGCGTCGCCCGGACTTCGCTCGCCATCCTCGACCGGCTGACCCCCGCCTG
>NZ_JAQYWW010000285.1:0-308 GCF_036322525.1 Streptomyces sp. BE20 | reverse complement strand
TCAGGCGGGGTCGCTGCAGACGTTCGTCCAGGACGGCGGGGTGGCGCTCGACCTCGCCCCGCCCGACCTGCCCGGCGAGGGCGACCCCTCACAGCCCTCCGGTTATAGACGGGGGGGCCCGAGCGGGCCGTACGCGGAGCGCACCGACGCCGACTTCAGCACGATCTACCCGCTGGCAACCAACCACCCGCTGGTGTCCGCGCCACCGATGACCTCCGGCCGCACCAGCATGCACCCCAGGCCACCGACCCCCGAGGATCCGAGAACCCAGGTTTCAGTTGTCGTCGTCGGCGGCGGACCGCTGCCGC
>NZ_JAQYWW010000284.1:0-792 GCF_036322525.1 Streptomyces sp. BE20 | reverse complement strand
GATGTTCGACTTCAACGAACCCAGCCACACCGGCTGCTCCGCCGGACGACCCTGCCCGTACGTGGCCAGCACCGCCTGCGCCTCGATCGGATCACCCAGCGACGTCCCCGTCCCGTGACCCTCCACCGCGTCGACGTCCGCCACGCCCAGCCGGGCGTCGGCGAGCGCGGCCCGGATCACCCGCTCCTGCGAGGGGCCGTTGGGCGCGGTCAGGCCGTTCGACGCACCGTCCTGGTTGACGGCCGAACCCCGCACCACGGCCAGCACCTCGTGACCCAGCCGCCTCGCGTCCGACAGCCGCTCCAGCAGCACCAGGCCCACGCCCTCGGCCCAGGCGGTGCCGTCGGCCGCGTCCGCGTAGGCCCTGGCCCGGCCGTCGGCCGACAGCGCACGCTGGCGGGAGAACTCGACGAAGGAGGTGGGCCGGGCCATGACGGCGACACCGCCGGCCAGCGCCAGCGTGCACTCCCCGTCGCGCAGCGCCTGCGCGGCCAGGTGCAGCGCCACCAGCGAGGACGAGCAGGCGGTGTCCACCGTCACCGACGGACCCTCCAGCCCGAGGGTGTAGGAGATGCGGCCCGACGCCACCGAACCCGCGTTGCCCGTGCCGAGGTAGCCCTCCAGCCCGTCGGGGACCTCGGCGAGGTCGGTCGCGTAGTCGTGGTACATCAGACCGGCGTACACGCCGACCGGCTGCCCCTTCAGCGACGTCGGGTCGATGCCCGCCCGCTCCAGCAGTTCCCAGGACGTCTCCAGCAGCAACCGCTGCTGCGGATCCGTCGCCAGCGCCTC
>NZ_JAQYWW010000283.1:0-338 GCF_036322525.1 Streptomyces sp. BE20 | reverse complement strand
GGGGTCGTCTGCCCTCGTCGGGCGGAAAGATTCCCAGGAATATGAGCTGTTCGGCGGGGCAGCCGGTCCTCCGACACTGACTACGGAGGTCGACTCATGGTTCCGCTTCTCATCGTCCTGCTGCTGGCTCTGCTCCTGTTCGGGGCGGGGTTCGCGGTGAAGATCCTCTGGTGGGTGGCCGTCGTCGTCCTGGTGCTCTGGCTGGTCGGGTTCGTCGCCCGTGGCACGCACTCCTCCGGCCGCCGTCACCGCTGGTACCGCTGGTGACCGGTAGGAACATCCGCATCCAGGGAGGGGGTGGGACCCGACGCGCGAGCGTCGGGTCCCACCCCCTCCCT
>NZ_JAQYWW010000282.1:0-310 GCF_036322525.1 Streptomyces sp. BE20 | reverse complement strand
GGGGTCTAAAAAAAACCCCAAAAAAAAAACAAAACCAAAAAAAAAAAAAAAAAACAAAAAAAAAAACAAAAAAAAAAAACACAACAAAAAAAAAAAACACACACACCAACAACAAAAAAAAAACACCCACAACAAAAACCCAACACAAAACAAACCAACCAAACACAAACCCCATAAAAAAAAAAAAACACCAAAAACAAAAAAAAAAAAAACAAAACAAAAAAAACAAAAAAAAAAACAAAAAAAAAAACAACCCCACACCAAAAAAAAACCCCCCGACCACAGGCCGCGGTTAGCCCAACCCCCCCCC
>NZ_JAQYWW010000281.1:0-303 GCF_036322525.1 Streptomyces sp. BE20 | reverse complement strand
GGCGAGGCCGGCGAGGGTGGCGATGGTGGGGTTGACGCGGCCGTAGACGCTGATCAGGCCGTTGAGGATGCCGACGAGGATGCCGACGCCGATGGCGGCGGCGATGCCGGTGAGGGCGTTGGAGCCGGCCGAGGAGAACGCCATCGCGGAGACGACGGAGGCGACGCCGGCTGGGGAGCCGACGCAGCTGTCGAGCCCGCCGCAGATGAAGACGACGTTCTGGACGATGGCGAGGAGGCCGGTGATGGTGGCGGCTTCGGCGATGACCTGCATGTTGCCGAGGCTGAGGAAGTTGTCGTTGAG
>NZ_JAQYWW010000280.1:0-332 GCF_036322525.1 Streptomyces sp. BE20 | reverse complement strand
GGGGGGGGGGGGCGGCCCCCCCCCCCCCCCCCCCCCCCCCCCGCCGCGCCCGGATGCGTGCGGGGGGGGGGGGGGCGCCCCCGGCCCCATAGGCGGGGGTGGCCACACCCCCCCCGCCCCCGGCCATCGCAAGGCGGCTCGGGGCCCACCTCCGCCCCGGACACCCGCGACTCCGCCGTCGTGGTGCCCGCCCTGTCCTGCGTCGAGGCGGTCGCCGCGGGCGCCTCCCAGGCCCTCGCGCTGCTCGCCGACGGCACCGTCCAGGCCTGGGGCCTCAACGACAGGGGCCAGCTGGGCGACGACACCGCGGTCGGCAAGCCCTATCCGGTGCC
>NZ_JAQYWW010000279.1:0-305 GCF_036322525.1 Streptomyces sp. BE20 | reverse complement strand
GGGGTCTGTGGGTGGACTGTCTCCCCGGTGTCCCGGCTCCTCCGCCGGGGGGTAGCGGGCCCCTTCCCCCTTCGGGGGCTGTGGGGCCCTGTCTGTTGACCCACTGGCCCTCCCGCTCGGCCCGGGGCCCCCCCCACCCCCCCCCTGAACAAGCCCACCCCCCACCCCGTGAACACGCCCCCAAAACCCACACCAAAAAAAAGGACAAATTAACCAAACCCAACGGCCCCCGCCAACACCACCGCCACGCGGCCCTGGCCCCTCCCCCACCCCCGGCACATCTGCCGAGGCCGCAGCCGCCTCCG
>NZ_JAQYWW010000278.1:0-380 GCF_036322525.1 Streptomyces sp. BE20 | reverse complement strand
CGGGACCTCACGGGCTCGGTCAAGGCCGTAGTCGCCAATGCCGTGCGGTACTGAGCCGCCGGCGGCCGGTACCGGTCGCCTGCTCCGGCCGGGGCGCCCCCCCGGTCCCCCCCGGGGAGGGGGGGGGGCCCCGCGCGGGGGGGGCCTAAATGGCGGGGACAGCGCACAAACACCCGTTTATGGGGTTTTTTTTGTGGTTTGGCCCCCCTTTTTGGGCCCCCGGGGGCGGGCCCCCCCCGGGTTCCGGGGGGTCGGGGGGGGTCGCCCCGGCCGGAGCAGGCGACCGGTACCGGCCGCCGGCGGCTCAGTACCGCACGGCATTGGCGACTACGGCCTTGACCGAGCCCGTGAGGTCCCGGTTGCTGCGCGCGGTTCCCTGG
>NZ_JAQYWW010000277.1:0-2884 GCF_036322525.1 Streptomyces sp. BE20 | reverse complement strand
GCGTGCCTAAGCGCAGTGACATCAAGTCCGTTCTGGTGATCGGTTCCGGCCCGATCGTGATCGGTCAGGCGGCGGAGTTCGACTACTCGGGTACGCAGGCGTGCCGGGTGTTGCGGGCCGAGGGTCTGCGGGTGGTGCTGGTGAACTCGAACCCGGCGACGATCATGACGGATCCGGAGATCGCGGACGCGACGTACGTGGAGCCGATCACGCCGGAGTTCGTGGAGAAGATCATCGCGAAGGAGCGGCCGGACGCGTTGCTGCCGACGCTGGGTGGTCAGACCGCGTTGAACACGGCGATCGCGCTGCACAAGGCCGGGACCCTGGAGAAGTACGGGGTCGAGTTGATCGGCGCGGACGTCGAGGCGATCAACAAGGGTGAGGACCGGGAGCTGTTCAAGGGCGTGGTGGAGGCCGTCAACGCGCGGATCGGCCACGGTGAGTCGGCGCGTTCGGTGATCTGTCACACGATGGACGAGGTGGTCGCGGGGGTCGACACCCTGGGCGGTTACCCGGTCGTGGTGCGTCCGTCGTTCACGATGGGCGGCGCCGGGTCGGGGTTCGCCCACGACGAGGAGGAACTGCGCCGTATCGCCGGCCAGGGCCTGACGCTGTCGCCGACCACCGAGGTCCTCCTGGAGGAGTCGATCCTGGGCTGGAAGGAGTACGAGCTGGAACTGATGCGCGACACGAGCGACAACGTCGTGGTCGTCTGCTCCATCGAGAACTTCGACCCGATGGGCGTGCACACCGGTGACTCGATCACCGTCGCCCCCGCGATGACGCTCACCGACCGCGAGTACCAGATCCTGCGCGACATCGGCATCGCGGTGATCCGCGAGGTCGGTGTCGACACGGGCGGCTGCAACATCCAGTTCGCCGTCAACCCCGAGGACGGCCGGGTCATCGTCATCGAGATGAACCCGCGCGTCTCACGGTCCTCCGCGCTGGCCTCCAAGGCCACCGGCTTCCCGATCGCGAAGATCGCCGCGAAACTCGCCGTCGGCTACACCCTCGACGAGATCCCCAACGACATCACCGAGCAGACCCCCGCCTCCTTCGAGCCGACCCTCGACTACGTCGTCGTCAAGGTCCCGCGCTTCGCGTTCGAGAAGTTCCCCGGCGCCGACGCCACCCTCACCACCACCATGAAGTCCGTCGGCGAGGCCATGGCCATGGGCCGCAACTTCCCCGAGGCCCTCAACAAGGCCCTGCGCTCCCTGGAGAAGAAGGGCTCCCAGTTCACCTGGGCCGGCCCGGTCGGCGACAAGGCCGAACTCCTCGCCCGGGCCGCCGTCCCCACCGACGGACGCGTCAACACCGTCATGGACGCCATCCGCGCCGGCGCCACCCCCGGCGAGGTGTTCGACTCCACCAGGATCGACCCCTGGTTCGTCGACCAGCTCTTCCTCCTCGACGAGATCGCCGGCGAACTCGCCGACGCCCCCGAACTCACCCCCGCCCTGCTGCGCCACGCCAAGCGGCACGGCTTCTCCGACCAGCAGATCGGCGAGATCCGCGGGCTGCGCCCGGACGTGGTGCGCGAGGTGCGGCACGCGCTGGGGATCCGTCCGGTCTTCAAGACGGTGGACACCTGCGCGGCGGAGTTCGCGGCGCGCACCCCGTACTTCTACTCCTCCTACGACGAGGAGAGCGAGGTGGCGCCGCGCACGAAGCCCGCGGTGATCATCCTGGGTTCGGGGCCGAACCGGATCGGTCAGGGCATCGAGTTCGACTACTCCTGCGTGCACGCCTCCTTCGCGCTGTCGGACGCCGGGTACGAGACGGTGATGGTCAACTGCAACCCGGAGACCGTCTCCACGGACTACGACACCTCCGACCGGCTCTACTTCGAGCCGCTCACCCTGGAGGACGTCCTGGAGATCGTCCACGCCGAGCGGCAGGCCGGACCGCTGGCCGGGGTGATCGTCCAGCTCGGCGGCCAGACGCCGCTGGGCCTGGCCCAGGCCCTGAAGGACAACGGCGTGCCCATCGCCGGCACCCAGCCGGAGGCGATCGACCTCGCGGAGGAGCGCGGCGCCTTCGGCCGGGTCCTGCGCGAGGCGGGCCTGCCCGCCCCCAAGCACGGCACCGCGTTCTCCTTCGAGGACGCGAAGGCCATCGCCGACGAGATCGGCTACCCGGTCCTGGCCCGTCCCTCCTACGTGCTGGGCGGACGCGGCATGGAGATCGTCTACGACGAGACCTCCCTCGCCTCCTACCTGGAACGCCACGCCGGTCTCGTCTCCGAACACCCCGTCCTCATCGACCGCTTCCTCGACGACGCCGTCGAGATCGACGTCGACGCCCTCTACGACGGCACCGAGCTCTACCTCGGCGGCGTCATGGAACACATCGAGGAAGCCGGCATCCACTCCGGCGACTCCGCCTGCGCGCTGCCCCCGATCACCCTCGGCGGCCACGACATCAAGCGCCTGCGGACCTCGACCGAGGCGATCGCCCGCGGCGTGGGCGTCCGCGGACTGATCAACATCCAGTTCGCCCTGTCCGGCGACATCCTCTACGTCCTGGAGGCCAACCCCCGCGCCTCGCGCACCGTGCCGTTCACCTCCAAGGCCACGGCCGTCCCGCTCGCCAAGGCCGCCGCCCGCATCTCCCTGGGCGCCACCGTCGCCGAACTGCGCGCCGAGGGGCTGCTCCCGGCGGAGGGCGACGGGGGCACGCTGCCCGCGGACGCGCCGATCGCGGTCAAGGAGGCGGTGATGCCCTGGAGCCGGTTCCGGGACGTCCACGGCCGCGGTGTCGACACCGTCCTCGGCCCGGAGATGCGCTCCACCGGCGAGGTCATGGGCATCGACAAGGTCTTCGGCACCGCCTACGCCAAATCCCAGACCGGCGCCTACGGCGCCCTCCCCACCAAGGG
>NZ_JAQYWW010000276.1:0-2769 GCF_036322525.1 Streptomyces sp. BE20 | reverse complement strand
GTCGACTGGTCGCCGCTGTTCACGGGCGTCCGACCGGCCGAGCTGCCGACCTACGCCTTCCAGCACCAGCGGTACTGGCTGGAGAGCCGGCCCGCGAAGGCGGTGGCCGCCGACCCCGCCGAGGCCGGGTTCTGGGCCACGGTGGAGCAGGGCGATCTGTCCGGCCTGTCCGCGCAGCTCGGCGTCCCGACCGCGTCGCTGGAGAACGTGCTGCCCGCGCTCGCGTCCTGGCGGGCACGGGGCCAGGAGCGGTCACTGATCGACGGCCTGCGCTACCGGGTCACCTGGAAGCCCGCCGACCTGCCGGCCGCAGAACCGACCGGACGGTGGGCCGTGGTCGGGGACGACGTCCACGGGCTCGGTGAGGTACTGAGCGGGCTCGGCGCCTCGGTGGTCCGGGTGCCCGCAGGGACTCGCGCCGAACTGGCCGCCCGGTTCGAAGGGCTCGACATCTCCGGCGTCGTGGCGTCGACGACCTCGCTCGGCGACGCGTCGGCGCTGGTTCAGGCCCTGACGGACGTGCGGAACGAGAGCCCGCTGTGGCTGGTGACGCGGGCCGCCGTGACGACCGGCCGGGCGGACAGCCCGGTCGACGTCGACCAGGCCGCGTTGTGGGGCTTCGGCCGGGTGGTCGGCCTGGAGCACCCGGAGTTCTGGGGCGGGCTGCTCGACCTGCCGCCGGTCGTCGACGCCCGTGCGGCCGCGCGGGTCGGTGCGGTGCTGGCCGGAGCGCTCGGCGTCGAGGACCAGGTCGCGGTGCGCGGCGGCGGGGTGGTCGTCCGGAGGCTGGAGCACGCCCCGGCGAGCACGGCGGCCCCCGCCTGGCGTCCGCGCGGGACGGTGCTGATCACCGGTGGCACGGGCGGCCTGGGCGCGGAGGTCGCGCGCTGGGCCGCGGCGAACGGCGCCGAGCGGCTGGTGCTGGTGTCGCGGCGCGGAGCGCGGGCGCCCGGTGCGGCGGAGCTGCTGGCCGAGCTGCCGAACGCCGAGGTGCACGCCTGCGATCTGGCCGACGGGGCCGAGGTCGAGGCCCTGCTGGCCGTCGTCGGCGACGTCGACGCGGTGGTGCACGCGGCGGGCGTCGCTGCCGACGTGCCGCTGCGCGACGCCGACGAGGCGCACTTCCGCGCCGTGCTGTCCGGCAAGGTCGACGGGGCGTTGCACCTGGACGCGCTGGTCGGTACGCGTCTCGACGCGTTCGTGGTGTTCTCGTCGATCTCCGGTGTCTGGGGCAGCGGTGACCAGGCCGCGTACGGGGCGGCGAACGCGGCCCTGGACGGCCTGATCGCCAGGCGGCGCGCGTACGGGCTCCCGGGAACGGCCGTGGCCTGGGGGCCGTGGGCCGAGATCGGCATGGCCGCGGACGACGAGGTCGCGACCCAGCTCCGGCGCCGCGGCCTCGTGCCGCTCGACCCGCGACTGGCGGTGGCCGCACTGGCCGGCGCGGTGAACGGCGACGAGGCCGCACTGACGATCGCCGAGGTCCGGTGGGACGCGTTCGTCCCGGTGTTCGCGGCGACGCGGGCCCGTCCGCTGTTCGACGGTCTGCCCGAGGTGGAGGCGGCGCCGGCCGTCGGCGGCACGGTGTTCTCCACGTTGGCGCAGCGGCTGGCGGGCCTCGCCGCAGGGGAGCGGGAGCGCCTGGTCGGCGAGGTCGTGCGGTCGCACGTCGCCGCCGTGCTGGGTCACACCTCGGCCGAGGGACTGGAACCGGGGCGGGCGTTCAAGGAGCTCGGCTTCGACTCGCTGACGGCGGTGGAGCTCCGGAACCGCCTCCAGGGAGCGACCGGACTGGTGCTCGCGGCGACGCTGGTGTTCGACTACCCGAGCGTCGAGCGGCTGGCGGCCCACCTGCTGGGCGAGCTGAGCGGCTCGGTGGACGCGGCGCTGGCGCCGGTGGGCACGGTGGCCGCAGGCGACGACGATCCGATCGTCATCGTGGGCATGGGCCTGCGGCTCCCCGGCGGGGCGGACACCCCGGAAGCGTTCTGGGAGCTGGTCGCCTCCGGTCGGGACGGGATCGGGGCGTTCCCGACCGACCGTGGCTGGGACCTGGAGGGGTTGTACCACCCCGACCCGGACCACGCCGGCACCACGTACACCCGCGAGGGCGGATTCCTCTACGAGGCACCGGAGTTCGACGCCGACCTGTTCGGGATCTCGCCGCGTGAGGCGCTGGCGATGGATCCGCAGCAGCGGCTTCTGCTGGAAACCGCGTGGGAGGCGTTCGAGCGGGCCGGGATCGATCCGTCGTCGCTCCGCGGCGAGCAGGTCGGCGTGTTCGCCGGTGCCAACAGCATCGACTACGCAGACCTGGCGGCGGGGCTCCCGGACGAGCTGGAAGGCCACCTCCTGACCGGAACGGCCGGCAGCGTCGTCTCCGGGCGGCTCTCCTACACGTTCGGGCTCGAAGGCCCGGCGGTGACCATCGACACGGCGTGCTCGTCGTCGCTGGTGGCGTTGCACCTGGCCGCACAGGCACTGCGGTCGGGTGAGTGCTCGATGGCGCTGGCCGGCGGTGTGGCCGTGATGTCGGGCCCGGAGACCTTCGTTCAGTTCTCGCGCCAGCGGGGCCTGGCGCCCGACGGCCGGTGCAAGCCGTTCGGCGCGGACGCGGACGGGACGGGTTGGTCCGAGGGTGTCGGCATGCTGCTCGTGGAGCGGTTGTCGTCGGCGCGGGCTGCGGGTCGTCGGGTGCTGGCGGTGGTGCGGGGTACGGCGGTCAATCAGGACGGTGCGTCGAACGGTTTGACGGCGCCGAACGGTCCG
>NZ_JAQYWW010000275.1:0-380 GCF_036322525.1 Streptomyces sp. BE20 | reverse complement strand
GTGGGTTTTTTTATCTTTTTTTGTTTTTGTTTTTTTTTGTTTTTGTTTGTGGTGGGGTGTTTTCGTTTGGGGGGTTTGTGAATGGTTGGGGGTTTTTACTTAACGTTTTTCTTTTGTTTGTTGGTTTTTTTGTTTATGTACTTTTGTTTTCGTTGGTGGGGTGGGGGTTGGTGGGGGGGTTTTGTTTTTTTTTGGTGGGTGGTGGGGGGGGGGGGGGGGGGGGGGGGGGGGGGGGGGGGGGGGGGGGGGGGGGGGGGGGGTTTGGGTTGGAGGGGGGGGTTGTGGTTTCTTGTGTTAAGAGTCAAAGTTAGAAAAAAAACAAACACAACCACAAAACAACACCCCCCCCCACACCCCCCCACCCACACCCCCCCCCCCCC
>NZ_JAQYWW010000274.1:0-319 GCF_036322525.1 Streptomyces sp. BE20 | reverse complement strand
GGGGGGGGGGGGTGGGGGGGGCCCCGGGGCCCCCCCCCCCCCCCACCCCCCGCGGGGGCCGCCGGGCGGCGGCGCGGGGGGGGCCCCCCCCCCGCGGGGGGGGGGGGGGGGGGGGGGGGGGCCGGGGGCGGGCCCCCAACACCCAAGTTGGGGGGGGGGGGGGGCGCCGGGCGGCGGGCGCCGGGGGGCCGCGCCGGCCGCCCCCCCCCCCGCCCCCGCCCCGCCGCCCCGCAAGCCCCCCGCCGCCCCCGCACGCACTGTACGCCAGCCACCCGGACACACCCGCACCAAACCCCAACCGCGTATCCCCAAAACCCAG
>NZ_JAQYWW010000273.1:0-310 GCF_036322525.1 Streptomyces sp. BE20 | reverse complement strand
GGGGGGGGGGGTCCCCACCCCCGCCCCACCGCCCCCCCCCCGCACACCAGTCACACACCCCGCCCCCCCCCCCCCAGACGCACACCCCCCCCCCCCACGGCCCCCCCCCCCCCCCCCCCGCCCCCCCCCGCGCCGCCCCCCCCCGCGCCCCCCCCCCCGCCCCCGCCCCCCCGGCCCCCCCCCCCCCCCGCCCCCCCCCCCCCCCCCCCCCCCCCACCCAACACCCCCGCCTGACGCACCATCACGCCGAACGACAGCTCCTGCACCACTTCCACCCTCTCGAGCTAGGAGGCACCCTGCACCTCTTTCT
>NZ_JAQYWW010000272.1:0-342 GCF_036322525.1 Streptomyces sp. BE20 | reverse complement strand
TGTATATTAGTGGTTTGGTGGGTTTCACCACACGACAGGCGGGGTTTTTGTGGTGTGGGCGGGGGCCTTTCTCTGGTGGGGTGCCGGGTTAGGGTGGGGGTGTGTTCTCGGGCAAAAAATCCAACCCTTCGACGGGGGGGGGGGGGCCCCCCCGCCCCCCAAACCCCCCACCCACCCACAACAACCACACAACCAACACCAACCACCACCCAACCCCCCACCCCCCCCCCCCCCCCCCCCACAAAACCAACACCCCCCACCCAACAACCAAAACCCCCCCCCCCCCCACCAACCCCCCCACCCCCCCCCCCCCCCACACCACACCCCCCCACCCCCCCCCCC
>NZ_JAQYWW010000271.1:0-396 GCF_036322525.1 Streptomyces sp. BE20 | reverse complement strand
CCCCGGCCGCACCGTCTTCGTCTTCCCCGGCCAGGGCTCCCAGTGGCCCGGCATGGCCGCCGCACTCCTCGACACCGAACCCGTCTTCGCCGAGAAGATCACCCAGTGCGAGAAGGCCCTCGCCCCACACGTCGACTGGTCCCTGAGCGACCTCCTGCGCAGCGGCGAACTCCTCGAACGCGTCGACGTCGTCCAGCCCGCCCTGTGGGCCGTGATGGTCTCCCTCGCCGCCCTCTGGCAGCACCACGGCGTCCACCCCGACGCCGTCCTCGGCCACTCGCAGGGCGAGATCGCCGCCGCGGTGGTGGCCGGCGCGCTGAGCCTGGAGGACGGCGCCCGGGTCTCCGCCCTGCGCAGCCGGGCCCTCGACGCCATCGCCGGGGAGGGCGGCATGGT
>NZ_JAQYWW010000270.1:0-303 GCF_036322525.1 Streptomyces sp. BE20 | reverse complement strand
GGGGGGGGGTGGGGGGGGGCGGGCCCCCCCCCGCCCGCGGGCGGGCGGGGGGGCGGGGCGCCCGGGGGGGGCGCCGCGTCTTGATTTGAGTCGGGGGAAGTGCGAGAGTTTAAAATTTATCGGTTGGGGCTGGGGGTGGCGGGGCCCCCCGCCGGCCGGGCCTGGGGTGGGGTGGGTGGTGGGGGGGGGGGGGGGGGGGGGGGCGGCGGGGGCGGGGGCGGCGGGGCCCGGGCCGGGGGGGGGGGGGGGCGCGGCCCGGGCCGGGGCCCGCCCGCCCGCGCCCGCCCCCCCCCCCCCCCCCCC
>NZ_JAQYWW010000269.1:0-251 GCF_036322525.1 Streptomyces sp. BE20 | reverse complement strand
TGCCACTTCTTGACCGACCTTCAAGGAGCACATTCGGGCTGGCCTGTTGAGGTATCAAGGAGCAGTACTCATCGTGGCAGACACCGGCCACAGACCGAGCGGAAGGGACGGCTACGATTCCGATGGGGACTGCCTGGAAGACGGCCGACCCCAGCGGGCGCGGGGAGGACTGTTGCCGTATCAAGCAGCGTCAGGCGAGTGAGCTGTCGCTCTCCGCGCTGTCGAACCCGCTGGCGGAGGTGAGACCCTCG
>NZ_JAQYWW010000267.1:0-300 GCF_036322525.1 Streptomyces sp. BE20 | reverse complement strand
GGGGGGGGGTGGGTAAGAACAACACAAACACACCCCGACACAAAAAGAGGCAGCACCCCCGCGACCAACTCAGCAAAAGCACAAATAAAACCAACAAAACAACCAAACAAAACAGAAGACCACACACAACCCAACACACCAAACCACAGACCCATACCCACCCCCCCCCCCCCGGCGCACACCCGCCCCCCCCCGCCCCCCACCCCCCCCCCCCCCCCACCCCCCCGCACCCCCACCCCCCCCCCCCCCCCGCCCGCCCGGGCCGGCGCCCGCCACCCCCCACACCCCCCCCCCCCCCCC
>NZ_JAQYWW010000266.1:0-334 GCF_036322525.1 Streptomyces sp. BE20 | reverse complement strand
GGGGGGGGGTGGGTTTAGGGTTGGGGGCTGGCGCGGCGGGGGGGGGGGGGGGGGGGGGGGGGGGGGGGGGCGGGGGGGGGGGGGGGGGGTTCGGGGGGGGGGGGGGGGTGGGGTGGGGCTGGGGGGGGGGGGGGGGGGGGCGGGCGGGGGGGGGGGGGTCCACCCACCTCCCCGCCATCAGCTCCCCCCACCCCCCACAACCCATCCACCACACCCCCCCACCGCCAGGACCCCACACCCCCCCCCCCCCCCCCGCCCCCCCCCCCCCCCCCCACCTCTTTACTGATTCGGCGAACACCGAGATCTACACCACTCCCGAGGACGCGGATGATGC
>NZ_JAQYWW010000265.1:0-325 GCF_036322525.1 Streptomyces sp. BE20 | reverse complement strand
TCCACTCCTCGACCAGGTACGGGCTGTCGAACAGGGAGATCGTCCGCTCGCGGTGGCCGATGCCAAGCACACTGTCGAAGGGGACGTGGTCGGCACTCCACGAGGTCGGCCCGCTCGTGGGGAAGGCATTGCGGCCGCTCGTCACCCGGCCCCCGTTCCGCCGGCGCAGCAGGTCGAGCAGGGATCCGGGAAGCGTGACGTCCAGCAGCCGCTCGGCCTCCAGAACCACCTGGTCGGTCACGGGCGGCTGCACTCCCCAGTCGCTGCCGGTGTCCCACAGGGACTGCTGAAGATCCTCGTAGCGCGCCATGCCGGGCATCGTAGG
>NZ_JAQYWW010000264.1:0-19526 GCF_036322525.1 Streptomyces sp. BE20 | reverse complement strand
TCCACACCATCACCGGCACCGGCGGCATGGTCTCCCTCACCCACCCCCTCGACCACACCCACCAACTCATCGCCCCCTGGCACGACCGCATCTCCGTCGCCGCCGTCAACGGCCCCACCGCCGTCGTCGTCAGCGGCGACAACGACGCGATCGAGGAACTGCTCGCCGCGGACCCGACCGCCCGCCGGATCCCGGTGGACTACGCCTCGCACTCGGCGCAGGTCGAGCGGATCCGCGAGCGGCTGCTCTCCGACCTGGCCGGCCTGCGCCCGACGGCGGCCCGGCTGCCGTTCTTCTCCACCGTCGACGGCCGCCGGCTGGGCGGCGAGGAGCTGGACGCCGGCTACTGGTACCGCAACCTGCGGCAGACCGTGGAGTTCGAGGCCGCCACCCGGGCCCTGCTGGCCGACGGCTTCCGGTACTTCGTGGAGGCCAGCGCGCACCCGGTGCTGACCTTCGGTGTGCAGCAGAGCGCCGAGGCCGCCGAGGTGGAGGCGGCCGCGCTCGGCACGCTGCGCCGCGACCAGGGCGGACTCCCCCGCTTCCTGCTGGCCCTCGGCGAGGCGCACGCGGCGGGCCGCTCCCCGCACTGGCCGGCCCTCTACGGCGCGCCGCGCGGCGGCCGGCCGGTCGAGCTCCCCGGCTACGCCTTCCAGCGCCGCCGCTACTGGCTCCAGGCCCCCGACCGGCCGCGTCCGGCGACCGATCCGGCCGGCGAGCGGTTCTGGTCGGCGGTGCGCGAGGGCAACCTCGCGGAGCTGACCGACACGCTGGGCGTCGAGCCGCAGGCCCCGCTGAGCACGGTGCTTCCCGCGCTGGCGGACTGGCACGCCCGCAGCCGCGAGCAGGAGCGGGTGGACTCCTGGCACTACCGGGTGACCTGGCGGCGGCTGGCGGCCGGTACGGACGACGCCGCGCCGAGCGGGCGGTGGCTGCTGCTGGTGCCCGCCGCGCGGGCCGACCACCCGCTGGTCGCGGCCTGCACCCGGGTGCTGGCCGGCACCGAGCTGCTGACCGTCGAGCTGGCCGAGGCCGACACCGGGCGCGCCGTGCTGGCCGAGCGGCTGGCCGGACCGGCCGCCGCTCCGCTCGACGGGGTGCTCTCGCTGCTGGCACTGGACGAACGGCCGCACCCGGCGCACCCGGTGGTCCCGGTCGGCCTCGCGCTGAACCTGGCGCTGGTCCAGGCGCTGGCCGACCTGACGGTGGGCTGCCCGCTGTGGTGGGCGACCGCCGGAGCGGTCGCGGTCGGACCGCAGGACGGCCCGCCGAAGCCCGGCCAGCAGCTGAGCTGGGGACTCGGCCGGGTCGCGGCGCTGGAGTACCCGCGCGCCTGGGGCGGCCTGCTGGACCTCCCCGAGCAGCTGGACGACCAGGGCGCGGCCCTGCTGGGCCGGCTGCTGGCCGGGGCCGGCGACGAGGACCAGGTGGCGGTGCGCCGGGACGGCGGCTTCGGGCGGCGGCTGGTCCGCGGCACCCGACGTCCGGCCCGCACCGGGGCCCGGCAGCCCTGGCAGCCGCGCGGGACCGTGCTGATCACCGGCGGAACCGGCGGGATCGGCACCCAGATCGCCCGCTGGATGGCCCGGGGCGGCGCCGAGCACCTGGTGCTGGTCGGCCGGGCCGGGCCGCAGGCGCCCGGCGCGAGCGAACTCGCGGCGGAGCTCACCGCACTCGGCTGCCGGGTCACCCTGGCCGCCTGCGACGTGGCCGACCGGGCGGCACTGGGCGCCCTGGTGGAGCGGCTGCGCGCCGACGGCGAGCAGATCCGCTCGGTGCTCCACGCGGCCGGCGCCGGCCTGCTGGTGCCGCTGGCCGACACCGACCTGCCCGAGTTCGCCGACACCCTGTACGCGAAGGTCGGCGGCGCGGCCAACCTCGACGAGCTGTTCCAGGACACCGAGCTGGACGCCTTCGTGCTGTTCTCCTCCATCTCCTCGATCTGGGGCAGCGCCGTCCACGGCGCCTACGCCGCCTCCAACGCCTACCTGGACGCGCTGGCCGAGCGCCGGCACGCGCAGGGCCTGGCCGCCACCTCGGTGGTCTGGGGCATCTGGAGCCCGGAGGGCGGCGCGGGCATGGCCGCGCAGCTGGTGGAGGAGCAGTTGCGGGCGCAGGGCGTGGTGTTCATGCCGCCCGCCCTCGCGGTGACGGCCCTCCAGCAGGTGCTGGACGGCGACGAGGTGGTGCCGATCGTCGCCGACGTGGACTGGGGCAGTTTCGCACCGGTCTTCACCTCGGCACGGCCCAGCCCGCTGATCGGGGACCTGTCCGAGGTGCGGGTGGCGCTGGCCTCCGAACCCGCCCCGGACGAGCCGGCCGGCAGCGCGGGAGAGCTGCGGGAACGGCTGCGCCGGCTCCCCGCCGCCGAACGGGACCGGGAGCTGACCGAGCTGGTGCGCTCGGTCGCCGCCGGGGTGCTGGGCCACGACTCGGCCTCCGCCGTCGACTCGGCGCGGGCCTTCCGCGACCTGGGCTTCGACTCGCTGACCGCCGTGGAGATGCGCAACCGGCTGAACACCGCGACCGGGCTGCGACTGCCGGTGACCGTGGTCTTCGACTACTCCTCCGCGAGCGCGCTGGGCCGGCACCTGGCGGCCGAACTCTTCGGCGCCGGGGCGCCCGCCCCGGTGGCGGCCGTCACGGCCGTCACCACCGTCGCGGCGGACGAGGACCCGGTCGTCATCGTGTCGATGAGCTGCCGCTACCCCGGCGGCATCGACTCCCCCGAACGGCTGTGGCAGGCGCTGGCCGGCGAACTCGACGCGATCGGCGAGCTGCCCGCGGACCGCGGCTGGGACTTGGCCGGCCTCTTCGACGCCGACCCCGACCGCCCGGGCACCAGCTACAGCACCGCCGGCGGCTTCGTGCACGGCGCCGGCGACTTCGACCCGGCGTTCTTCGGCATCTCGCCGCGCGAGGCGCTGGCCATGGACCCGCAGCAGCGGCTGCTGCTGGAGACCTCCTGGGAGGCGTTGGAGCGCGCCGGCATCGACCCGAGCACCCTGCGGGGCTCCCGGGTCGGCGTGTTCGCCGGCGCCGCCTACCAGGGCTACGGCGGCAGCATGGACCGGGTGCCCGACGAGCTGGAGGGCCTGTTCATCGCGGGCGTGTCGACCAGCGTGCTGACCGGGCGGGTGGCGTACACCCTGGGCCTGCGCGGCCCGGCGGTGACCATCGACACCGCCTGCTCGTCCTCACTCGTCGCCGTCCACCTGGCGGCCCGGGCGCTGCGCGCCGGCGAGTGCACGCTCGCGCTGGCCGGCGGCGCCGCGGTGATCGGCACCCCGCTGTCGCTGACCGGATTCAGCCGCCAGCGCGGCCTGGCCGCCGACGGCCGCTGCAAGTCCTTCTCCGCCGAGGCGGACGGCTTCGGGCTGGCCGAGGGCGTCGGCCTGCTGGTACTGGAACGCCTCTCCGACGCGCGGCGCAACGGCCACCCGGTGCTGGCGGTGCTGCGCGGCTCCGCCGTCAACCAGGACGGCGCCAGCAACGGCCTGACCGCCCCCAGCGGCCTGGCGCAGCGCGAGGTGATCCGCCAGGCCCTGGCCGACGCCGGGCTGACCGGCGCCGAGGTCGACGCGGTCGAGGCGCACGGCACCGGCACCCGGCTCGGCGACCCGATCGAGGCCGACGCGGTGCTGGCCACCTACGGGCAGGACCGCCCGGCGGGCCGGCCGCTGCTGATGGGCTCGCTGAAGTCGAACATCGGGCACACCCAGGCCGCCGCGGGGGTCGGCGGGATCATGAAGATGGTGCTGGCGATGCGGCACGGCGTGCTGCCGCGCTCGCTGCACCTGGGTGAGCCGTCGCCCAACGTGGACTGGACGGCGGGCGCCGTCGAGCTGCTGACCGAGGCCCGCCCCTGGGAGGGCGGAGCCGAGCGGCCGCGCCGGGCCGGGGTCTCCTCGTTCGGGCTGAGCGGCACCAACGCGCACGTGATCGTCGAGCAGCCGCCGGCCGAGCCGCCGGCAGCCGAGCGGGCCGCCGCCCGCCGGGCCGTGCCGTGGCTGCTCTCCGGACGCAGCCCGGAGGCGCTGCGGGCGCGGGCCGAGCAGCTGCGCACGCTGGCCGAGCAGGGCCACGAGCCGGTGGACGTGGGCTGGTCGCTGGCCACCACCAGGACCGCCTTCGAGCACCGCGCGGCCGTGGTCGCCACCGAGCCGGCCGAGTTCGCGCGCGGGCTGGACGCGCTGATCGCCGGCCGCACCGGGGCCGGCCTGGCCCGGGGCGTGGCCGGGCAGCACGGCCGCACCGTCCTCGTCTTCCCCGGCCAGGGTTCGCAGTGGGTCGGCATGGCCCTCGAACTCCTGGACACCGAGCCGGTGTTCGCCGAGCGGCTGGCGGAGTGCGAGCGGGCCCTGGCGCCTTACACGGACTACTCGCTGCTGGAGGTGCTGCGCTCGGACGACCCGATGGACCGGGTGGACGTGGTGCAGCCGGTGCTGTTCGCGATGATGGTCTCGCTCGCCGCCCTGTGGCGCTCGTACGGCGTCGTGCCGGACGCGGTGGTGGGCCACAGCCAGGGCGAGGTCGCCGCCGCGGTGGTGGCCGGCGCGCTGAGCCTGGAGGACGGCGCCAAGGTGGTCGGGCTGCGGAGCCGGGCGCTGCGGGTCCTGGCCGGGCGGGGCGCGATGCTGTTCGTGCCCCTGGCGGTGGAGGAACTGACCGACCGGCTGGCCGCGTTCGGCGACCTGATCGGGGTGGCGGCGGTCAACAGCCCGACCTCGGTGGCGCTCTCCGGCGATCCGGCCGCGCTGGCCGAGCTGTCGGACGCGCTGTCGGCCGACGGCGTGATGAACTGGCGCGTCCCCGGGGTGGACTTCGCCGGGCACTCGGCCCAGGTGGAGGAGATCGAGCAGGAGCTGCTGACCCTGCTGGCGGACGTGTCGCCGCGCGCCGGCGAGAGCGTCTTCTACTCCACCGTCACCGGTGGGCCGCTGGACGGCGGGCTGCTGGACGCCGGCTACTGGTACCGCAACCTGCGCCGGCCGGTGGAGTTCGGGCGTACCGCCCGCGCGCTGCTGGCCGACGGCTACGACGTGTTCGTGGAGTCGTCCACGCACCCCGCGCTGACCGTCTGGCTGGAGCAGGCCGCCGAGGCGGCGGGCACCGGCGCCGCGGTGGCCGGCACGCTGCGCCGGGACGAGGGCGGCCGGGAGCGGTTCCTCACCTCGCTGGCCGAACTGCACGTGCGGGGCGCCGCGGTGGACCTCGCCGCGCCGTTCGCCGGCGCGTCGGCCCGGCGCACCGAGCTGCCCACCTACCCGTTCCAGCGCTCCCACTTCTGGATGGTGCCCGAGGCGGACGGGCAGCCGGAGGCGGCGCCGCTGGACGAGGGTTTCTGGAACGCGGTGGGCCGCGGGGACGCGGCCGCGCTGGCCGACTCGCTGCGGATCGAGGACGCCGGCACCCGCGCGGCCCTGAGCGGTGTGCTGCCCGCGCTGGGCGACTGGCTCGGGCGCAGCCGGGACCGCGCCGCGGTGGACGGCTGGCGCTACCGGGTCCAGTGGCGGCCGCTGACGGCCGTCACGGGCTCCGGCCCCCGGGGGAGCTGGCTGGTCGCCGTCCCGGCGTCGGCGGCGGACCACCCGCTGGTCGCGGACTGCGTCCTGGCGCTGGGCGAGCACGGTGCCGAGGCGGCGGTGCTGACGGTCGCCGACGCCGACCGGGCCGCACTGGCCGCGCGGCTCGGCGAGCTGCGGCCGGACGGCGTGCTGTCGCTGCTGGCGCTGGACGAGCGGCCGCACGCGGAGGGCTCCGCGCTGCCGGCCGGACTGGTCGCGCTGGTGGCGCTGCTCCAGGCGCTCGGCGACGCCGTCCCGGACGCCTCGCTGTGGTGCGCGACCAGCGGCGCGGTGTCGGTGGGCCGCTCGGACCCGCTGAGCGGCCCCGCGCAGGCGACGGCCTGGGGCCTCGGCGGGGTCGCCGCGGTGGAGTACCCGCAGCGCTGGGCCGGGCTGGTGGATCTGCCCGCCCGGCTCGACGACCGGGCGCGGGCCCGGTTGGCCGGGGTCCTGGCCGGCGGCGAGGGCGAGGACCAGGTGGCGGTTCGCTCCGCCGGCCTGTTCGCCCGTCGGCTGGTCCCGGCCGGGACCGGCGCGCGCACCCCGGCGCGGGCCTGGACGCCACCGGCGGACGGCACGGTGCTGGTCACCGGCGGCACCGGCGCGCTGGGCGCGCGGGTGGCCCGCTGGCTGGCCCGGGGCGGGGCGCGCCATCTGCTGCTGACCGGCCGCCAGGGTCCGGCGGCGCCGGGTTGCGCCGAACTCGTCGCCGAGCTCGCCGAGTCGGGGGCGGAGGCCACCGTGGTGGCGTGCGACGTCTCCGACCGGGAGCAGGTGGCGACGCTGCTCGCCGGCATCCCGGCCGAGCTGCCGCTGCGCGCGGTGGTGCACGCGGCGGGCGTGCTGGACGACGGCGTGCTGGACACGCTGACGGCGCAGCGGGCGGCGCACGTGCTGCGGCCCAAGATGGACGCGGCGCTGCACCTGGACGAGCTGACCCGGGACCACGAGCTGTCGGCCTTCGTGCTGTTCTCCTCGCTGGCCGGCACGCTGGGCGGCACGGGGCAGGGCAGTTACGCGGCGGCCAACGCCTTCCTGGACGCCCTGGCCGAGCAGCGCCGGGCGGCCGGACGGGCGGCCACCTCGGTGGCCTGGGGCCTGTGGGGCGGGGAGAGCCTGGCCGGTGGCGCGGTGAGCGAGCGGCTGATCCGCAACGGCCTTCCGGCGATGGACCCCGATGCCGCGCTCGTCGCCCTCCAGCAGGCACTGGACCACGACGACAGCACGGTGGTGGTGGCCGACTTCGCCTGGGAGCGGTTCGTCCGCGCCTACACGGCGCTGCGACCCAGCGCCGTACTCAAGGACCTTCCGCAGGCCGCGGCGGGCGCCGCGACGGCCGGTGAGGAGTCGTCGCCGGCGGCCCGGCTGGCCCGACTGCCGCTGCCCGAGCGCCGGGCGGCGCTGGGCGAGCTGATCCGCGGCGAGGTCGCCGCGGTGCTGGGCCACGCTGATCCGTCGGCGATCGAGCCCGAGCGGGTCTTCAAGGACATCGGCTTCGACTCGCTGACCGCCGTGGAACTGCGCAACCGGCTGGCCGGGGCGACCGGACTGCGACTGTCGGTCACCCTGGTCTTCGACTTCCCGACCACGGCCGTGCTCACCGACCACCTGCTCGCCCGACTCCCGGGCGGCCACCCGGCGGCGGCCGAGGCGGCGGTCCAGGCCGTGGACGAGGCGGCGGCAGCCGTCGAGGCCGCCCCGGACGCGGCCGACGACCCGGTCGCGATCGTCGCGATGGGCTGCCGCTTCCCCGGCGAGGTGCGCTCGCCGGAGGACCTGTGGCGGCTGCTGATGAGCGGCACCGACGCGATCTCGGGCTTCCCCACCGACCGCGGCTGGGACCTGGAGGGCCTCTACGACCCGGACGGCGCGACGGTCGGCACCACCTACGCCCGCGAGGGCGGCTTCCTCTACGACGCCGCCGACTTCGACCCGGCGTTCTTCGGGATCTCGCCGCGCGAGGCGGTCTCGGTCGATCCGCAGCAGCGGCTGCTCCTCGAAGTGGCCTGGGAGGCGTTCGAGCGGGCCGGGATCGACCCGACGACGCTCAAGGGCAGCCGGGGCGGGGTCTTCGTCGGCTCCAGCTACCGGGACTACGGCTCCCGGATGACCAAGCCGTCGGAGGAGTTCGAGGGCTACCTGGGCATCGGCAGCGCCGGCAGCGTGGCATCGGGGCGGATCGCCTACACCTTCGGCCTGGAGGGCCCCGCCGTCACGGTGGACACCGCCTGCTCCTCGGCGCTGGTGGCCCTGCACCTGGCCGCCCAGGCGCTGCGCGCCGGCGAGTGCTCGCTGGCGCTGGCCGGCGGCGTGACGGTGATGGCCCGGCCGGACGCGTTCGTCGAGTTCAGCCGCCAGCGCGGGCTGGCGCCCGACGGCCGGTGCAAGCCCTTCGCCGCGGCCGCCGACGGCACCGCCTGGGCAGAGGGCGCCGGGCTGGTGCTGCTGGAGCGCCTCAGCGACGCCCGCCGCAACGGCCACCCGGTGCTCGCCCTGGTCCGCGGCTCGGCGGTCAACCAGGACGGCGCCAGCAACGGCCTGACCGCCCCCAACGGCCCCTCGCAGCAGCGGGTGATCCGCCAGGCGCTGGCCTCGGCGGGCCTGTCCGCCGCCGAGGTCGACGCGGTGGAGGCGCACGGCACCGGCACCAAGCTGGGTGACCCGATCGAGGCGCAGGCCCTGCTGGCCACCTACGGACAGCAGCGCGGGGACGAACGCCCCCTGCTGCTGGGCTCGTTGAAGTCCAACATCGGCCACAGCCAGGCCGCCGCCGGCATCGCGGGCGTGATCAAGATGGTGCTGGCGATGCAGCACGGGATCCTGCCCGGCACCCTGAACGTCGACCGGCCCTCGCCGTTCATCGACTGGACCGCGGGCGCCGTGGAACTGCTCACCGAGCACACCGCGTGGCCCGCCACCGACCACCCGCGCCGGGCCGGTATCTCCTCCTTCGGTGTCAGCGGCACCAACGCGCACACCGTGCTGGAGCACGTCCCGGCCGAGGCGGCGGAGCCGTCGGCGCCCGCCGGGGGACCGTGGCTGCTGTCGGCCCGGACCCCCGAGGCGCTGCGCGGGCAGGCCGCCCGGCTGCTGGAGCACGAACGGACCGGACCGGACCGGGACCCGGGCGCCGCGCTGGCCGCCGGCCGGGCGGGCTTCGAGCACCGCGCCGTGCTGCTCGGCGCCGACCGTGCCGCGCGCGCCGGGGCACTGGCCGCGCTGGCCGCCGGCACCGAGCACCCCGGCGTGGTCACCGGCACCGCCGGCCGGCCCGGCAGGACCGCCTTCCTGTTCTCCGGACAGGGCAGTCAGCGGCCCGGCATGGGCCTGGAGCTCTACCGCTCCCAGCCGGTCTTCGCGGACGCCTTCGACCGGGTCTGCGCCGCACTGGACCCGCTGCTGGAACGCCCGCTGCACGAGGTGATCGCGGACGGCGAGGCCCTGGCCCGCACCGAGTACACCCAGCCGGCCCTGTTCGCGCTCGGCACCGCGCTGTTCGAGCTGGCCGGGCACTGGGGCATCACCCCCGACTACCTGCTCGGCCACTCGATCGGCGAGCTCACCGCCGCCCATGTCGCCGGGGTGCTCTCACTGCCCGACGCGGCCGCCCTGGTGGCGGCCCGCGGACGGCTGATGCAGGCGATGCCGGCCGGCGGCGCGATGGTGGCGCTGACCGTCTCGGCCGAGGAGCTGGCACCGATGCTCGCCGAGCGGGCCGACGTCCTCTCCCTGGCCGCCGTCAACGGCCCGGCCTCGACCGTTGTCTCCGGCGACCCGCGGGCGGTGGCGGAACTCGCCGCGCACTGGGAGGCCCTGGGCCGGCGCTCGCGCCGGCTGCGGGTCAGCCACGCCTTCCACTCCCCGCACATGGACGGGATGCTGGCCGAGTTCCGCGCGGTGGCGAGCACCCTGGAGTTCCGCCCGCCGCGGATCCCGCTGGTCGCCAACCGGACCGGGGCCCTCGCCACCGCCGAACAGCTGGCCTCCCCCGAGCACTGGGTCGACCAGGTGCGCGGCACGGTCGAGTTCCGGGCCGGCATCGACCGCCTGGAGGCGGCCGGCGTCGACCGCTACCTCGAACTGGGTCCGGACGGCTCACTGACCGGGCTCGGCCAGGACTGCCTGGCCGAGCGGTCACCCGGCGCGCTGCTGGTTCCGCTGCTGCGCCGCGACCAGCCCGAGGAGACGGCACTGACCGCCGCGCTGGCCCGGTTGCACGCCCACGGCACACCGGTGGACTGGAGCCGCCGCTTCCCGCCGACCGCCCCGCGCGAGGCCGCCGGCCTGCCCACCTACGCCTTCCAGCACCGGCGCTACTGGCTGGAGGCGACCGCCCCCGAGGCCGACCTGCCGTCGGCCGGGCTGCTGGCGGTGGACCACCCGCTGCTCGGCGCGGCGGTCGAACTGGCCGGCGGCGAGGGCTTCCTGTTCACCACCCGGCTCTCCTGCCGGACCCAGCCGTGGCTGGCCGACCACCGGGTCTTCGACGGCGTGCTCTTCCCCGCCACCGGCTTCCTGGAACTGGCCGTGCGGGCCGCCGACCAGGCGGACTGCGGGCAGGTCGAGGAACTGACCCTGCAGGCCCCCCTGGTGCTCTCCGCCACCGGCGGAACGGTGCTCCAGCTCCTGATCGGCGCCCCCGAGCCGTCCGGCGCCCGGAGCCTGACGGTGTACGCCCGGCCGGAGGACGGCCCCGAGGAGGAGTGGACCCGGCACGCCGACGGCCTGCTCGCCCCGGCCGCGCCCGCCGAGCCCGACGACCTCGTGCAGTGGCCGCCGGCCGGCGCCGTCCCGCTGCCCGTCGACGGCCTGTACGAGCGGTTCGCCGCCGGCGGCTTCGGCTACGGCCCGGCGTTCCAGGGCCTGCGCGCGGCCTGGCGCCTCGGCGAGCAGGTGTTCGCCGAGGCCGAGCTGCCGGACGGCCCGCGCGGCGAGGCCGGCCGCTACGGCCTGCACCCCGCGCTGCTGGACGCCGCCCTGCACGCACTGGTCTTCGACGTCCTGCCGGGCACCGGGCCCGAGGGCGAGAGCCAGGGATGGCTGCCGTTCTCCTGGACCGGCGTCGCCCTGCACGCCCGGGGCGCGGCGTCGGTCCGGCTGCGGCTGACGCCCACCGGGCGCGACTCGGTGGCCGTGCTGGTCGCCGACAGCACCGGGCGTCCGGTCGCCTCGGCCGAGTCGCTGGTGCTGCGCCCGGTCTCCGCCGACCAGGTGCGCCCGGCCCGCACCGCCCTCCACGAGGAGCTGTACCGGGTCGAGTGGAGGCGGCCGGCCCTGCCGGACACCGACGCAGCGACCTGGACCGAGCTGCCGGCCGGCGGGCGCGTCGCCGACCTGCTCGCCGCCGACGGGCCGGTGCCCGCACTGGTGCTGGCCCGCTGCGGACAGGAGGGCACCGGGCCACTGGCCGACGCCGTGCGGGCGGCCACCGGGCACGCGCTGGAGACGGTCCGCGACTGGCTGGCCGAGGACCGGCTGGCCGGCAGCACCCTGGCGCTGGTCACCGAGGGGGCCGTCGCGACGCAGCCCGGCGACGACGTCACCGACCTCGCGCAGGCCGCCGTCTGGGGCCTGCTGCGCTCGGCGCAGACCGAGAACCCCGGCCGGTTCGTCCTGCTGGACCTCGACGACCTGCCCTCCTCCCGGGCGGCACTGGGCGCAGCGCTGGCGAGCGGCGAGCCGCAGGTCGCACTGCGCGACGGCGCGGCCTTCGTACCCCGGCTGGCCCGGGTGCCGCGCGCCGAGGACCCGGCCACGCCGGCCTGGGATCCCGAGGGCACGGTACTGGTCACCGGTGGCACCGGCGCGATCGGCGCCCATGTCGCCCGTCACCTGGTGACCGAGCACGGCGTGCGGCACCTGGTGCTGACCAGCCGCAGCGGCCTGCTGGCCGAGGGCGCCCCGGAGCTGCGCGACGAACTGACCCGGCTCGGCGCACTGGTCGAGGTGGCCGCCTGCGACGCCGCCGACCGGCAGGCGCTGGCCGCCCTGCTGGACGGCCTGCCGGCCGAGCACCCGCTGACCGCCGTGGTGCACGCCGCGGGCGTGCTGGCCGACGGCCTGGTCGCCGAGATGACGCCCGAACAGCTCGACACCGCGCTGCGCCCCAAGGTCGACGCGGCCGTCCACCTGCACGAGCTGACGGAAGGGACCAAGCTCTCCGCGTTCCTGCTCTTCTCCTCACTGGCCGGCGTCTTCGGCGGCATGGGCCAGGGCAACTACGCGGCGGCCAACGCCTTCCTCGACGGCCTGGCGCAGCGCCGCCGGGCCCGGGGGCTGACCGCCGGCTCGCTGGCCTGGGGCCTGTGGGCGAACAGCACCGGCATGACCGGCGGCCTGGACGAGGCCGACCTGCGGCGGATCGCGCGCGGCGGGATCGTCGCCTTCGCCCCGCGGGAGGGCCTGGAACTGTTCGACGCGGCGCACGGCGTGGACGAGGCGATGGTGCTGCCGGTCCGGCTGGACACCCGGGCGATCGCCGCGCAGGCGGGCACCGGCGGCGTCCCCGCCCTGCTGCGCGGCCTGGTCCGGGCGCCGGCCCGGCGCGAGGCGGCGGCGGCCGGAGCGGCCGCCGCGGACGCGCCGCAGGCCCTGCTGCACCGGCTGGCCGGACTCGGCGAGCCGCAGCGGGCCCGGGTGCTGCTGGAGCTGGTCCGCTCGCACGTCGGCCTGATCCTGGGCTTCTCCCCGCAGGAGAGCGTGTCGGCCGACCGCGGCCTCCTGGAACTCGGCTTCGACTCGCTGACCGCCGTCGAACTGCGCAACCGGCTGCGCGCGGCCACCGGCCTGCGGCTGCCCGCCACCCTGCTCTTCGACCACCCGAGCACGACCGCGATCGCCGCGCACCTCGGCGAGCAGCTGGTCCCGGCGCCCGCCGAGCCGCAGGTCGCCGGGCTGGCCGAACTGGAACGGCTGGAACAGGCGCTGGCCGCCGACCCGCTGGACCCGGCGCTGGCCGGGCGGCTCCAGGCCCTGCTCTCCCGGGTCGCCCCGGACGCCTCCGGCGGCCCGGCGGACGGCCTGGAGGAACGGATGGCCACAGCCGGCGACGACGACCTCTTCGACTTCATCGAGAACGAGCTGGGGCTGTCATGACGGACACGCCGCCGGACCCGCGTGCCCCGCACCCCCGCAACCCGCTGACGAAGGTGACCACCGGTGAATGACGACAAGCTGCGCGACTACCTCAAGCGTGTCGCGACCGACCTGCACCGCACCCGCCAGCGACTGCAGGAGGTCGAGGCCAAGGACCACGAGCCGATCGCCGTCGTCGCGATGAGCTGCCGCTACCCCGGCGGGGTCACCTCGCCCGAGGAGCTCTGGGAGCTGGTCGCCGGCGGTGTCGACGCCGTCACCCCGTTCCCGGCCGACCGCGGCTGGGACCTGGACGCGCTGGTCGACAAGGACCGCGGACGGCCGGACACCAGCTACGCCGACGAGGGCGGCTTCCTGAGCGGGGTCGGCGCCTTCGACCCCGGCCTCTTCGGCATCTCGCCGCGCGAGGCGCTGGCCATGGACCCGCAGCAGCGGCTGCTGCTGGAGACCGGCTGGGAGGCCTTCGAGCGCGCCGGGATCGACGCCCGCACGCTGCGCGGCAGCCGCACCGGCGTCTTCCTCGGCGTGATGTACCAGGACTACGCGGTGCGGCTGCGCCGGGTGCCCGAGGACGTCGCCGGCTACCTGGGCAACGGCAGCTCCGACAGCGTCGCCTCCGGCCGGATGGCCTACACCTTCGGCCTGGAGGGCCCCACGCTCAGCGTGGACACCGCCTGCTCCTCCTCGCTGGTGGCCATCCACCTGGCCGCGCAGGCGCTGCGCTCCGGCGAGTGCGCGCTGGCGCTGGCCGGCGGCGCGATGGTGATGTCCACCCCGGTGCCGTTCGTGGAGATGAGCCGGCAGGGCGGGATGGCCGCCGACGGCCGCAGCAAGTCCTTCTCGGCGGACGCGGACGGCACCGGTTGGGGCGAGGGCGTCGGACTGCTGCTGCTGGAGCGCCTCAGCGAGGCGCGCCGCAACGGGCACCCGGTGCTCGCCGTCGTCCGGGGCACCGCCGTCAACCAGGACGGCGCCAGCAGCCGGCTGTCCGCGCCCAACGGCCCGGCCCAGCAGCGGGTGATCCGCCAGGCGCTGGCCGCCGCACGGCTGGGCGTCGCCGACGTCGACGTGGTCGAGGCGCACGGCACCGGCACGCCGCTGGGCGACCCGATCGAGGCCCAGGCGCTACTTGCCACCTACGGGCAGGACCGCCCGGCGGACCGGCCGCTGCTGCTGGGCTCGCTGAAGTCCAACATCGGCCACACCCAGGCCGCGGCGGGCGTCGGCGGGGTGATCAAGATGGTGCTGGCGATGCGGCACGGCATCGTCCCGCCGACCCTGCACGCCGAGCGGCGCACCGAGCAGGTCGACTGGGAGGCCGGCGCCGTCGAGCTGGTGACCGAGGCGCGGGACTGGCCCGAGACCGGCCGGCCCCGGCGGTCGGCGGTCTCGTCCTTCGGCGTCAGCGGGACCAACGGGCACGTCGTCCTGGAGGCCGCCCCGCCGCTCGAAACGCCCGCCCCGGACGCGGACCCGGCTTTGGACCCGCACGCGGACGGCCCGCACGCCGACGGCCCGGCGCCGCGCACCCGCGGCCCGCTGCCCTGGGTGCTCTCCGGCCACACCGCGCCCGCGCTGCGCGCCCAGGCCGAGCGGCTGCGCGCACACCTGCTGGAGCGTCCCGACGCGAGCCCGGCGGAGGTCGGGCACGCGCTGGCCACCACCCGCACCGCCCTGGACCACCGCGCGGTGCTGGTCGCGGAGGACCGGGACGGCTTCCTGGAGCGGCTCGCGGCGCTGGCCGCCGACGAGGAGGCGCCCGGACTGCTGCGCGGCCGGGCGGGGACCGGCGGCGCGCTGGCCATGGTGTTCCCCGGACAGGGCACGCAGTGGGCCGGCATGGCGATCGAACTCCTCGACCGCGAACCGGTCTTCGCCCGGCGGATGGCCGACTGCGCGGCGGCGCTCGCCCCGTGGTCGGAGCGCTCCCCGGTGGAGCTGCTGCGCTCGGGCGAGCCGGTCGAGCGGGTGGAGGAGGTGCAGCCGCTGCTCTTCGCGGTGATGGTCTCCCTGGCCGCCGTCTGGGCGTCCTACGGCGTCGAACCGGCCGCGGTCGTCGGCCACAGCCAGGGCGAGATCGCCGCCGCCGTCGTCGCCGGCGCGCTGAGCCTGGAGGACGGCGCCAAGGTGGTCGCACTGCGCAGCCGGGCACTGCGGGCGCTCGCCGGGCAGGGCGGGATGCTCTCCGTCGCGCTGCCGGCCGAGCAGGTCCGGGCCCGGATCGCGCCGTGGGGCGAGCGCCTGGCGCTGGCCGCGGTGAACGGGCCGTCCGCCGTCGTGGTGTCCGGCGAGCCGCAGGCGCTCGCCGAGCTGACGGCCGAGCTGACCGCCGCGGGCGAGCGGGCGAGGGACGTCCCGGTGGACTACGCCTCGCACGGCCCGCAGGTCGCCGCCGTCGAGCAGGAGCTGCTGCGCGAGCTGGCGGGCATCACGCCGCGGGCGGGCCGGGTGCCGTTCTACTCCTCCGTCACCGGCGCCCCGCTGGACACCGCCGGGCTGGACGCCGCGTACTGGTACCGCAACCTGCGCCGCACCGTGGAGTTCGAGGCCGCCACCGGGGCCCTGCTGGCCGACGGCTACCAGGTCTTCCTGGAGGCCGGCCCGCACCCGGTGCTCACCCCCGCGATCCAGGACAGCGCGGAGGCGGCCGGCGCGGACGCCTGCGTGCTGGGCACGCTGCGCCGCGGCGAGGGCGGCCCGGCCCGGTTGCTCGCCTCGCTGGGGGAACTCCAGCTGCGCGGGGTGCCGATCGACTGGGACGCCGTCTTCGGCGGTCGCCCGGCGGCGCCGGTGGAGCTGCCGACCTACGCCTTCCAGCGCGAGGACTACTGGCTGGACGACGCCTCGGCGGCGCCCGGCGACCTGGCGGCGGCGGGCCTGGAGACTGCCGGGCACCCGCTGCTGGGCGCCATGGTGACGCTCGCCGACCAGGACAGCGTGGTCTTCACCGGCTCGCTCTCGCTGCGCACCCACCCGTGGCTGGCCGACCACGCCGTCCGCGGCTCGGTGCTGCTGCCCGGAACGGCGTTCCTGGACCTCGCGGTCCGGGCCGGCGACCAGGTCGGCTGCCCGGTCGTGCGGGAGTTCACCCTCGGTGCGCCGCTGGTGCTGCCCGAGCGGGGCGGCGTGCGGCTGCGGCTGACGGTCGGCCCGCCGGACGGTCGCGGCGAGCGGCCCGTCACGCTGCACGCGCAGTCCCCCGAGGCGGACCCGGAGGCGGCCTGGGTGCGGCACGCCGAGGGACTGCTGGGCTCGCCGTCCGCGGCCGAGGCGGTCCGCGAGGGCGAGGAGCTGGACCAGTGGCCGCCGGCCGGCGCCGTCCCGCTCGACCTGACCGGGATGTACCCGCGCTTCGCCGCGGCCGGCTTCGGCTACGGCCCGGCGTTCCAGGGGCTGACGGCGGCCTGGCAGCGCGGCGGGGAGCTGTTCGCGCAGGCCGAGCTGAGCGCCGGTCAGCAGGGCGAGGCGGGCCGCTACGGACTGCACCCGGCGCTGCTGGACGCGGCCCTGCACGCCACCGGGCTGGGCCCGGCGGCCGAGGGGCGGATGCCGTTCAGCTGGACCGGCGTGACCCTGCACGCCTCGGGCGCCGCGGCGCTGCGGCTGCGGCTGACCCCGACCGGTGAGAACACCCTGGCGCTGGCCGCCGCCGACCCGGCCGGGCGGCCGGTCGCCACGGTGGACGCGCTGGTGCTGCGCCCGGCCCCGGCCGACGGCGCGCCGGGCACCCCCCGGGGGAACGAGTCGCTGTTCGGCCTGGAGTGGGTCCCCGTCGAGGCCGGCGCCCCCGCCGACACCGCCCGGTGGACCCTGCTCGACGCACCGGACGACCTCCCGGGGCTCACCGACGCCCCGCCGGTGGTGCTGGTGCGGGTCGGCGGCGCGGCGAGCGTCCGCGAGTCGGCGCACCGCGCGCTCGGCCTGCTGCAGGGGTGGCTGTCGGACGAGCGGTTCACCGGCTCCCGCCTCGTCCTGGTGACCGACGGGGCGGTGGCCACCGGCCCGGACGAGGACGTCCCCGACCTCGCGCACAGCGGCGTCTGGGGCCTGGTGCGTTCGGCGCTGGCCGAACACCCCGGCCGGTTCGGTCTGCTGGACCTGCCCGCGGACGCGTCCGCGCTGCTCCCGGCGGCGGCCGCCGCGTTCGGCGCGCCGAACGCCGAGGACCAGCTCGCGGTGCGCGACGGCCTGCTGCGCGCGCCCCGGCTGGCCCGGATCCCGGCGCCCGACGGCCCGCCCGCGGCCCTGGACCCGGACGGCACCGTGCTGATCACCGGTGGCACCGGCACGCTGGGCGCCGAGGTCGCCCGGCACCTGGTGCGCGCGCACGGCGTGCGGCACCTGCTGCTGGCCGGCCGTCAGGGGCCCACCGCCCCGAGCGCCGCCGAACTGGCCGCCGAACTCGCCGGGGCGGGCGCCGCCGTCACGGTGTCGGCGTGCGACGTCGGCGACCGCGCGGCGCTGGCCGCGCTGCTGGCCGACGTCCCGGCCGCGCACCCGCTGACCGCCGTGGTGCACGCCGCGGGCGCGCTGGACGACGGCGTGCTCACCGCGCTGACCCCGGAGCGTCTGGACGCCGTCCTCGCGCCCAAGGCCGAGGCGGCCCTGCACCTGCACGAGCTGACCGCCGGTCAGCCACTGGCCGCGTTCGTGCTGTTCTCCTCGGCGGCCGGCGTCTTCGGCGGCCCCGGGCAGGCCAACTACGCGGCGGCGAACGCCGTCCTGGACGCCCTCGCGCAGCACCGGCGGGCCCGCGGCCTGGCCGGGCAGTCGCTGGCCTGGACGCTCTGGGCCCAGCGCAGCGCGCTGACCGGCGTGCTGGACGAGGAGGGCGAGCGCAGGCTGGCCCGCTCCGGGATGCCCGCGCTCACCACCGCGCAGGGCCTGGCGCTGCTGGACGCGGCGCTCGCCGTCGACCGGCCCGCCCTGGTCCCGATCCGGCTGGACCTGGCGGCGTTGCGGGCCGACGCCGAGACCCGCCCCGTCCCCGGCCTGCTGCGCGCCCTGGTGCGCGGGCCGCTGCGGCGCTCGGCCACCCGCGCGGCGCCCGACGGCACGCCGGGCGGCCCGCTGGGCGCGCTGCCCGCGGCCGAGCGGGAGCCCGCGCTGCTGGCCCTGATCCGCTCCCAGGTGGCGGCCGTGCTCGGCCACGCCTCGCCGGAGGCGGTGGAGGCCGGCCGGGCCTTCCGCGACCTGGGCTTCGACTCGCTCGCCGCCGTCGAGCTGCGCAACCGGCTGAACCTGGCGACCGGCCTGCGGCTGCCCGCCACGCTGGTCTTCGACCACCCGTCGCCGACCGTGCTCGCACGGCACCTGCGGGCCGAGCTCTTCGGCGCCCAGGACGGCGCGGCCGGGGCCCCGGCGGCAGGCCGGGCCCGCGGGACCGGCGCGACCGCGGCCACCGGCGACGACCCGATCGCGATCGTCGCGATGGGCTGCCGTTTCCCGGGCGGCGTGCGCACCCCGGACGAGCTGTGGCGGCTGGTCGCCGAGGGCGCCGACGGCGTCGGACCGTTCCCGGCCGACCGCGGCTGGGACCTGGAGGCGCTCTACGATCCCGACCCCGAGCACCGCGGCACCTCCTACGCCCGGGAGGGCGGTTTCCTGGACGCCGTCGGCGGCTTCGACGCGGAGTTCTTCGGCATCTCGCCGCGCGAGGCCGTGGCGATGGACCCGCAGCAGCGGCTGCTCCTGGAGATCACCTGGGAGGCCTTCGAACGGGCCGGCATCGACCCGACCGGGCTGGCCGGTGCGTCGGCCGGTGTCTTCGTCGGCCTGATGCAGCAGGACTACGCGGCCCGGCTGCTGCCGCACATCCCGGAGGAGGTCGAGGGCTTCCTCGGCACCGGCAACTCGGGCAGCATCGTGTCCGGCCGGCTGGCGTACGTCTTCGGCCTGGAGGGCCCCGCCGTCACGGTGGACACCGCCTGCTCGTCCTCGCTGGTCGCCCTCCACCTGGCCGCCCGGTCCCTGCGGCACGGGGAGTGCGACCTGGCGCTGGCGGGCGGCGTGACCGTGATGTCCAGCCCGGAGCTGTTCGTCGAGTTCAGCCGGCAGGGCGGGCTCGCGCCGGACGGGCGGTGCAAGCCGTACGCGGCCGCCGCCGACGGGACGGGCTTCGGCGAGGGCGCGGGCATCCTGCTGCTGGAGCGGCTCAGCGACGCGCGGCGGCTGGGGCACCCCGTGCTCGCCGTGGTCCGGGGCACGGCCGTCAACCAGGACGGTGCGAGCAACGGCCTGACCGCCCCCAACGGCCCCTCCCAGCAGCGGGTGATCCGCGCGGCACTGGCCGACGCCGGCCTGCGGGCCGCCGAGGTCGACGCGGTGGAGGGGCACGGCACCGGCACGCGGCTCGGCGACCCGATCGAGGCCCAGGCGCTGCTGGCCACCTACGGCCAGGACCGGCCCGAGGGCCGGCCGCTCTGGCTGGGCTCGCTGAAGTCCAACATCGGGCACACCTCGGCCGCCGCCGGGGTCGGCGGGGTAATCAAGACGGTCCTGGCGATGCGGCACGGGGTACTGCCCAAGAGCCTGCACGTGGACGGCCCGTCGCCGCATATCGACTGGTCGGCGGGGGCGGTGGAGCTGCTGACGCAGGCCCGTGCCTGGGAGACCGAGGACGGGCGGCCGCGCCGGGCCGGCGTCTCCTCCTTCGGCGTGAGCGGCACCAACGCCCACGTCGTCCTCGAACAGGCCCACGAGAACGAGCCTGCGGAACCGGACCCCACGGAACCGGAGCACGACGCGGACCCGGTCGTCCCCTGGCTGCTGTCCGCCCGCTCCCCCGAAGCCCTGCGCGACCAGGCCGCACAACTACTGACCCTCGACGGGCACCCCACCGACATCGCCCACTCACTCGCCACC
>NZ_JAQYWW010000263.1:0-324 GCF_036322525.1 Streptomyces sp. BE20 | reverse complement strand
GCACCGGCTGGGGCGAGGGCGTCGGCATGGTGCTCGTCGAGCGGCTCTCCGACGCCCGGCGCCTCGGCCACCGCGTGCTCGCGGTCGTCCGGGGCACCGCCGTGAACCAGGACGGTGCCTCGAACGGCCTCACCGCCCCCCACGGCCCGTCGCAGCAGCGCGTCATCCGCCAGGCGCTGGCGAACGCCGGTCTGACGCCGCGGGACGTCGACGCCGTCGAGGCGCACGGCACCGGCACGACACTCGGCGACCCGATCGAGGCCGAGGCGCTGCTGGCGACGTACGGGCGGGACCGGGACGGCGGCGACCCGCTCTGGCTCGGGT
>NZ_JAQYWW010000262.1:0-3739 GCF_036322525.1 Streptomyces sp. BE20 | reverse complement strand
GTACAACGACTACTCGATGGTGCTGGGGGCCTCGGACGACAGTGCCGAGGGCTTCATGGGCACCGGCGGGAGCATCGCGTCGGGCCGGGTGTCGTACACCTTCGGTCTGGAGGGTCCGGCGGTCACGGTCGACACGGCGTGTTCGTCCTCGTTGGTCGCTCTGCACCTGGCGGTGCAGGCGCTGCGCAGCGGGGAGTGTGACGCGGCGCTGGCCGGCGGCGTGACCGTCATGGGTACCCCGAACACCTTCGTCGGGTTCTCGCGGCAGCGCGGTCTCGCGGCCGACGGCCGGTGCAAGTCGTTCGCGGACGGCGCCGACGGCACCGGCTGGGGCGAGGGTGTCGGCATGCTGCTCGTGGAGCGGCTGGCCGATGCCGAGCGCCTGGGCCACCCCGTCCTGGCGGTGGTGCGGGGCAGTGCGGTGAACCAGGACGGTGCGTCGAACGGTCTGACCGCGCCCAACGGCCCGTCGCAGCAGCGGGTGATCCGTCAGGCGCTGGCCAACGCACGGCTCGACGCCGGCGACGTCGACGTGGTGGAGGCGCACGGGACGGGCACGCCGCTGGGCGACCCGATCGAGGCCCAGGCCCTCCTGGCGACGTACGGGCGCGACCGCTCCGGCGAGCCGCTGTGGCTGGGTTCGGTGAAGTCGAACCTCGGGCACACGCAGGCGGCGGCCGGTGTCGCGGGCATCATCAAGATGGTGCAGTCGATGAGGCACGGCGTGCTGCCCGGCACGCTGCACGTGGACGAGCCGTCGTCCCAGGTCGACTGGTCGGCCGGTGCGGTCGAGCTGCTGACCGAGGCCCGCGAGTGGCCCGCGACCGACCGGCCGCGCCGGGCCGGGGTATCCTCGTTCGGCATCAGCGGCACCAACGCCCACGTCATCCTCGAAGGCGTGCCGCTCACCGAACCGGCCACCGGGTCGGACGAGTTGCCGCTGCGTGCACGGCCGGCGGCCCCCGTCGTCCTCACCGCCGCCGACGAGGCCGGGCTGCGTGCCCAGGCCGAACAGCTCTACGGACTGGACGCACCGGTCACGGGCCTGGCCCGGGCGCTGACCCGGCGCGCGGCGCTGCGGCACCGCGCGGTCGTCGTGGCCGCCGACCAGGCTGCACTGGACGAGGGCCTGGCGGCGGTGGCCGCCGGATCCCACCCGCTGACCGGGGTCGCCGGGCACGGCCGGCTGGCGGTGGTGTTCACCGGTCAGGGGTCGCAGCGGGTCGGCATGGGTCGCGAGTTGTCCGAGGCGTTCCCGGTGTTCGCCGCGTCCTTCGACGAGGTGTGCGCCGCGCTCGGCCTCCCGCTGCACGAGGTCCTGGAGGACCGGGAGCGGCTGGACCTGACCGGCTGGGCGCAGCCCGCGATCTTCGCGGTGGAGGTGGCGCTGTTGGCGCTGGTCCGCTCGTGGGGTGTCACGCCGGATGTCGTGGCGGGTCACTCGGTCGGTGAGATCACGGCCGCGTACGCCGCCGGGGTCCTCACGCTGAAGGATGCGGCGAAGCTGGTGGTGGCGCGGGGCCGGTTGATGCAGGCGCTGCCCCCGGGCGGCGCGATGCTGGCGGTCGGGGCGTCGGAGGGCGAGGTGCGGGAGGCGTTCCCGGACATCGACCTGGCGGCGGTCAACGGGCCGGACGCGGTGGTCGTCTCCGGTGCCGAGGACGACATCGTGGCGATCGCCGAGCTGGTGGCCGAGCGGGGCTGGAAGACGTCCCGCCTGCGGACCAGCCACGCGTTCCACTCCCGGCTGATGGAGCCGATGCTGGCGGAGTTCCGCACGGTCGTGGAGACGGTCGGCCTCGTCGACCCGGCGGTCCCCGCCGTCTCGACGGTGACCGGCACTCCGGTGACGCCCGGTCAGTGGTCGGACCCCGAGTACTGGGTCGACCAGGTCCGCCGCCCGGTCCGCTTCGCCGACGCGGCCGTGGCCCTGGGCGCGGACCGGATCCTGGAACTCGGCCCGGACAGCGTGCTCGCCGTCCTGGCGGGCGTGCTCTGCCCGGAGGCCGTGGCGGTGGCCGGACTGCGCAGGGACCGGGACGAGCCCGCCGTGCTGCTGACGGCGCTGGCCGAGCTGTACGTACGGGGCCAGCGGGTCGACTGGCCCGCCGTGTTCGACGGCACCGGCGCCCCCCGGGTCGAGCTGCCCACCTACCCCTTCCAGCGCCGGCGCTACTGGCCCCGGCCGCGGACCGGCGCGAGCCGCGACGCGATCGGCCTCGGGCTGGCCGAGACCGGCCACCCGCTGCTCGGAGCGGCCGTCGAGGCCCCCGACGCGGCGACGACGCTGCTCACCGGCCTGCTGTCGTTGCGCACCCACCCGTGGCTGGCCGACCACGTCGTGCAGGGCAGTCCGCTGGTACCGGGGACCGCGCTGGCCGAGATGGCCCGCGCGGCCGGCGAGCGAGCCGGTGCCCCGGTCGTGGAGGAACTGCTGCTGCAGGCTCCGCTGCCGCTGCCCGAGCGCGGTGGTGTCCAGCTCCGCGCCACCGTCGCCGCGCCCGACGCCGACGGCCGGCGCGCGCTGTCGGTGCACGCCCGCGCCGAGGACGACGACCCCTGGACGACGCACGCCACGGGCGTGCTGGCCGCCGCGGACGAGCGGTCGCCCGCCGAGGTGGACCTGGTCTCCTGGCCGCCGACCGGCGCCGACCCGCTGGACCTCTCCGGTTTCTACCCGGAGACAGCGGCCGGCGGGCTCGCCTACGGCCCCGCGTTCCAGGGTCTGAAGGGCGTCTGGAAGCGCGGCGAGGAGGTGTTCGCCGAGGTCGAGCTCGATCACGCGACCGCCGGGTACGCGCTGCACCCGGCGCTGTTCGACGCGGTACTGCACGCGATCGCCGCCGGCGGCCTGTTCACCGACGGCGACGTCCGGCTCCCGTTCGCCGTCACCGGCTTCCGGTCCTTCGGGCCGGCCGGTACGCGGCTTCGGGCGCACCTGACCCTGGCCGGAGGCGCCGACACCGTACGGCTGCTGCTCGCCGACGCGTCCGGCACACCGGTCGCCGAGGTCGACGGCCTGGTGCTGCGCCCGGTCTCGTCCGTCCGCCCGGGAGCGGCGGCGGCCGAGCGTCTGCTCTACGCCGTGGACTGGGCCCCGCAGGAGGTGGCGGCCGAGGTGCCGGGTGCGGTGATGCGTCTCGGTGACGCGCTGCCGGTGCCGGTGCCGGTGCTGTTGGTGGATGCGACGGCGGCGGGTGCGGCCCGGGAGCGGGCTGCCGCGCTGTTGGCGCTGCTTCAGGCGTGGCTGGCCGACGCGGCGTGGTCCGAATCGCGCCTGGTGGTGCGGACGTTCGGTGCGGAAGGCGCGGAGATCGCCGACGCGGACGGTGCCGCGTTGTGGGGTCTGGTGCGGTCGGCGCAGGCCGAGCACCCGGACCGGCTCCACCTGGTGGACGCGTCCGAGGACGTGTTCTATCCGCTGCCGCAGGCGCTGGTGCGCGAGGGCGTGGTGTCCGCGCCGCGTCTGGTGCGCCTGTCGGGTTCCGCGTCCGCTCCGGTGGAGTTCGGTGACGGCACGGTCGTCGTGACCGGTGCGACCGGCACGCTCGGTGGTCTGGTGGCCCGGCATCTGGTCGAGGCGCACGGGGTTCGTGATCTGCTGTTGCTGTCCCGTTCCGGTGGGGATGCCGGGCTGGTCGAGGAGCTCGCTTCGGCGAAGGTGCGGGCGGTGGCCTGTGACGTGGCGGACGCGGAAGCGGTCGCCGCAGCGCTGCGGGACGAGCCGGTGACGGCGGTG
>NZ_JAQYWW010000261.1:0-718 GCF_036322525.1 Streptomyces sp. BE20 | reverse complement strand
CTCAAAGGCATAAGGCAGGATCCCCTGGGCGCTTGCACCCAGGGGAACAAGGAAACATCCCCAAGGTGCGGGGAGCAGAGCTTCGTGAGGTCGGCGCCGACGAGACCGCCGGAACATCCCCGCAGGCGCGGGGAGCAGCACACGGGCCGGACTATCACCAAAGAGTGATAGGGAACATCCCCGCAGGCGCGGGGAGCGGGCCTGCTGGTGGTCCTCCCGTACGGTCTGCGCGGGAACAGCCCCGCAGGCGCGGGGAGCAGCCGTCGGGCCGTAGGCGCCGTTCGGCCGCCACGGGAACATCCCCGCAGGCGCGGGGAGCAGCACCCACAGGCCGGCACCAACTCACCGTGCGGGGGAACATCCCCGCAGGCGCGGGGAGCAGCCGACATTCACCCCGGCTCACCCCCGCAGGCGCGGGGAGCAGATCTACCTGCGCGACTACAGACAGGCCGTGGGGGGAACAGCCCCGCAGGCGCGGGGAGCAGTGCTGGGCATCGGCGTACGCCTGGATGAAGGCGGGAACAGCCCCGCAGGCGCGGGGAGCAGGAGTTCACCATCGCCGGCTGCACCTACACCGCGGGAACAGCCCCGCAGGCGCGGGGAGCAGAGTTCGGGAGCTGGGGGGTTGTCCGGGGTGGTGGGTGGTTCGAGCAAGTTGCTGGGGTTCGGTCATTTCGGTCGTTCGGGGCGAGTTGGGCCGTCGGCGGGATCCGGCCGT
>NZ_JAQYWW010000260.1:0-366 GCF_036322525.1 Streptomyces sp. BE20 | reverse complement strand
GGTGGTGGGCGCGTAGACCTTGCGGCACGACTCGCAATCCGGCTGACCCCCGAGCCTGCGGGGTGGTCCCGGTATTGCTCCTCTAAGCCCTCGCCCGGGACGGCTGACCCCCGCGCCTGCGGGGAGGACCGCCCCGTCGCGGTCGACGTCAGCATCCTCGGCGGCGGACCCCCGCGCCTGCGGGGCGGACGCCGCGTAGACCTTGCGCCACTACTCGCACTCAGGCAGACCCCCGCGCCGGCGGGGAGGACGCCGATCGAAGGTCCGGGCGACACGTCTGGCGAGGCTGACCACCGCTCCTGCGGGGAGGACAAGAGCCGGATGAACTGGTAGCCGTAAGAGGGCGGCTGACCCCCGCGCCTGCGG
>NZ_JAQYWW010000259.1:0-3403 GCF_036322525.1 Streptomyces sp. BE20 | reverse complement strand
GGAGGACGACCGCCGACACCCGGCAGGCCGGGCCTCCCGCGGCTGACCCCCGCAGGTGCGGGGAGGACCTGCGCGAGATCCTGCGGGAGGCGATCCACACCGGCTGACCCCCGCGGGTGCGGGGAGGACGTCGCCACCCCCAACACTGCGAATGCGAACCTCGGCTGACCCCCGCGGGTGCGGGGAGGACGCGGTACGGGCTACGCGGCAAGGGAGTTACGCCGGCTGACCCCCGCGGGCGCGGGGAGGACGTGTTCTCCCGGCTCAGCGCCGACACGTCGCCGAGGGGACGGTGGCGTGAGGTGCGGCCCACAGGGGGATCACCTCGAGGGTGGCGGCGGAGCTGCGGAAAGCGTTCTCAGAGATCGGCCCAGGGGCGCCGATGGTACGCCGGTGGGTCTGAGCGTGGGGGTTCACGGCGTTCACGGAGGTCATGGTCAGCAACATACTGGCCGGGTCCGACAGGTCATTCCGTTGTGCTGATGCCTCCAGCCGGGGCAGCGGACGACTGTGCTGGAGTGCGACCGGCGGCTCCTAGCCTGGGTGGCCGCGTGGCTGACCTCCGCCTGCGCGGGAAGCACCCCACCAGAGTTGGGGAACGGTCCGATGCGGGCCGGCTGACCCCCGCGGGCGCGGGGAGGACCCGTGAGGAGGCCGGTGCAGAGGCCGAACGCGCGGCTGACCCTCGCGGGCGCGGGGAAGACCGTTGCCCGCTCGCCTGCGGCTGGTCTGCGGACGGCTGACCCCCGCGCGCGCGGGTAGGACGGGGCCGTGGGCGCGAGCTTCTTGCGCAACTGCGGCTGACCCCCGCTCGCGCGGGGAGGACTCGGAGAACTACTGGGTCTTCGCCAAGTCTGAGGGCTGACCCCCGCTCGCGCGGGGAGGACGCCATGAGGATGTTCGCGGTCGGGAAGACCTTCGGCTGACCCCCGCTCGCGCGGGGAGGACCGCCAGCCTGACCGGCGTCCGCGAGAGCTGACCGGCTGACCCCCGCTCGCGCGGGGAGGACTCACCCCCGGCAGGTGCGGGGAGCAGCGGGCCGCCTGCGGGGCACCGTCCTCCCGGGGTGGGATCACCCCCGCGGGCGCGGGGAGGACCAGGCGTCCGCGGTGCCGATGGCCAAGCCCGGCGGCTGACCCCCGCGCCTGCGGGGAGGACGCCCTGTAGGGGGACCATGACCACGTACCCGGCGGCTGACCCCCGCGCCTGCGGGGAGGACTTCTGTCCGGTGTGGCCGGGGCGGCGGCTCCGCGGCTGACCCCCGCGCCTGCGGGGAGGACCCCACCGCCGCCGTCACCGGCATGGGCATCTACGGCTGACCCCCGCGCCTGCGGGGAGGACGCCTCGACCTGGGCAAGTCGCGCCCGAAACGCCGGCTGACCCCCGCGCCTGCGGGGAGGACCGGCAACAGCGCTGAGGCAGATCGCCGACATGCGGCTGACCCCCGCGCCTGCGGGGAGGACGGCCGAAGAGGTTGATCACGCCGTTGCGGGTGCGGGCTGACCCCCGCGCCTGCGGGGAGGACTGGTCCAGCTCGGTGCACACGCAGGTGGGGTGCGGCTGACCCCCGCGCCTGCGGGGAGGACACCGCACCGCGAGCTCCCGCCCCGACAGCCCCTGCTCGCGGTGAGCCCGGCGGATCCTCTCGAACAGCCACTCCCGTGACCTGTGCACCAGCGGTCTCCCTGACCTGGACCGTGATCAACAGGCACAGCGTGACGGCCGAATAGCCCAAGCCACCGCGATTACTCCGAAAGCGGCATGTTCCACACCATCACACCGACTGGCTCCCAAACTCACCGAAGAACCGCTGGCTCCCCAACAGACCGAATCCGTGGCTCTACTTCACCCCGGTAAAAACAGGCTCGATCAAGGTCGGCTGACCGCCTGCGCGGGGAGCACATCCAGGCCGACGCCACGAACCTGCAGCTCTACGCCCCTCACCTGCGGGGAGGACCGTGTGTTCCCGCCAACGATGCCGGAGTCCTGCGGCTGACCCCCGCGGGCGCGGGGAGGACTCCGCGTCGAGGACCTGCACGACGATGGTGTCTGGCTGACCCCCGCGGGCGCGGGGAGGACCGCTCGTGCAGGGCGGCGATCTCCGCGAGCGTCGGCTGACCCCCGCGGGCGCGGGGAGGACTCGACGATGTCGGCCATGGTGATGCCGGGCTGCGGCTGACCCCCGCGGGCGCGGGGAGGACGACCTGCCAGGAGCACCACGCCCAGCCGAAGCCGGCTGACCCCCGCGGGCGCGGGGAGGACGCCTTTCCAGGGGCTCCCCTGCCGCCGACGTGCGGCTGACCCCCGCGGGCGCGGGGAGGACGACCCCCACTCGCCAAAGTTGGGCCGCTTGCGCGGCTGACCCCTGCGGGCGCGGGGAGGACCCGTCGGGCGTCGGCCGCACGGGCCCGGCGTCCGGCTGACCCCCGCGGGCGCGGGGAGGACACCATGCCCCAGTGCGCCGGCGCCAGCAGCCTCGGCTGACCCCCGCGGGCGCGGGGAGGACCCGGTCGAGCGCCGCTCCGCCCTCGCCCTGGCCGGCTGACCCCCGCGGGCGCGGGGAGGACCGGGGCAGGTCACGGCCGGCCGTGTACGGGTGCGGCTGACCCCCGCGGGCGCGGGGAGGACCGTCTGTTGTCGCGCGGGCGGCGTGCCTGACCCGGCTGACCCCCGCGGGCGCGGGGAGGACGGCACCAGCCACGGCAACGTGCCCTCCAGGCTCGGCTGACCCCCGCGGGCGCGGGGAGGACGGGTCCCCCGGGCACAAGCCCGGGGACCCCCCCGGCTGACCCCCGCGGGCGCGGGGAGGACCCGCCGATGCGGTGCGGTTCATGCTCGGCGTGCGGCTGACCCCCGCGGGCGCGGGGAGGACTTTGGCGGTTTCAGAGAAAGGGCTCCTGACCAGGGCTGACCCCCGCGGGCGCGGGGAGGACGGTCCACGGAGGCGTCGAGCATGACGCCGTACCGGCTGACCCCCGCGGGCGCGGGGAGGACGCCGCAACACTCAACAGGCGCCGGTCATGGCGCGGCTGACCCCCGCGGGCGCGGGGAGGACGACCTCCAGGGAATGGACTGGGAGACGCAGTACGGCTGACCCCCGCGGGCGCGGGGAGGACATGACGGCCAGGCCGATGATGGCCATGCCGAGCGGCTGACCCCCGCGGGCGCGGGGAGGACCGGCTGGAGCAGGATGACGCCGAACGCGGCGTCGGCTGACCCCCGCGGGCGCGGGGAGGACGCAGCACCACAGGGGCGGGAAGGTTCCACTCCTCGACCAGGTACGGGCTGTCGAACAGGGAGATCGTCCGCTCGCGGTGGCCGATGCCAAGCACACTGTCGAAGGGGACGTGGTCGGCACTCCACGAGGTCGGCCCGCTCGTGGGGAAGGCATTGCGGCCGCTCG
>NZ_JAQYWW010000258.1:0-333 GCF_036322525.1 Streptomyces sp. BE20 | reverse complement strand
TTGATTAGTTTTTGTTTGTTGTTTGTTGTGTTGGGGGTGGGGTGTGGTGGGGGGGGGGGGGTGGGGGGGTGTTGGTTGGGGGGGGGGGTTTGGTGTTGTGGTGTTTTTTTGTTTTTGGTGGTTGTGTTGGTGGGGGGTGGGGGGGGCGGGCGGGGGGGTGGGGGCGCGGCGGGGGGTGGGCAGTCGCCCTCTGCGCGGTCCGCGCGGGGGGCGGCGTCGGGCCGCGGGCCCGGGCGCGGGCCCCCCCCCCCCCGCCCCCCCCCCCCCCCCCCCCCCCCCCCCCCCCCCCCCCCCCCCCCCCCCCCCCCCCGCCCCCCCCCCCCCCCCCCCCCC
>NZ_JAQYWW010000257.1:0-657 GCF_036322525.1 Streptomyces sp. BE20 | reverse complement strand
CGCAACCCGCCTTCTTCGTGGATGGCGACACCACTTCATCGCCGACCATTCCCGCACCGGATAGCCTGCCGGCCCGGAATTACCGTCATCACACCAAATCAACCGGAACACACGAATTGCCCGATACCCAGCAAGTTGATCAGATCGCCCTCACCCCCTGACAACCCCCCAGCTCACCAACTCTGCTCCCCGCGCCTGCGGGGCTGTTCCCACCAACCGCCACCCCGCCGACCCCGCCGCCGACTGCTCCCCGCGCCTGCGGGGCTGTTCCCCACCAGCCGCCGGGATACGCGATTTCACAGGCGCGGGGAGCAGCGAAAGTGGGATTCAGACGTCCTCGGTCGTCAGGGAACGATCGGAAGAGCACACGTCGGAACGCCAGTCACATTGTGAGCTCTCGGTTGCCCACTTATGGTTGGTCCGGCGGCCACGGTGATCTTCACAGCAGGCGCGTGGAGCAGCCAACCCGACGCTCGTCGGATCACGCCTTGGCGGGAACAGCCCCGCAGGCGCGGGGAGCAGTCGTCGATCTGCTCGGTCCGCTTCCCGTCCGGGTGAAAAGCCCCGCAGGCGCGGGGAGCAGGCCCGGGCGTTGGCCGCCCAGTCCCGCTTGATGGGAACAGCCCCGCAGGCGCGGGGAGCAGTAGCCGAGCGGGG
>NZ_JAQYWW010000256.1:0-322 GCF_036322525.1 Streptomyces sp. BE20 | reverse complement strand
GGGGTTGGGGGGGGGGGGGTGGTTTTTGGGGGGGGTGGGTGGGTTGGGTTGGGGGGGGGGGGGTGGGGTTGGGTGGTGGTGGGGGGTTGTGGTGTTGTTGGGGTTTGTGGGTCGGGGGGGGGGGGGGGGTGGGGGGTGGGGGTGGGGGGGGGGTGCCGGGTGGGCGGGGCGGGTCGTGGGCCGGCCCGGCGCCCCCCGGGTGCTACACTGCCTTGGACCCTCGTGACCGTCCCGCCGGTCTTCCGATGTGTCGCTGTGATGTAGGCCATCTCCGACGCCACCACCGTCGCCACCGTCCGGGCCCTGCTCGACGACATCGTCC
>NZ_JAQYWW010000255.1:0-3748 GCF_036322525.1 Streptomyces sp. BE20 | reverse complement strand
GACACCGACCGGGGCCAGGCGAGCCACGGCGGCTCCTGGAAGGCCTGGCTGGACGGCTACGGGTCCGGCCACACGGACACCGTCGCGCAGACGGTCGCCGTCCCGGCGGGCTGCCGGGCGACGCTGACGTACTGGCTGCACATCGACTCGGCCGAGAGCACCACGTCGGCCAGGTACGACCGGCTGAGCGTCACGGTGAACGGCCACGAGGTCGCCGCCTACTCGAACCTCGACCGGGCCGCCGGCTACACCCTGCGCACGGTCGACCTCTCGGCCCACGCCGGACAGAGCGTCACCCTGGAGTTCACCGGCCGGGAGGACGGCTCATACCAGACCAGCTTCGTCCTCGACGACATCACCGTCGAGATCGGCAGCTGACCCCCGGCGAACTCGGGACCGGTGCCGACTCGGCGCAATCCCCCCGGCAGCCGAGGCCGCCCGAGGGCGTGACCGGCGAACCGGTACCGCCGGACGGGCGCAAGACGGTGTCGTCCGACCCCGACGCGGTCCTCGGGCACCGGACCGTATCCGGTCGTGGCGCGCGGCGGAGATGCCGCGGTCACTCGGTGGACGGCGTATCCAGCTCACAGCACCCCGCCCCGAGAGACCTTGGCCCCACCGGTGAGGTGACATGCCTGTGCGGGGCCGGAGCAACTGCTCCGGCCCCGCACAGGACCGGCTACTGGATGGTGATCTCAGCAGCGGCGGAGACCCCGCCGTAGCCGTCCACCAGCGAGGTGAGCCGGACGAACTTTGCGGGTCCGGCCGGGAAGGTGGCGGACTTGAGCGTCCCGTCGTTGGCCCAGGTCCCGGTGGCGACTTGGGTGAAGGTCACACCGTCGGTGCTCGTGGAGACCGCGTACCGGGTGATCCGGGCGTTGCCCTGATCCTGCCGCGGCAGGTAGCCGACGCCGCTCACCGGCTGGATGCCTCCGAGTTGGAGGGTGATGTCGTGCGGACCCCGGACGGCGGCGGGCCGCCAGCGCGAGTGCCAGATGGTGGAGGTATTGCCATCGATCGCGTTCCACGGAGCGTAGGCGACATCGGTGTCCGTGCTCTCCGCCGCGCCGATCACCCCGGTTCCGGGCTGGACGGTGAGGTTGTCGAACTGGACGGGGTTGTAACTCGACACCCCGAGGGAGACCTGGCCCGCCGTCGCCGTCCCGGCAGGGGCGGTGACAGGAGCACCGAGCGGCACACCGTCGATCGACGCGGTGATCGTGGACCCCAGGGCCGTGATGCTCAGCCTGTGCCAGGAGTTCAGGGCGAACGCCGGCCTGGAGCCCTGCGCCAGTACGGTCCTCGAGGCCGTTCTGATCTGCCAGCTGCCCCTCTGGTTGACGGCGAGCCGGATTCCGTCGGGGTTGTCGAACGTGAAGCTGGTGGGCAGGGAGTCGGGGGTGGCGTCGTAGTTACCCTTCGTGGAGAGATCCGTATCCCGGACGCCGAGCCAGACCTCGAGACCGTTCGTTTCGAAGTTCACGTCCGTGGCAGCCGTATAGTTGCGCCAGCCGGGGTCGCCGATCACCCCTCTGGGCCACCGGTTCGTCTTGTTCCAGTAGACCGGGTCATCGGTCATGGTCGCACGAAGGCACATGCCGCTTCGGCCGCCGCCGCACTGTGCGGTCTCCAGCGTGCCGCCCAGGTCGGCGTAGTACTTGGGAGTGCGGCGCGGCGCGTACGAGTCGAAGCCGTCGGTGTAGGGAAGGGACATGCCGGAGTTGGCAGGCGGGACGGCGGCGCCCTTGGTCGAGGTGGTGAGCGTGCTGAGGGTGTAGAGCTTGCCCGGCTGGGTGGTGAACGTAGCCTGACCGTTGACGACCTGGACGTTCGGCTCCGTGGTGAACCATTGGGCGGGATCGTTGGAGTTCAGGTCGGTGGAGCGCACCCGCAGGACACCGTTCGCCGGCAGGCCTCCGGAGACCGTGAAGTTGAGGGTCTCGGGAACCGTCGCCTGGCTGGTCTCGATGACGCTGGACCAGTTCGCGGTACCCGGGTCGCGCAGGGTGACCAGGGAGCCGCCCTGGATTCGCTTGCTGGCGTCGGGCAGATAGCGCCATCCCACCTTGGTGAACTGCGTGGTGTGCGCGGTGACCCACACGGACTTGCCCACCGAGTAGTGACCGCTCCACGGGGTGTTGGCGACCATCAGCCCGGACCCGGCGAACCGTGCACCCTGGTAGGCCGACCACACGGGGGACCAGTTCATGAATCCGGTGATGCGGCCGTCGGTGTAGCCGCGGTTGATCTCCTTGGCCAGGTGCGTGGCGCCGCCGGTGTAGTCCTGCGAGCCGCCCTCACTGTTCCAAGCTGGCTTGCCGAAGCGCTCGGCCGGCCCGGAGCAACTCTCCGACGTGCTCATCCAGCCGCACCTGTAGTGCTCGCCCATGACGCCCACCGCGTCGCGGAACGCCGGGTTGGCCTGCATCTTGCTGATCGTCGGGCCCCAGCCGAGATCGTCGTCGGCGACGAGCTGCACATCCTGGTGGCCTGCCGCGTCCAGCCGCGCGCGGAAGTCGACGAACCACGCCGCGTCGCCCTCATTCTCATTCCAGCCGCCCATGTAGTCGATGTGCAGCCCGTTGGCTGTGGCGCAGTCCAGCCAGCTCATCTCCCAGTCGATGGTCCGGGAGGTCCAGAAGTTCTGGCCGTTCGCCGAGACCGGGTCCACCCAGCCCGGCGCGCCCCATGCGAGGCCGGCCAGCTTGATCTCCGGGTTGCGCGCCTTGGCTTCCTTGGCGAGCCAGAACTCGTAGCCGACACCGCAGTCGACCTGGCCCTGCACGGGCTCGTGGTCCGGCTCCGTACCGTCCGTCGAGTTGGCCCCCGAACCCAGTTCCAGCTTCAGGAGTTGGAGGGAAGCGCCGTAGCCCGGCTTGAACAGATAGTCGAGCACCTCGCTGCGCTGCGGTTCGGGGTAGTCGATCAGGAGTCGGGAGCTGGCTCCGGCAGACGCGGCGCCGATGCCGTCGAGTCGCTCGCCCATCGCGGTGCCGTCGACAGCCACGGGGGTGACGGTGGTGGCGGCCGTTCCGGTGGTGGGAAGCCCGACGGCCAGGGCCAGGGCGACGAACAGGCTCGTCGCTGTGGCAGTTGAGCGGAAGATTGACGATCGCAACTCGTCCTCCAAGTTGCTTGGAACTACGGGTGGGGGTTCGCCGACGCACCTAGCGGTGATCGGCTTCGGTGCCGCTCCGGGGAGGGGCGGCGCGGTCCGGCTCGAACTTCGGGGATCCGTGGGGGCGGTGGATCCGGCGCATCGGGCCGGAGGTCCGCGGGAGCGTGGTCGCGAGGCGGGGGTCACGGTCTCTCCTTTCGTGGGACGTCGGGTGGGGTGGTGTCAGGCGGGGAGGCCGATGGGGCGTTCGCCGTTGCGGCGTTGCTGGATGACGACGGCGGCGACGAGGAGGGCGCCTTGGGCGACGTTCTGCCAGAAGGAGTTGATGCCTTGGACGGTGAGTCCGTTTTCGAGGCAGCCGAGGAGGGCGACGGCGAGGAGGGTGCCGCCGATGCCGCCCTTGCCGCCTTTGAGGGCGGCGCCGCCGAGGGCGGCGGCGGTGATGGCCTTGAGTTCGAGGCCTTCGCTGCCGGAGACGGGTTGGCCGCTGCCGGTGCGGGCGGTGAGGAGGATGCCGGCGAGGGCGGCGACGGTGCCGATGAGGGCGTAGACGGCGATGAGGTATTTGTTGATGTTGATGCCGGCGAGGCGGGCGGCGGTGTCGTTGCCGCCGATGGCGTAGAGGTTGCG